>CAZYUX010000083.1:0-10247 GCA_964650745.1 uncultured Puniceicoccaceae bacterium
CCAGCGCCGCCCCCGGAACCTCCCCGGAAAACCGCTTCAAGCATCCCGGCAAAAAAAACGCCGGAATCACTGGAGCGGGCGCCGGAAAGCTGCTTTTACGGCCGCTGGAAGACCACAAACCGTTTAGGCGATGTCTCCTGCCTGGAAATAACACCCAATGGCACGGCTCTTCGCCCCTTTGACCGGGAATCTCTGTTCATCGGCGAAGAGATGGGCCATTGGGAAAAGACCATCCAGGGCCTCCTTATCCGGTGGCCCGGCGGCGGCACTGAAATCCTGCGCCCTGCGGCGGACGGCATGATAAAGGAAACCTATTCTCCAGGCAACAATTTAGACAACCCGCCCGCCCGGCGGGAAATTATATTCAAACAACGTTAGCCCGCCCTTTTCGTCAATCCCAGACGCCGGTCCGCCCCCCGCGCCAGCAGCCCTCCGCAAGCCCAACTTATTCCCTTTTGTTCACAATGTCTTTCGTCAAGCCCCGTTTCGCGGCTTTTGGGGGCTGCGGCGGCGTTTTGGTTTGTTGGCGGGCAAGAGCGGCGCGGTGAGTTTTTCGTAAAGCGGAAAGAGATGCTCGAGACGTTGCCGCTCATCCGCGAACTTCTGCCGACGGTAGCACTGGTCCACGGCCCGGTCAAGAGCCTGATGCGCTTTGAGCAAGTCCGCCGGAGTGCAGAGCGGATCGTAAATGTCGGCCAAGGTAGAGCCGCTGCTAATGTATTTTTCGCGTATTGCCAAGACCGCCTTGGCTTTTTCTACGACCGCGGTTTGTTTCTTTTCCGTCACTTTCTCCGGCCACGGAAAATTATTATAAACCAGCTTGGCGGAATAACGGTATCGAGATTCAAGCCGCCCGCAGACTTGGCGCACCCATGCCATGTGCATCGCGCTCGAGAGCACACCGAAATGATACGGCGTGGCATCCGGCAGCGCCGTGCAACTGTCATGGACAATAGTATCTGGCGTGAAGTAACCGAAAGGGATGTATTTTCTTTGTTCCGAGCTATGCCGGGGAATCACGATATATTCCGATTCCGGCTGCCGGATTTCCGCGAACAAATAAGGAACGCTGGCCTGTTCCCGGGTGGGGCCTTTTTTGCTGCTTTCCCGGAACTTTTTAACCGCTTTCAGTTTTTCTTTAATATACGGATTGTTGCGCAGTTTGCTCAAACCGGCGTCTTTTAGCCACAGGCACCAGCGCAATCCCCCTTGCAGGTATTCCTGGGCGCAGATCAGCGGACGGATGTATTTTAACAGTTCGGGATGCCGCTGTTCAACCAGGCGCCGCTCTTCCGGATCGATTATCAAGTGCCCCCCGTCAGCCGGTTTGTTGCCGTAGATCGTGGCGGGAACTTCGCACAAAGGCCGGGAGCGCGGGGTAACAGCGAGATTCGGTCCCTCGACCAGATAGGGGCTGATGTTGGTTGCCGGAAGGACTTTCGGCTCCTCCCCGTTTCGCGCATAATCATAGATTTTTTTGCCGTTCTTTTCCCGGCGGCCGAAGCCGATAATAACAACATGAACATGAGCTTTGCCCTTGGCTTCGCTCTCCCAGGGGAAGGTGCGGTGGGCGAAGTGGATTTTCATCCCCCGCTTAAAAAGATAATTCCAAAGATAGGCTACTTGTTCTCCCTGGCTGATGGAATTGGTGGAGACGAACGCGCAGGGCAGGGCCGGATTGGTTTCGCTGTAATCCGCCGCCTTGCTATACCAGCATGCGACATAATCCAGCGCACCCCCGCCGTTCGTTTCCCCCCATATCCTTTGAACGTCGCGTTTTTGTTCCGGCGTCATGAGGTGTTTTCCCACAAAGGGCGGATTGCCGAAGACGTAAGAGCACTCGGCGGCGGGGAGGAGATCGTTCCAGTCGAAACGCAAAGCATTGAAATGCCAGATGCTTGGGGATTTGCGCAGAGGCAGGCGTTTGTAAAGCTGCCCGAAGGCCTCTGAGAGGCGGATATTCATCTGGTGGTCGGTCAGCCACAGGGCGGTTTCGGCAATCCTTGCGGGCCATTCCTCGATTTCGGTCCCGTAAAATTGGTCCACGTCGAGTTTCGACAGTTTTTCCAAGGCTAATTCAGTTTGTTTTCCATAAAGCGCTTTCAGAATCTCGATTTCCATCAGACGCAATTCGCGATAGGCAATAACGAGGAAGTTGCCGCAGCCGCAGGCGGGATCGAGGAACTTGAGCGAAGCGAGTTTGTCGTGGAAACGCCGCAACGCGGCTTTCCCGCGCTTCTTCGCCCGGTTGAATTCTTTTTCCAGCTCATCAAGGAAAAGGGGCCGGATCACCTTCAATATGTTGCGCTCCGAAGTGTAGTGGCCGCCAATCTGGCGGCGTTCGGCTGGTTCCATCACGCTCTGGAAAAGCGTGCCAAAAATGGCGGGGGAGATGCGCGACCAGTCGAACCGGCAGGCCGCCTGGAGACGGTTGCGCATGTCGCGGTTAAAGTCGGCGAACCGGATGTTCTCCGCAAACAGGTCACCGTTGACATAAGGGAAATCGGCGAAGTCCTGGTCCAGACCTTTTTGCCTTTGGTCTTCGGGCGTATTGAGGACTTCAAAAAGATGGGCCAGTTGCGAGCCGAGATCCGAGCCATCCTTCCGCGTCCTGTTTTCTATGAACGCCTCGAATTGAGCCGGTTCAAAGATTCCGGTATCATCCGCAAACACGCAGAAAAGCAGCCGCACCAGCATGCGTTCGAGGTGGGAACCGTAGTAGCCGCCGGCTTTCAGCGCGTCGTGCAAAGCCGCCATGATGGCGGCGGCTTTAAGGTTGGCGGGGTCTTCCTCATGCAGGCGCTGGACTTTGTAGCCTGGTATAAAAGCGAAGCGGCGGATGTTCTTGTGCAGGTCCGGCAGTGTGAATTCAAATAACTCATACCGGATATTTTCAAAGTGCGGGGCATTCTCATTTTTTTCCGGTTCCAGGTCATACAAGGCAAACCGCTGGAAGTCCGATAAAATGACGTAGCGCGGAACCTCGTCGCGTCGTTCGGCATTAATGAGTTCCTGAATGTAAGCAAATGCTTGGGACTGCGCGGTGTCAAAGCTCTTGCCAGCGCTCTTGTGCTCCGCCAGCAACGTGCCTTTCCAAAAAAGGTCAATAAACCCCCACGTGCCTTTCAGCTTATGCACCGGTTCCTCGAACACGGCGACAGAGCGGCGGCGGATGCCGAAGATCTCAAAAAAATCGTTCCAGAAAGACTGGGCTTCGGCCCGCTCCCGGCTGGCGCCTTCCCATACGCGCGAAAAGGCAATCGCGTGAGACTGGATTTCATTCCAAGACAAGGCTGGCATTAATAACCTTCTGTTGCCAAGCATTCAATCAACGGAAAACCTGATTGTAAAATTCATTTTGCCCTTTTTCCATCAAATCACCAATACGAAGCTGGGAAAGGGCTGGAAAGTTATGCGATTGTTACTCACAACAACCTCGACCCTAATTTAAAGCTATAGGTGGCGGAGGAGAACCGGCGGGGCGGAAGGTCCGCAAAAATCAAGAACGGGTCGGGGCTTGACAGAGAGCGGAAATTGAATAATTGTTTCTATAATTGAATTTGCATTCACTTTTTAACGTGCATCTTATAATTTACGAATGACTGCTCAATCCCGCAAAGGGCGTGATCGGCGGCGGCGAAAGGAGGATTTTCTCCTGGCCGCGGAACGTTTGTTCGCGGAAAAGGGCTATCAGCAAACCAGTATTGAGGATATCGCGCGGACCGCTGAATACAGTGTCGGAACGGTTTACCGGTATTTTGAGTCCAAGGAAGACCTCTACACGGCGCTGATGGCGAGCAAGGTGCAGGATTATTTTGTTTTTCTGAAAGAGAAACTGGAGGCGGCGCCGACGGCTTTGGAATGTTTCCGGGCGCTGACGCGGGGGAAAATCGAGTTCGTCGAGCGGGACAAGGAGTTCTTCCGCCTTTACGCGCGGGAGCTGGCAACGCCGTTTTCGCCTGTGCCGGCCGCTTTGCAAGCCAGGCTGGCGGGGACCATCCAGGAATTCAAAACTTACATGAGGGAAAAACTCCGCGCGTGCATGGTGGCGGGAGGGATTCGGGAAATGGAGGAAGACAAACTCCTCAGCGCCTTTCACGGTTTGACCAACAACCTGTTGCTGGACGTTTTGCGGGGGGATATCGAAGCTACTGGAGAGGATTTGGAGCGCTTCATCCTCGACCTGCTGGAAAACGGGGTGGTTTGGCGGGATTAAGGCCTCCCGCGCCGCATCCCTGATTTTAATTAGACGATTTGAAACCTCATCAGGAATAAAACCATGCGCCGTTCAACCACCGCCGCTGTCAGCCTGCTGGCCCTTTTAATTTTGTGGATGTTATCGGGGGTGTTCACGAGCGGGAAAAGAGAAACCGCCGTGACGGAGCATTCCGGCAAACCGGTCATCAGCGTGCGGTATCAGGAACGGCGCGCCGAAGACGTGGCGCGGGAGGTCATCGCCCGCGGGCGGACGGCGCCGGCGCGCGAGGTGCTTCTGCGGGCGGAAACGGCGGGCGCGGTCGAGGCAGTGGGGGCGCGGCGGGGCGCCAAGGTAAAGCGGGGAGACCTTATCGCCCGCATTGAAACGCGGGACCGCCAAGTGAACCTTAAAAAAGCCGGGGCGCTGGTCCGCCAGCGCAAGCTGGAGTTCGCCGCCGCGCAGGATTTGGCGAAAAAAGGTTTTCAGGCTGAAACAAAAGTGGCGGAAGCTTCCGCCAATCTCGAATCAGCCAACGCTCTTTTGACAGGTCTCGCCATTGACCTTGAAAAGACGGAAATCCGGGCGCCTTTTGACGGCGTTTTGCAGGAACGGCTGGTGGAAACCGGTGATTATGTGGCTCCGGGCGGCGAGGTGGCTTTGGTGGTGGAACTGGATCCTGTTGCCGTGACCGGGGCGGTGACGGAATTCGAAGTGAAAAAAATTGAAACCGGCCAGCCGGCGCGGGCGGATCTGATAACCGGAGACACGATCGAGGGCCTCATCCGTTATGTGTCCGCCGCCGCGGACATAAGCAGCAGCACCTTTACGGTCGAGATGGAAGCGCCCAATCCCGGCGGCGTGCCCTCCGGTTTGACCGCCGAGCTGCATATCCCTTACGGCACCGTGCGGGCCCACCGTGTCTCTCCCGCCATTCTTTCGTTAAATGAGCAGGGGGAATTTGGGGTTAAAATCGTGGACGGCTCGGACACGGTGCGGTTCATCCCCGCCCGGATCGTCAAGAGCTCGAACACGGCGGTCTGGCTGGAGGGATTGCCCGACCCGGCCCGCATCATCACGGTTGGCATGGGGTTCGCCCGCCCCGGCGAGCGCGTCCACGCGGTCATGGAAGCCGGCCTTTCCAGTTCCGAATAAAAAAACTGCCATGCTTGCCGTAATCGAAGCTTGTTTTCAGCGCCGCCGCACGGTTTTGGCTGTTCTGACAGTGATTTTGATTTCCGGGACCCAGGCCTACCGGATCATCCCCAAGGAATCTTCGCCGGACGTTCCGATTCCCTTTATCCTGGTGCACCTTTTCCATCACGGCATCTCGCCGGAAGACAGTGAGCGGATGCTGGCGCGGCCCATCGAAAAAGAGTTGCGCGCCATCGAGGGAGTTAAAGAAATGACGGCCACCGCGGCCGAGGGCACGGCCGCCATCGTTCTCGAGTTCGATGCCGGGTTCGACAACGAAAAAGCCCTCAGCGATGTGCGCGAAAAGGTGGACAAGGCCAAGGCCGAGCTGCCCGAAGAAACGGAAGAGCCAGTTGTCAGCGAGGTCAATATTGCGCTGTTTCCCATTCTGGTGGTTTCTCTTTCCGGCGATCTGCCCGAGCGGGCTTTGGTCAAACTGGCCCGAGATTTGCGGGACAAAATCGAGGGGCTGGCGGAAGTCCTCGAAGTGGATATCGGGGGAGACCGGGAGGAAGTCGTCGAACTGATCGTGAACCCCGCGGCCCTCGAGATGTATGAATTGAACCAGCAGGATATCATCCAATTCACGGCCCGCAACAACAGACTGGTGGCGGCGGGCGCGCTGGACGCGGGCGCCGGACGGCTGGCGGTCAAAGTGCCCGGCTTGTTTGAGACCGCCGAAGACATCCTCAACCTGCCCGTCAAAGTTCGGGGAGACCGCGTGATTAAACTGCGGGACGTCGCGGCTGTGCGTAAAACCTTCAAGGAAGCCCAAGGCTGCGCCCGTCTCAATGGCCAGCCTTCCGTCAGTCTGGAAGTGAAAAAAAGAATGGGGGAAAACGTCATCGCCACAGTCCGGAAAGTGCGCGAATTGGTGGAAGCGGAAAAGAGAAGCTGGCCCGGCGGCGTTGCGGTTAATTATTCCCAGGACCGTTCGGAAGAAATCAAAACGATGCTCGGCGACCTGCAAAACAACGTCATCAGCGCGGTGCTGCTGGTCATGCTGGTGATAGTGACGGCGCTTGGCTGGCGCACGGGGCTGCTGGTGGGCACGGCGATTCCCGCTTCTTTTCTGGCCGGCATCCTCTTTCTCAGCTGGGCCGGTTACACAATGAACATCGTGGTGCTTTTCGGGTTGATTTTGGCGGTGGGCATGCTTGTGGACGGGGCCATCGTGGTGGCGGAATTCGCGGACCGGCGGATGGGCGGCGGGCAGGGGCGGGAAAAAGCTTACCTGGCCGCCTCCCGGCGGATGGCCTGGCCCATTATCGCTTCCACCGCCACGACGCTGGCGGCCTTCCTGCCCCTTCTTTTCTGGCCCGGCATCGTGGGCAAATTCATGCGGTTTCTGCCTGTCACTCTTATCGCCACTTTAAGCGCGGCGCTGGCCGTGGCGCTGGTTTTCGTGCCCGCGCTGGGCTCGCTCACCGGCCGTCCGGAATCGGCCTCTTCAGGGACAATGCGCAACCTTACCGTTTCCGAGCAAGGCAATTTGGCGGAGCTCGAGGGCCTGACCGGCTGGTACCTGCGAAGGCTCGCCGCCGCCCTGAGACATCCCTTCCGGGTGGTGGCTGCCGCTGCGGGCCTGCTGGCGCTGGTCTATATGCTGTATTCCGCCTCCGGCCTGGGTGTTGTTTTTTTCCCGGATATTGAGCCGGATACCGCCCAGCTTTTTTTGCGGATGCGGGGCAATCTGTCCGCGGATGAAATGGACCGGCTGACCGCGCAAGCCGAAGAACGTGTCATGGGTGTGCCCGGTGTGGAAAATATCTACGCCCGCAGCCGTTTGAGAGCCGGCGGCCGGCATAATATGCCGGAAGATGCCCACGGCGTCATTCAACTTGAGTTTTCCGATTGGCGCGACCGCCCGCCGCCCCGCGTTATCCTGGCGGATGTCCGCGAGCGCATTGCCGGCTTGCCCGGTGTTGGAGTTGTTCCGGCCGAAAACAAAGACAAGGATATCCTGCGGCTGCGGGTGGAAGCCCGGAACCGCTTTTCCGCCGCACGGTGCGCGGAACTGCTCGAGGAAGTGAAAACGCGCCTGCTCCGGCGGGATGATTTCACGCGGATTCACATTGAGAGCGGGCCGCCGGACGGGGATTCCATCTCCAGCCTTATCGGGCGGCTCGACCTGATCCCGCGCGAATCCGACCCCCCCTTGCCTCCACAGGAAAAACCGGACGGTTTTTTCTCCCTGCTGAAGTACTGCCGCGACTTTGCCGAGCGGATTTTCCCGCGGCCATTCATCAAACCGCCGTGGGAGGAAGTTGAAGCGCAAGCGCGCCGGCAGCTTGAGGATTTCGATGATATGGAATTCCGGATCCGGCCTCCCCGGAACGGTTTGCCCGCGCGCCTGGAGGTCTCATCCGAGGGCCGTTTGTCCTGGGAGGAAACCGGAAAGCGGCTGCGGGAAATGGCTGATCTCCTGCGCAATGCGCAAGGTCTGTCCCGCATTGAGATTTTCAGCGGGACACAAGTCCGCCAGCCCGCGGAACTGCCCGCGGGCATCGGTTTCCTCGAATGCCATTGGCGCCGGGGCGCCCCGGACCGCCGGCCATGGAAGGCTGTTTACGCGGACCTCGAACCGCGCCTGACCGGCCTCCCCGGCATCGTCCTCGAGGAGCGCAAGCAGCAAAAAGGCCCGCCCACCGGCAAGGCCGTGCAAATCGAAATCAGCTCCCGCCATCCGCAAAAGATAGAGCCAGCCCTCCAGCGGGTCCGGGAACATCTGGAAAGCATGGAAGGGCTGACGGATATCAGCGACAGCCGCCCCGTCCCGGCTGTCGAGTGGCAAGTGAAAGTGGACCGCGCCGAGGCGGGCCGTTACGGGGCCGATATCGCCCTGCTGGGCAACGCCATCCAGTTTATTTCCAACGGCCTGAAAATCGGATCCTACCGGCCCTTGGAAACGGACGACGAAGTGGACATCCGCGTGCGTTATCCCCTTGAGGAGAGGAGCTTGGGCGGGGTGGGGCGCTTGCGTGTGGCCGGCGCCAAAGGTCTTGTCCCCGTCAGCCAGTTCATCCGGCACGGGCCCGCCCCAAAAGTGGGTTCCATCGAGCGCAGCGATTCCCGGCGCGTCCTGAAACTTTCCGCCGAAGCGGAAAAAGGCGTCCTGGCCGACAACAAGATCAAGGAGATCAAAACCTGGCTCGATGCGGAAGCGGATATCGATCCGGATGTGTTCATCCAGTTCAAGGGCCAGGACGAAGAGAAGAAAAAATCACAGGCCTTTCTCACGCGGGCCTTCCTGGCGGCTCTTGCGTTGATGGGGATTATCCTGGTGACACAGTTCAACAGCTTTTACCAGGCCTTCCTCATCCTCACGGCCGTGGTTCTCTCGACCGTCGGCGTGCTGCTGGGTCTGCTGATCACCGGACAGCCTTTCGGTGTGGTGATGAACGGCATCGGTATTATCTCCCTGGCCGGGATCGTGGTTAACAACAACATCGTGCTCATTGACACCTACAACATCCACCGCAAAAACGGCATGCCGGCTCGCGAGGCGGTATTGCGCACCTCGGCCCAGCGTTTCCGGCCCGTTCTGCTGACCGCCGTCACCACCATCCTCGGCCTGCTGCCCATGGTCCTCAAAATCAACATGGATTTCATCAGCCGGGAAGTCACTTTCGGCGCGCCCTCGACTCAATGGTGGTCCCAGCTGTCCACCTCGGTGGCTTTCGGGCTGGCCTTCGCCACCCTCCTCACCCTCGTCCTCACCCCCTGCCTGCTGCTTTTGGGAGAGAAAAAAGAAGCCCGCTAACCCGGGCCCGCTTGAATACCCGCGCCGTCAGCCCAGGCCGAAGATACGGCGGGCATTGGCGGACAGGATTTTACCCAGCGCCGCGCCGGAGAGGCCGGATTGCTGGGCTTCCTCAATCAGACAAGCGAAGTCCGGCCTGTCCCGTTTTTTCGGATACAAAATCAAAGGGTAGTCCGATCCGAAGAGGATTTTATCCGGCCCGGTGATATTGCAGACGGTTTGCCAGACGCGGGATTCGTAAAGAAGGGGGCTGGCGGCGGTATCATAAAAGACGTTTTTCAGATTGCGCCGGACTTTGGGATTTAGCTCGTAAAAAGGCAGCCCGCCCCCCCAGTGGCTGAGGATGATTTTCAGGTCGTAGAATTGCCCGGCCAGCCAGAGGTATTCGTCCAGGGGCGTTGGCATTCGCCCGGCGTATTCATGACCGGCGGTTTCTGTGGCATGAAGGTTGACGGGGACGCCCTGGGCTTCCGCCCATTCGCAGATTTTAAGCCAGGTGTGATTGCGCATTTCAAACCTTTGGGCGCGCGGCAGAATTTCACCGATGCCGGCGCAGCCTTCCTCCACGGCCCGGCGGGTTTCGTCAAACGCGTGCAGACCGGCCGCCGGCTGGACGGCCGCGAGGGCCAGAAACCGGTCCGGTTCGTCCCGGACGCATTGCAGGAAGTATGCGTTTTGCAGCTCGCAGGTTTCCTGGTGTTCCCAATACCAGCCCGTCAGGACAACTTTTTCCACGCCGGCCGCATCCATGTCCCCGATCAGTTGGCGGCTGTCCGCCCAGCCCTGCGGGTGTTTGCCGGGGCGCGACATCAGGGCCGCCCAATGCGTTTCGCCCATGCGCGAGGCCCAGCCCGCCGGGTCGGCTATCACCTTCGGCGGGTAGTGGTGCACGTGGCAGTCAATAATTCCGTTCATGAACCAGGGAAATGGCTTTGTTCAAATAAACCGCACGGATGGGACAGGCATCGGAGGCGGCTCATTGTTTTTCCTTCATTATAAAAACCAGCCCCCGTTTTCAAGCGGGTAATTTCTCAAAGGCGGCGGCGTCTTCAGGGGTGTCTATGCTGGCGGCCGAGCTTTCCGGGCACGGAATCG
>CAZYUX010000084.1:0-10185 GCA_964650745.1 uncultured Puniceicoccaceae bacterium
GGCCGGCAAAAGCAAGTCCAGCCCTTTTTTGTAACTGATGCGGGAGAGGAACAGCACGACTTTGGCTTCCGGCGGGATCCCCCATGCCTGTCTGGCCCGGAAACGGCTGGCGCGAGGCATTGCCGGGACCGGAGGCACGGGCAACCTCATCTCCATGCGCCGGGCCCGGCCGCCGAAGGTTGCCAGTTCCCGGACTTCGCGCGGAGCGGTGCAGTGGATGCGGTTGGGGGGCTGAAAAAGCGGGTTCAGGAACAACGGCCCCAAAATTTTCTTCGCCGCCGCGTGTTTGCGCAAATCAAAATTGTCCAGGGAGCCGTGCGGACTGTAAATGGCCGGGACTCCGCGGCACCTGGCTGTCTGCCCGGCCCAGTAGGAGGGCCAGTTCCACGCGCCGTGGACGTGCACGGCGTCGTAATCCCCCGCCCGCGCCGCCATCCACCGCGTGAATGCCAGGGAGAAACCGTAAGGCCTGAAATGTTCGGGAGGGAAGGAAATCACTTCGATGCCCCAGGAACGGAGACGTTCCGTTTGTTCTTGTTCGTCCGGCTGCAATGCGCCCACGGCCAGCGTGAAACGGAATCCGGCGTTAGTCCCTTTGAGCATTTCAAGGATGCTCAGCACCGCGGCGGCCGTCCCCCCGCTGCGGGCGGAGATGGTGGAGATCACATGCAGGATTTTCAAAGGCGGGGCCATGTCAGGATAAAGCGGAAGGTGCCCGCAAAGCGGCTTCCGCCGCCCGCAAGGCATTGCGGGCGAAATTGCCGCAGTCCCATCGCGCAATGATTTGCAGGGATGCCTGGCCCATTCCGGCGGAGGCGGAATCTTCATCCGCCAGCCAGGCCATGCGCTCCGCCAGCTCCGCGGCGTTGGCGGGATTGAATTGAAAACCGTTCAAACCGTGGCGCGCCAAGTCTTCGGCGCATCCTGCCCGGGCCGAGACGATCACCGGCTTGCCGCAGGCCATGGCTTCGTTGACGACCAGCCCCCACTCTTCGGCCAGACTGGGAAGGATGAAAGCTTCGCTGAGAGCGTAAAACACCGGATTCTGGTCAATCTGCCGGAATCCGTAAAAGTGGACACCGGGCGGCAAGGACGGCTGGCAAACTTTTGCCCCGGCTTCATGCGCGCGGTCATAGACGGGCAGATTCAGCCTCGCGGCTTGCAGGCGCAAAAAAGGCTCCTCTTCCCCGGACCCCACCATAACCAAATGGTGAAGAGCGCGGGGCCGTGAATGACGGAAATGGGCGAAGGCTGAAATCAAGGTTTTCAGGTTTTTTTTCGGCGCCATCCGCCCCAGGCTTAAAAAATATTTTTGAGGAAGGTTGAAACGCTCCTTCGCCCGCTCCCGGTTGCGGACCGCCTCCGCGGCCGCCCGGGAGAAATAGGCGTTGTCCACAGCGTCGTAACCGGTGAAGATATTCTCCTCCGGCATGCCTAAACTGGCAAACCAGCGTTTATGCGGGGCGCCGCCAACCAAAGCGGCATGAAAGGATCCAACGAGTCTTTTTTTGGCCCAGTGCCGCCAGCCCCGGGCCTTGGCGGTGGCGCCAAAGCTCTCATTCATCATGACCCGGCGCAATCCCAGGCTCGCCGCGGCCGTGATGGCGGCCACTGACGTGGCGGGCCAGCAGCTCGGGATGAAAACCACATCCGCCCGCCGGGCTTTCAATTCCCGGCGCAGAGCGCGGAAAAGGGAAATCGGCGACACCTCCTCTTCCCGTCCCGGACAAAGAGTGGCGATACCGCCTTCCGGCGTCCGGTCCCACGGATAAGTGGCGCTGGCGGAAGCGTATTCGATGCCGATGGCGTTCTTCCGGCCCGCCGCTTCTTGCAAGCCTTTCAGCCGGGCATGGTGGTACGGCCCGAAATAACCCCAAAGCAAAGCGCACTTCATAAAGACGCCCTTCCGGACGCGGGGCGGCGGCCGCTCAGATAACGGGCCGTCCGGCGCAATTGAATCCGGCAATAAGACAGATAAGTATAAAGGAAATTGATGGAAAAGCCGGAATCCCGCCCGAGCTGGCGGAGGCGGCGGCAGTCCTGCCGGTAGGCTTCCCGGTTGTTTCCGCTTCCGGAAATCGATCCGGAATGAATGCGGAAACCACCCAAAGAGCGCGGCAGATGGTGAAACCGGAAGCCGGCCAAAGCGCAGCGGTAAAAAAACTCACCGTCCCAGCAGGTGCGGTTTTCCTCGTTGAAACCGCCGATTTTCCGGTGAACGGCGGCGCGCCACAGTGAGCCTTGCTGGGGCACCGGCATCACCCCGCGCAGCATGGCAAGGCGGTCGAACGCCACCGTTCTCATCTGGCGCGTTCTTTTTCCGGGAAACGCGGCGGGGCGGCCCTTCTCATCAATGTAGTCCACGTCGCCATAAACCACGTCCGTCTCCGGGCGGCGGAGGAAGAGGGCCGCCGCGGCTGCCAGGGCCCCGGGTTGCAGAACGTCATCGGAGTTGAGGTAACCGAATAATTCTCCCGTGGCCCTCGCGAAAGCCTTGTTGAGCGCGTGGGCCGGCCCGCGGTCCGGTTCCGAGACGCTCCATGCCAGCCGGCTTTCGTGCCGGCGGATGATTTCCGCGCTGCCGTCGCCGGAGCCGCCGTCCGCCACGATGTATTCAAGATTTAGATACTCCTGGCTCAGCGCGGAACGTATGGCTGCCTCGAGAAACCGCCCTTGGTTGAAGGAAACCGTGACCAGGGAGATTCTCGGGAGAACGGCGGTCTTTTCAGGCATCCGCGGCATGACGGGTTTCTTGTTTTGACTGGGTCCAGGGGAGCAGAAGGATGCAGAGGGCTTTGGCGTTAATCAGGCGGGCGGCCATGCCGAATGGAGAGAAGAGGATCGGCCAGGCGAGGCCGGCGCATGTGGTCAGAACCAGCGCCGCCGCCATGTCCGGCGGGCGGTGCAGGACACGCAGCAGGGAGGCGGCGAGGAGAACTCCCGCGCCGCTCCAGAAGAGCGCTCCCAGCACTCCCGCCTCGACCCACGCGCCCAGCAGATAGGAGTGCGCGGGAATGAGGCCGTCCCAATGACGCAGCTCGTAATAATACCGGCCGTCCAGCAGGTTGATGTCGGCGGCCCGGAGCATATACTTCACGTATTTGGCATTTTTCGCCCACGATCCGTGCCCCAGCAAAGGCGAATCGGCGATGGCGCGGCTGGAGGCGTGGATTTCCCCCCGTCCGCTCATTACAAGCTTCATCAATCCTTTTTCTTTGGATTGACAGTGAAATTTCCGCCGCGCTTCCTCTCCGAAGTAACCCTGTGAAGCCCCTTCCTGATAAAGCCATAATATGCCCGCGGCGGCAACCGCCAGAAAGACGGCGAGGCTGCCCAGCCGGTAAATCATGGCTGCCGGGCAGAAGCGCCGCCGCCACCACCCGGCCCGCAAATAAAAAGCAACCGCCGCCGCCGAGAGCAGTGCCGTCCCCCCCGCGCTCCGGCTGTTGAAGTGAAAATTGATGAAAGCCAGCGCAACCAAAAAGCCGATGGCGTGCCAGGGCGCCTTGCGGAAGACCAGACAAAGGTAAACAACCAGCATCGTCTGGCAGACAGGCGCCCAGATGAATTTCCACTGGGTGGCAAGCGGGTCGCTGAAGCCGGAGCCAAGGTAATAGGCCGCCATACAGGCATGCAGCAAAAGAAGCCGCCGGACATTGCCCCGCGTCAGCATGATGAGAAAGGAGAACTCCGCCAAAAAGAAAGTTATCCTGGCCCAGCCGCGGGTGTAATCACCGGAAGCCGTCTGCCGGATTATGTCCGTCATCATCTGACCCCACAGCCACAGCGCGCCTAACGCCAGAAGGGCCGCGGCCCGTTTGTCTCTCAACAAGCGGCCGTAACGGCAAAAATAAAACGGGAAAAGGACAACAATGGCTATTTCGCTGATGAGCAGCCGCCCTATCCACCGCAGTTCGAAGGCCATGCCTAATCCGAGCAGCGCCGCCAAGAGGTCTTCACTCTTGAATTTTTTCATGAGAAGGCGGCGGCGGGAGACAGGCCCGCCAGCATCTTTCTTTTTCCAGCCAGTTCCGCGTAAAGCGCGCATAAACGGCGCCCGTAATCGCGCTGGCGGTGTTTTTCCCTGATTAATTTAGCGTTGGCCCGGCCCGCGGCGGCAGCCAGTTCCGGATGCGCCATTATTTCGCGGACCGCCTCCGCCAGCTTGTCCGGCCGGCCGGGGGGGATGATTTTTCCGTGGCGGTCCGTTTCGACGATGGATCCGGCATTGGGAGTGGTGATGACATAACAGCCGCAGGCCATCGCCTCGAAAATGACCCGCGCCGAGCCCTCGGCGTAAGACGGAAAAAGAAAAACCGGATGTTCCGTCATCATCCGGGCCAGTTCCCGCCGCGGCAGGATGCCGTGAACTTTCACTCTCGGGTTTTCGAAGAAATCCCGGTGGCGGCGGCGCAGGCCGGGATCCATTCCGCCTGCCAATGAAAGTTCAACATGAGCGCCCCCCAGCAGACGGAAGGCTTGAATGATGTCTTCGGCGCCTTTCCTTTTCGTCATCGCTCCGGCGAAAAGCAGCTTGAACGGCCGCGGATTTTGATTGGCGCTCTCTGGCCGCCGGGGAATCGTCCGGAAAAACTGGTCATCCACGCCCAGGTAAAGAACGCTTATCTGCTCTTCGGGCCAGCCTTGATAAAGGAACGTCCGTTTCACCCAATCGGAATTGACCAGAACATGGTCCGCCTGGACCAGATCCTTGTGGATAAGTCTTTCAAGAGGCGGTTCGGGGCGGCCAGTTCCCGGCGGCGGGAAAGCGCCTTTATGGCGGACCAGGCATGAAAGGACGGATGGATGGGCGATCGAGTGGTCGCACAGCGCCGTCATGCCTTTTTGTTTGGCTTTTATGACGGATGTCCCGCCGTAACCGCTGCGGTAATGGTAAATCCGGCTCCGGCATTTTTTCAGGACGGGGGAGGCGGCGGCCGCGTAAAGCTGGTAGCCCAAGGCATCCAAAGGTTGCCATACGCGTTTTGAGCAGCCTTTGACCCGCAGCGCTCCCGCCGCCTGCAGAAGAAACTCCGGCAGCCAAAAAGCGCTGATTTTTTCCGGCGGAACGCCCCGCTCTTCACGCGCCAGGAGGCGGCGGCAGCGCGGATGCCGGGACAGGCGCGATTTCCTTAATATGCGCTTGGTTGCGGGGGTGGGGTAGCCGGCTGTCAGGAAAAGCTCCAGCCATCCGTGTTTTTCGGCCTCCGCGGCCGCCGGGGCCAAGTGGAATTTGTTGGATCCGTTGGAAATGACGGCCACGTCTTATGCGAAACATGATGAGCTGTCCAGCAAGCCCTGGTTGACGAAGATAATGTCGTGTTCCAGGGGCAGCGAAGTTCTCCCCAGACCGGGGAAACAGAAATAGACCGGATAAAATTCGTAAGCGAAGAGGAAAGCGCTCAACCGGGCCAGTTCATTGCCGGAACCGTTTTCCGAGAGGAAAGGGGCTTCGAGCAGGATCATGCCGGCGCGGGGCAGCAAACGCTGCGCTCCTTCAAGGGCGTGGCGCTCATGTCCTTGGACGTCTATCTTGAGGATGATAAATTCGGCTTTGCGGACCAGGGGATGCGCGGCCAGGGAATCGAGCAGGACCGTTTCCACAGGCGCGGAGTCCTCCAGCCCGGCTTCGTCAGGGGCAAACCCCAAGTTTTCTTCGTAGAAGTGAAAGGAGCTGAAACGGGAATCCCGGCACTGGTGGAACAGCGCGGAGCCCTCGCGGCTGGAAACAGCTTGATTAAACAAAACCGTTTCTCCGCGGGTGCGGCTTTGTTTTTCTTTTGCGCGGAAGCGTTGTTCCAGCTGCCGGAAGGCCCGTTTGTCCGGCTCGAAGGCCATCAAGTCCGCCGGGATGAGCCGCAGAAACGATTCGGCCCACGCGCCGGTGTTGGCGCCGACGTCCAGCAGCAGGGGGGCGGTTTTTTGCGGCAGGAATCCGCGCGCAAAGAGAATCAGCTGCCAGGGCTGCGGGCGCAACAGCATTCTAATCCTTAGTCCGGGCGGGGTCTGCCAGCCTTGGCGTTTTTGGCGGGCGAATTCGCGGAATGTCCGGAAACGCAGTGCCAGAGCCAGCATTTTTTCCTCTGCCCAAACCGATGTTTTCTCCATTGCGGTTCTGCTTTGCGTTGTCCCTGCGCCCATATCAGGTTTCCTGCCAGCGGCGGTGCGCCGGCGTTTTCCTTTTGGCTTTGGTTTTAAACAATATAAAGACATCGCATAAAAACCCGCGGAAGGCGGGAAAGGAAAGGGTCTGCCGCGCCAGTTCCGCTGGCCGCCGCTCTAACATTCGGCAGCAAACCGGCAAAACATAACCGAAAAGAAATATTTCCGGCAGCAGCATTCCCGCGGCGCCGCCGGCCGGGCCAAGTGAAGGGCACAAGGCCAGCGCCGCGAGGATGCCCGTCCCGCTTGACAACGCGTACCGCGCGGCCAGTCCGGCGTGACGGTTTGTGGCTTGCACGAGAGCTCCCGGCACGAACCACAGGCCGTTGACCGCCGCCGCCGCGATAAATGGCGAAAGGGTCAGCCGGTCCAATATCACCCGTCCTCCGGTCCATAGTTGAATCAGCGGCGGGCCGGTGATGAAAAGCAGCGCCGACAGCCCTCCCATCAGCGCGAAAGACAGCTCCAGTCCGAGGTCGTGCAGGCGCCGCGCCCGGTTCAAGTCTTCCGCCCCCATCAAATAGGAGAACTCCGGCCACAGCGTGTGTTTAAGCACGGTGGCGGACTGGGAAAGAAGCCTGGTGAGCGCGCGGGCGGTATTAAAGACGACGACCGCTCCCGCTCCCAGCACGGCGTTGACTGCCAATGTCAGCCCCTGGAAATATAAGCTGTTGCCCAGCGGAAAAGCCATGTAAGCCAGCGCCGGGCGCCACAACGCGCGCGCTTCCCGCCGGCTGAAACCGGTCAAACCCAGACGCAGGCCGGGTGAGACGCGCCATGCGTCCAATCCCATAATGGCGAGGCAGCATGCTTGCGCGGCAAAAAGCAGTCCGGCCAGAAGGGCGGGGGAGCGCGTCCAGGGCAAAGCCAGGGCGATGACGGCCAGCTGGAAGAGCCGCGCGCTGTTGAGCAGCGCGGTTCCCCGGGCGTTGCGCAGCTTCGCCCGGTAAATGGCCACTAAAACGGTTCCGTGCAGGTTCAGCAATGTCATCCAGCTCAGCCAGCACAAGGCGGCCCGCGCCTCCGCCGCGGGAGTGATTTGAAATCCCAGCCACCGCTCCCAGGGGCAGGCCCGGGCGATTCCCGCCGCCGCGGCGGCAGCCAGTGCCGTTGCCGGCAGCAGCAAGCCCCACATGGTGTGCAGGACGGCGCGGGCGCGTCCCGTTTCTCCACGTCCGGTCAGCATCGTCATCCGGTTGGCACCCGCTGTTCCCAGTCCAAAATCCGCCAGGGATAAGAAAGCGGGCACGGCGTAAAGGGCCAGCCACTCCCCGTAACGCTCTTTTCCCCAGAAGTGCAGAAATAGCGGCACATGAGTCAAGTGGATGAGGGTTATCACCACCTGGCCGTAAACGTTCGCCCCTAAATTGCCCCACAGCCGCCGTTTCAATGACATGCTTCGAAGAACGCGGAAAGAAAAATTAAGAATTTTAAAAGGGATAACGGCGGGCGCCCGGAAAGGTTAAATCCGGAAATGTTTTTCTTCCGGACGAGAGCCGCGGGATGCGGGACGGGTCCAATTTTGCCTACTGGCGGAGAATGGTGACGGGGCGGCCGCGGACGGGCCAGCACGGCTCGGGTTCGATGGGCGGGGGCATTTGATCTTTCAATGCCGGGTCGTCCGTCTCGCGCATCCACTGGTCCAGGCGGGCGGCCAGCTCGTTTTTAATGCCCGCGTATTCGGGGCGGTTTGTCAGGTCGTCCTGCTCCCAGGGGTCATGGCGTGTGTCGTAAAGCTCGTCGGCCGGGCGGAGCTGGTCCGCCACGGGCAGAAATTCTCCCATTTTACGGCCGGGGATTTCCTCGCAACCGGTGATCTCGTGCCGGTATAACGGCCGGGGCCGGGCGTCCGGGCGCATGTGCCGGATGTAGCAGAATTCGGGCGTGCGCACGGAACGCTGGGGGTCGTATTTATCCACATAATTCGCGGCATGCCGGTCTGGATGCTCCCCGTGAAAATTGCGCTCGATGAATATTTGATGATGCGGCCGGTAGTTCCGGCCCGCGATCAGCGGCCAGAAAGAACGGCCGTTCAAACCGTCCGGAACGGCTGCTTCCGCCGCATCGAGAAGTGTTGGCAAAAGGTCAATGTTGGGAATAAGATGGGGAACCGCGCGCCCTTGGTTCAGCCCGCCCGGCGGGCGCATCAGCAAGGAAATCTCGACACCGCCCGTGTAAACATGACCCTTGGCACGCTGGTGGGAAATGCCGTGGTCGGTGGTGAAAACGATTAGAGTGTTATCGCGCAAGCCCAGCTCGTCCACTGCTTCGAGCAAGCGCCCGAAGTGAAAGTCAAGGTAGCGCAAGGACGCGTGCCATTTGGCAAAGTACTGCCGCAGCCCGGGGAAATCCGGCGCCAGCGGCGGCAGCCACACTTCATTTTCGGGGACGGGCGGGCCGTGGCGCTCTTTGCCGGTGTGCCCCGTGTGGGTTTCTCCCGTGGCCAGGTTGAGGTAGAAGGACCGGGCCGGGTCGCGGTTCATCAGGTAATCAATGGCCAGGTTGACGACGTTTTCCGCGTCATCTTTCCAGTAGCGTTCGTCCACTCCCGGCACGCCGTCAATCTGGTAACGCATCTCGCCGTAGAGGCGCTCGTGGCAAAAACCGGCGTGGAAAGTTTCGTAACCGGCGTCATTCAAACAGTCCACAATCGTCTGTTCCGCTTCCGGCAAAGGCCAGCCCATGCTTCCCAGGCCGAGGGTGCCGGTAACGTGGCTGTATTTGCCGGTCATGGCGCAGTTGCGGGAAGGCCCGCAACAGGGGGCCGAACAATACGCGCGGTCGAACCGGAAGCCTTCGGCGGCGAACCGGTCCAAATTGGGGGAAAAGGGAATAGGCCGCCCGTAACACCCCAGGAACCGGCCCGTGTCATGGGTAACGAAATAGATGATGTTCATTAGGGAGACCGGCGCTTTTTCAGTAATATTTGATGTAAGCGTCCTTGCGCAGGCGCTCGAGCCATTCCTTCTGGGCCTGCCGCTCGAGCTGGCTGACGAGGATATTCTCGATATTGTCCCGCACTTCCTGGATAGGCTGGATGCCTTCGCCGCGGTAATCCTCGACATAAAGAATGAAAATCTGGCCGTCCAGTTCTATCGCTTTGCTGAACTGGTCCGGGCGCAGGGAGAAGGCGACCTCGCTCAGCTCTTCCCGGATGTCGGAACGCTGGATCCAGCCCCAGTCGCCCCCGCGGTCCGCTCTGGCGCCTTGGCTGTGCTTCTTGGCCAGTTCCGCGAAATCCGCCCCTTCCTCCAGCCGGGCGATGATGCCTGCGGCGTTCTGCCGCAGCAGGTCCAGGCTCTCGTCGGCGATCGGCTTGAGCATGATCAGCCGCAGGCGGACACTTTCCTCCTGGTAAAAGTGGATTTTGTTCTCGCTGTAGAAATTCGCGATTTTCTCCGGGCTGATTTCCGACTGGGATTTGCGCATTTCGTTGCGCATGACGCTGACAATGATGCGCTCGCGCAAATCCTTGCGGAACTCCCGCACGCTTTTCCCCTGGCTCCTGAGGTGCTGGATGAACTTGGTCCGGTCATTGCTGAAATCCTCGATAATGACGCGTTCGTATTCATTTTCCAAATACGAAGCCGGTATGTTGTATTTTTTTTCTTTGAAAGCTTTGACGATGAGAATGCGGTCCACCAGGTTGCGCAGCACCTCCAGGTAGAGCTCGCTCATCTTCTGGACAAACTCCGCGGGCGAGCGGGAGTCATTGCGCACGCGGGAAATCAGAGGAGCCATTTCCATGCGCAATTCCTCGAAAGTGATGATCCGGTCTTCGACCTTGGCGGCAATGCCGTGCCGCAAAGGCTCCTCCCATATATTATGCGCTTTCTGGCCGGCCGCGGAGCCGGCGGCGCACAACAACAGGACAAGTCCCAGTTGGATTTTGGCCATCATGGTTGTCGCGATAGAAACTCTTTGATTTCCTTTAACCTTATCAATGGGCGGCTGGCGGTCAAGCGGGGAAATCGGGATCCCGTTTTTATGTAGTTGTCCGCCCGCCCGCCCGTTTTGCGGCAT
>CAZYUX010000085.1:0-10085 GCA_964650745.1 uncultured Puniceicoccaceae bacterium
GAGATTCAAGTGTGACTGGAGTTCAGACGTGTGCTCTTCCGATCTCAAGGCGCGGCGCAATCCCGAGACGCGCAAGTTTTGGGACTTGTGTTTCGGCAAGCGGCCGGATGAAGAACTCTACCATGCCGCCGCCGATCCGGATTGTCTGAAGAACCTGGCCGGGGACCCCGCGCACGCGCCGCGCAAGGAAGAGATGCGCAAACAAATGGAGCGCAAGCTGGCGGAACAAGGCGACCCCCGGATGCGCGGCGAAGGCCATGTTTTCGACCGCTATCCCGCGCATCACTCCTGGATGGCCGGCTATTACGAACGGTTCATGCGCCGCCATGAGACGGGAGAAAAAATGGAGCCCGGCTGGATTTCCCCCGGGGATATCGAGCCGCCGGAAGCGAGGTAAATCATTTGCCTCGTCAGCTGGCTGCAGTGCTCCTCTTTTTTGCGGGCCGGCGGCGCCCGCCGCGCCGGATTGTCATGCCCCGCTTCCGGCTTGCTCTTTCACCGCCGCGGACGGGCGCCAGCCGGTGTCGGCCTCGAGGCGGGAAACATCCACCAGGCTGTCCATTTCCTCCGCCGGCCGGCGCAGGGGCACATCGGGGTAGATCTCCTCAATTAATTCGGCGACGGTCATGTCCGGAACCCACGGCTCGCGGGCGGCGGGCAGATACACGCGGAATCCGGGCATGGGCCGCTCGGCCAGGCGCCTGATCAAGTCCGCCGCGTCCCCGATATCGAGGATGGCGAAGGCCTCGTCGCGGGTCACGTGGTGTTTATACCGCTCCGGCATGTCTTTGAGGCCATAGCGGAAATGAGACGAATGGCGGCGCGGGGAGCGCAGCCAGGGAAACCGCAAGGCGGTCCCTTCGATATCTTTTTGCCGGCAGACATAACGCAGGATCGTTTCGCCCACGACTTTGCTCAAGGCGTAGGAATTGCCGGGGTTGGGCGGAACGTCCCCGTCGAGGGGCAGGTAAGGCAATTGGCTTGGCGTCTCTTCCGACAATGTGCTGCCGCCGGAGATGGCCTGGATCGAGCTGGAGAAGATTATTTTTTTAACCCCCGTGTCGCAAGCGGCTTGAAACACGTTCATGTTGATGACGGTGTTTTCATTGAAAACGCGGTGGGCCTGATAACGGTCGGGCCGGGGGTGGTTGCCGAAATGGGCGACGGCTTCCGCGCCGTCGAGCACGCGGTAGCAGGCCTCCCGGTCCAGCAGGTTGTAGACCTCCACCGGGACGATCTTTTCGCGGCCGGGAAACTGGTCCACGCCCCGGACATCGTGCCCCGCTTCGGCCAGGGCGCGGCACACTTCCCGCCCCAGCCTCCCCGAGGCGCCTGTCACGACAATTTTCATAATGTCAGCACTGGATTGAATTTGAACGCCGGAAGCCTTTGAAGGAAATTTCAGCCCGGGCAAGCTTTATTTGTTTTCTCCGGATAAAACCGGGCCGTCCGGAAACGCTCAAACCCGCTCTTCTTTCAGCTCGCGGTTCATCAGGGAATGAATCGCCTCACGCGGGTTCTTTTGCTCGTAAAGCACGGCGTGAACCTCCCCGAGTATCGGCGCGTCAAGGCCTTTTTCAAGGCAGAGCCGCCGCAGGCAGGCCGCCGTCCGGTATCCCTCCACGGTCATTTGTTTTTCCCCGATCAGGCTTTCGATGGATTCGCCCTCGGTGATCTTTTGCCCGAACGCCCGGTTGCGGCTCGCCGCCCCGTGGCAGGTCAGCACCAGGTCGCCCAGGCCGCTGAGGCCGAAGAACGTCTCCCGCCGCCCCCCCAGCGCCGTCCCCAGGCGCACCATTTCCGGCAGCGCCCGGGTGATGAGGGCCGCCTTGGCGTTGCCGCCCAGCCGCAGGCCGTCGCAGATGCCGGCGGCAATGGCGTAAACGTTCTTCAGGCAGCCTCCAAGCCCCACTCCGGTGACGTCGTCCGAAGTGTAGACACGCAAGTTTTCGCCGCTGAGGGCTTTCTGCACTTCGGCGATGAAAGGATCTTTATCCGCTGAAGCGAAAACGGCGGCGGCGGGTTTGCCCGCGGCCACCTCCCCGGCAAACGTCGGCCCCGACAGCACGCCGTGGAAATACCGCGGCAGCGCCTCCTCCAGAACCTGGCCGGGGAGCTTGTTCGTGCCCTCCTCCAGCCCTTTGCATAAGGCGATGAACAACTTCACGCGCCAGGCGCCCGAAAGAGCCGCCTTCACCTCCCCGCACACCGCGCGCAGGAATTTTGACGGGCAGGCCAGCAGAACCGCCTCGGCCTCGAGCAGCGCGGGTTTCAGCTCCACAGCGATTTGCAGGTTCGGGTCCAGCGGATGGCCGGGGAAGAACGCCCGGTTTTCGCGGTGGTTGGTCATGTCGAGAGCCTCCTCCACGCTCCGGGGCGCCAGCGTCACCACATGCCCCAGCCGGGCCAGATGGCTGGCCATGGCCGTTCCCCACGCTCCCGCCGGCAAAACGCAAAAGTTCATCCTTCAATAAAAAAGCCGGCGCGGGAAACAGGCAAACCCAAATCCCGCCGCATGGCAGGCTCTCTCTTCATCCCGCCGGCCGTCCTCCGCGGCGGTCTTCATGCGCATGAAAAAAGACGCCCCCGGCACTCGGCCGGGGGCGCCCGTATTATTAGAGGGATGCGTTATGGGTGTATCCGAATGAACAAGAATGTTTGCGCCTGCGGGCCTTAATAATTGCCGCCGGGGGTGCCGTCTTGCCCGCTGAACACGAACTCGAGAGACGGATATGTATTGTAGTCCGGAAACTGCAGCATCTCCGCGCGGTTGGTCAGCTCGCGCCAGCTCCGCATATCCCACCCGTCGTCGGTGTCCAGGTCGCGGAGGTCAACGTCGTAATAGAGCATATACACGCCGTTGATCTTGATCTCGTGGCCAATGACAACGCCGTAGAAATCCCCGTTGCAGCCGCCGCCGCCGATGTGAACGCTCGAGTTGGGAGCGTAAAAGGCGCCCGACGCCGCCCCGTTGCCGTGCAGTTTCCACGTCGTCGCCCCGTCCGTGTCGTTGGTTCCGAAGACTTGCATGTCAGCCGGCACGCCGGGGTCGCCGCCCGCCGCGTCCAGGTTCGCGATCCCGTTGCCTCCGCAGTCGAAGTCGCCTTCGATGTAGAGCTTCAGCTTCGCGTCCGGCGCCAGCTTAATGCCGCCATTGCCTACGATCGAGAGGTCGTTGACGACCATGGTGACGTCACCGTGGACCATCAATGTCTTGTTGGCCGCCAGTGTGATGCTCTCTCCCGTGTAGTCCACGTAAGAAGCCGCTCCATCGGTTCCTATGTCTGCGCCCATCCGCCCGATGGGCGGGCTCGACACGTAAGTTCCGTGCTCGGCCGGATCGTAGGCTGGCGGGTCTTCGTCAGGAAAATCGGCGTCCCAGTCATACCGCAGCCGCTGGGGGTCAATCTCCACGCCGGGCGGGGTGTCCTCCCCTTTGACGTAGGCGTCGGGGCCCCACGTGATGTCGGCGCCGCCGGTCATGACGTAGCCCCACACGTTGGCGTTGCTCAGGTCAACACCCGTGACCGTATCTTCATACCGCAGGCTCCCGTAAGACCCCATATCAATATTGTTGTCCGGCCCCGGCGGCCCCTCGCTCGAAGAGTAGCCGGTCGTTCCGACGTTGTTGCCGGCGTTTTCGAGGAGTTCCTCCGCAGCCGTGCCTATGTCATACCTGGAGCGCGATTTCAGCTTGATCTCGACCTGCTTGTCCACGTCCAGCCCGTATGCCTGGTCAATCACCGTTCGGGTGTAGACGATGGGCTTCCGGGTTCCGTAGTCCTTGACCATGATTTGCGCCCTGCAGATGTTGTTTTTGCCCAGGTCCACCGGCGGCAGGCTCGCGTACCGCATCGTTTCGGTTTCCTGCCCGTTCGGCACGGCCACGGTGTGCCAGCCGGACCAGTCTTCCCTGTTCAAGGCGTAAGCCGCCTGTTCCAGCCCGGCTTCGGCCGCGTTGATGGCGGCGTTGGACTGGAAGGCCTGGTCGGCTATCCGAAGCTCGTTCATCACCAGCTTCAAGTAGGTCCCGACCATCGCCGCCGACACTACCGCAAAGATCATCGCGGCAGCCAGTATGGATCCTTCGCGTTTGTTTGTTTTCATAATTGCCTCCTCTTGATTGTTTTTTGTGTTAAGAATGATGATTCATGTGAAGGTTAATTGGTCACGTGTTTGTTCCGCATCATGTAGCGGGCCGAAATGACATGGTCGGTCTGGCTGGTCTGCAGTGTTTCTTTTTGCATCATCGCGTCCATCTGGATTTCCTTGACTTCCCCATACCGGATGTGCAGGTCCTGCGAGGGTATCGGGTCGCCATTGGTGTTGTAGAACACAAACTGGTAACCGTCCTCGACCACGTTTTGCAGCACCTCCCGGTGGTGGATGACATTGCCGTTGAAGTCGTAATGGGTGCGCTCGAGCACGTGCTTGCCCTCCCGGCGCGGATGCGTGTCCTCCAGGAACTGGTAATTGATAACATCCGGCTGGCCATCCACCGCGGAGGGAATGTTGACGGTTATCTGGGTCGCCCTGTTGTCGCCGTCCACGTAGACTTGCACGTTCTCGGCCATCCGCATGTCCCTGCCGAAATAGGCCAGCGCGGTGCGGGCAGCGCTCGTCATCTCCGAGTAATTGATAACGGCGTAGCAGGCCTTGGTCATCTGCAGGAAGCTCACGCACACCGCCCCGATGATCATGACTCCGATGGTCACGGAAAGCATCACCTCGATCAGGCTGAAGCCGCCGCTCCGGTCTTTTTGTCTCCGCATTGTGTGGGTTGGGTTCATCTTTCGTCCTCTTTTTTTTAAGTTTCTTCAACGGGCTTTGTGTAATAGTAGTCGTTGACGCCCTGCCGGGTGTAGAAGGTGAAAACGGAGAGTTTTTGCTCTTTCCCCTGCCGGCTGTTCCATTTCACGGTCACGATTATTTTCAGCTGATCGGCCTCCCCGGTGTCGCTGTCCCAGCGTGTGACTTCCATTTCGCGGACCCCGGTAAAGCCTTCGGCGTAGTCCTCGAAAAAATCGGACTCGATATTAAACTCCTCGTTGATGTAATTCTGCCTTTTCATCAGGCTTGCGTCGGGATCCGCCCAGATCTCGTCCCAGTTATACAGCCGCAGTCTTTCCATTTCGCTTTGGATGATCTGGTTCGCCCGGTTTTGGCGCCGGGCCGAATCCACCACGTTGAGGGAGTGGCCCAGGCTGGAGTAAGCGGCCGCGAAGACCATCACCATCACGAAAGCCGCCATCATGACCTCGATTAAGGTGAACGCTGCCCGGTCCCGGCCGGGGGAACGGGCTCCGGAACGCGTGTGAATCGGTTGCTTTTGTGTGTTCATGGTTTTCATTGTTGCTGCTATATTATACACCTTTTCCGTTTTTCCGGTAGGGCCGTTCGGCTGAAAAAAAGACCCTATCCGGATAGGGCCGTTCGGCCCTGCCGCGCTCTTTCACGCGCCCGAAAAAAATTGACGGCCCGGCCCGCCGCCCGATTATGCTCAACGCTCGAAACTAAAAAATTAAATCATGTTTTCCGGAATTGTCGAAGAAACCGGCCAGGTCATCCGCTTCGAGGAGATGCCCGAGGCCTGGAAGCTCACTGTTTCCGCCGGCGCCGTTTTGGAGGGGCTGGCCGCGGGCGACAGCATGTCCGTCAACGGATGCTGCCTGACCGTTGTCGAGCACGGCGGCAAGAGCATGACATTCGACCTGCTGGGCGAAACCGTCCGCCTGACCACTTTCCAATACCTCAAGCCGGGCGTGGACAAGGTCAACCTCGAGCGCAGCCTGCGCTTCGGCGGCGGCATGGGCGGGCACTTCGTCAGCGGCCACGTGGACGCCGTGGGCACGGTGGCGCTCATGGAGCGGAGGGGCAAGGATTTCTACATGCGCGTCGAGCCGCCCCCGCGGTTCATGCGTTATGTGGTGTTCAAGGGCAGCATCGCGGTGGACGGCGTCTCCCTCACCGTGGCCGAGGCGGACGAAACCGGCCTGGGCATCTGGCTCATCCCGCACACCATCGAGGTGACCAACTTCCACCAGCGCCATCCCGGCGACCCCGTCAACCTCGAGTTCGACCTCCTGGCCAAATACACCGAGAAGCTCCTGGCCGGGCGGCGCGGCATCCGGGAGCAAATGGGAAAAAACCCGTAAGAAAAAACCCGTTTCTTTTGCCCGGCTCCCGGGCGGGAGCGCCCGGTGAACCTCCTCAAAAAACTTGCCTGCGCCTTGAAAAACGGCTAATGGATGTGCCCTTAATGAAAACGATCGAAGAAATCTGCCAGGGCCTGCCTGTCATGAGCTTGCGGGAAGGCGAAATCCTGCTCGAGGAAGGCCGCGAAAACAAGGCTCTGCTTTTCCTCCTCGAAGGGGAAGTGGAAATCACCCGTGAAGGCGAAGCGCTGGCCAAAGTGTCGGAGCCGGGAACGGTGCTGGGCGAGGTGGGCCTGCTGCTCGGCAGGCCGCACATGGCCACGGTCAGGGCGGTCCGGCCGTCGAAGTTCCGCGTGGCCGACGACGGCCTCGGGTTCCTGTCCGAAAATCCGGAGGCGCAGCGGCATGTGGCCCGGCTGCTGGCCCGGCGGCTGACCTCCGTGACAAGTTATTTGGTGGAAGCCCGCAAAGCGGGGGAAGAAGCCGAACTGAAAATGATCCAAACCATCGAGGACTTGATCCACTCGGGCAAGCTTCCGGATAACTACCGCGCGGAACCGCAACCGCGCGCTTGACGCGAAACCGGCTCCGCTCTCCGGTATTTTGGAAATCACATTTCCTTCATGGCATGAGCAAGGTTTTGATTATTGGAGCGGGGGGCGTCGGCGGCGTGGCGGCCCACAAGTGCGCTCAGTTTCCGGAGGTGTTCACTGAAATATGCCTGGCCAGCCGGACGCACGAGAAGTGCCGGAATATCGCCTCCCAGGTGAAGGAAAAGCAGGGCCGGGAAATCCAAACGGCCGAAGTTGACGCGAATGACGCCCGGCAAACGGCGGCGCTGATTGAGCGGTTCCAGCCGGATCTGCTTCTTAACCTCGCCCCGCCGTTTCAGGATTTGAACCTGATGGAGGCGTGCCTGCGGGCTGGTATTCATTATGTGGATACAGCGAACTACGAGGCGCCGGAAAAGGCGGGTTTCGAGTACGCCCGGCAGTGGGAATACCACGGGCGCTTCAGGGAAAAGGGCGTCATGGCCCTGCTGGGATGCGGCTTCGACCCCGGCGTGACCAATGTCTACTGCGCTTACGCCCGGAAGCATTGGTTCGACGAGATTCACTGCATTGACATCCTCGACGCCAACGCGGGGGAACACGGCCTGCCTTTCGCCACGAACTTCGACCCGGAAACCAACATCCGGGAAATCACCGCGCCAGGCCGGTATTGGGAAGACGGCGAGTGGATTGAAGTCCCGCCCCTGTCGGTCCATAAGCCTTACACGTTTCCCGATTTCGATATCGGGGAAAGAGAAATCTATCTGCTTTATCACGAAGAGCTGGAATCGCTGGTCAAACACATCGGGGGCCTCAAGCGCATCCGTTTCTGGATGACTTTTTCGGAGAATTACCTGCGGCACCTGCGGGCGCTGGAAAACGCGGGAATGACGGGCATCGCGCCGGTCGTTCACGAAGGCCGGAAAATCGTTCCCCTGCAGTTTCTCAAGTCCGTGCTGCCCGATCCGGCCTCGCTGGGCCCGCGCACGAGGGGCAAGACCTGCATCGGCTGCCTCTGCGAGGGCGTCAAGGACGGCCGCCCGCGCAAAGTTTTCATTTACAACATCTGCGTCCATGAGGACTGTTACCGGGAGGTTTGCTCGCAGGCCGTCAGCTACACGGCCGGGGCGCCGCCGGTGGCGGGAGCGCGGCTGTTGCTGGATGGAAAATGGGCGGGCGCGTGCGTCTTCAACCTCGAACAGCCCGATCCGGACCCCTTTATGGAAATCATCGGAGAGCACGGCTTGCCCTGGCAGACGCGGGAGTTGTAAAACAAACCTGACCCGATTTCACCGCCGTGGACGTCTCCCGAATCCCCACTCCCTGCTACGTCGTGGACGGGAGGAAAATCGAGGCCAACTGCCGTGTTCTGGCATCGGTGCGCGAGAAGACCGGAGTGAAAATCCTGCTGGCGTTGAAGGCCTTCGCCCTGTTCCGGCTGTTTCCGGTAATGCGGCGCCATCTGGACGGGGCGTGCGCCAGCGGTTTTTATGAAGCCAAACTCGCCCGCGAGGAATTCGGCGGGGAGGTTCATGTCTATTCTCCCGCCTTCCGGGAAGGGGAAATTGAAAGCCTGCTGCCTGTGGCGCATTATATTATTTTCAATTCTTTAGGGCAATGGCGCCGGTTCCGGGAGCTTGTCCGGTCCCACACGCGCCGCATCCGGCACGGGTTGCGGATCAACCCGGAGTATTCCGAAGTGAAGGTGGAGCTCTACAACCCCTGCGCTCCGAACTCGCGCCTGGGCGTGAAACGGGAAGCGCTTGAGGGGGAGGACCTTGAGGGCGTCACCGGTTTTCTTTCCCACACCATGTGCGAGCAGGACTCGGACGCGCTGGAACGCACGGCGGCAGCCATAGAAAAAAAATTTGGAGGATTTCTGGACGGTTTGGAATGGTTCAACTTTGGCGGCGGGCAGCACATCACCCGGCCCGGTTACGATACCGGGCGCTTGTGCCGTGTTATAGAGTCTTTTCAAAGCCGCCACCCCAACCTGCAAATTTACCTGGAGCCCGGAGAAGCGGCGGCCCTGGACGCGGGCGTTCTGGTGGCTTCGGTCCTCGATGTTTCCCCCGGCAATCCTCCCGCGGCGATCCTCGACACTTCGGCGGAAACCCACATGCCGGACGTGCTGGCCATGCCCTACCGGCCGGAAGTCAGGGGGGCGGGCCGGCCTGGCGAATATCCGCACACGTTCCGCCTGGCCGGCGTAAGCTGCCTTGCCGGGGATGTCATCGGCGATTACTCCTTTCCACGGCCTTTGCGCGCCGGGGAGCGGCTGATTTTTCAAGACATGGCCCATTACACGATGGTGAAGAACACCACCTTCAACGGGGTTCCCCTTCCGGCCATCGCCGTCACGCGCCCGGAAACCGGCGAGCCGGAAATCATCCGGCAATTCAGTTACGAGGATTACCGCAACCGGCTTTCCTGAAATGGGGGTTGACAAACAATAAAAAGTTGTCAAAGCATTTCAGAAATGAACAGGAACCTGGTATTCACTCTTTTAACCGGGGTGCTGGCCATAGTGGCGGGTGTTTCCTGGTATCTCTATTATTATCAGCTTGAGAAGCACAAGAACGAGCTTGAATGGTCCCGCCAGCTGGAAGAAAACGTCACAAAAAAAACAGCGGAATTGAACACCCGCGAAGCGGCCATCGCGCAAGCCGAACACAAAGCCAAGGAGGCGGCGCGCAAAGCTGAGGAAGCCGAGCGCATGGCCGAAGAACACATCCGCCAGCTGGAAGAGGAAAAACAGCGGCGCATCGCCGAGCTGAACGAAAAGCTGGCCCAGGCCGCGGCGGACCGCGAAAAAGCCGAAGCCTCCCTGACCGAGCTGGAGAGGAAGATGAAAGCGCTCGAGGAAGCTTACCGGCTGGCCACGGAAAAGATCTCGGCTTTGCGGATGATGCGCGAGCGCCAGGGTTTGAGCGGCGAGGAGGAAAGCCAGCTCGACGCCGCTCTGGCGGCCCTGGCGGAACAGAAAGCCGAAATCGAGCGCCTGCGCCGGGAGCGCCAAAAACTGGCGGCGGACTACTCCAAGGCCAAGAAAAACCAAATTGAAATGGAAGAAGTCATCGTTGATTCCGGCGGTGAAATCACGATTGAAGGCTACGTCATCCTTTCCCCGAACATCAAACGCCGCCACAATTTTTACCTCAAGGACCGTTACGGCAAGTGACGGCGGACCCTTCCGCCGCCATCACACCCGTGAAACATCCGCATTCGGCTTGTTTTTAACCGGAGAGCGGATAAAGTTCTGTCCGCGATGAGTTTCTTCAAGCTGTTGTTGAGCCAGCTGCTGGCGCTGCTGATGGCCGCCTGTTTCCTGGGGCTGATGCTCTTGTTCGGTCTCGTTATGTTAGGAGCCTTTTTTTCC
>CAZYUX010000086.1:0-10042 GCA_964650745.1 uncultured Puniceicoccaceae bacterium
GTTTCGGGCTTTTCATCCATTGGGGAACTTACGCCCTGGCCGCCCGCCACGAGTGGGTCAAGAACCACGAGAAAATTGCCTCGGAGGCATACCAGAAGTATTTCGCCCATTTCTACCCGGATCTCTATGATCCGAAAGAATGGGCCCGCCTGGCCAAGCGAGCCGGGATGCGCTACTTTGTCATCACCACCAAACACCACGAGGGCTTTTGCCTGTGGGACACGAAGCACACGGACTACAAGGCCACGAAAACGCCCTGGGGAAAGGACTTGCTCAAGCCCATGGTTGAGGCCTTCCGCGCTGAAGGTTTGCGGGTTGGCTTCTATTACTCGCTGATTGACTGGCACCACCCCGAATTCACGGTGGACCGCCACCATCCCCGGCGGGACGACCCCGATGCGCGCGCTCAAAACAAAAACCGCGACATGAAAAAATACGCCGCCTGCATGCGCGAGCAAGTCACCGAGCTGCTGACCCAATTCGGCCCAATAGACATCATGTGGTATGACTTCTCCTATCCCGGCGAAGACGGCAAAGGCCGCGAGGACTGGGAATCCGAAAAACTCCTCGATCTCACCCGCAAGCTCCAGCCCGGCATCCTCGTCAACAACCGCCTCGGGCTTTGGGATAAAGGATTTGACGGCGACTTCGAAACGCCGGAACAGTTCCAGCCCGCCGCGCCTCTGCTGGATAAAAATGGCAAGCCCCGCCTCTGGGAGGCCTGTCAGACCTTTTCAGGCTCCTGGGGCTACCACCGCGATGAGGCGTCGTGGAAAAGCGTTCCACAACTTTTGATGCTGCTTATTGACGGTGTGAGCAAGAACGGCAACCTCCTGCTCAATGCCGGCCCCACCGCCCGGGGCGAGTTTGACTGGCGCGCCCGCGAGCGCCTCGAAGCCATCGGCCAGTGGATGCGCGTTCACAACCAGGCCATATACGGCTGCGGCGCCGCGCCGCCGGAATTTCCCCCTCCGCCCGACTGCCGTTATACTTACAACCCCAAAACCGGCCGTCTTTACCTTCATCTCTTCGCCTGGCCCTTTAAACATATTCACCTCGACGGCCTGGCCGGCAAAATCGAATACGCCCAGCTCCTCCACGACGCCAGCGAGGTCCAGTTCCGGGAACCGGACGGAAAAAATGACCCGCACGCCGGCGCCCAAAAGAACGCCTCCGCTCTCCGTCTCAACCTGCCCGCTCTCAAACCTCACACCGAAATCCCCGTCATCGAGATATTTTTAAAGTGAAAACGGCTGCTGACAGGCGGCTTTTCCAATGAAGGCAACTTATCAAGCGCCGTTGCGGCTGCGCGACATGGCGGCGGGCGAGCGGCCCCAGGAGCGCCTGGAAACATACGGCGCCAAGGCGCTAAGCGACACCGAGTTGCTGGCCATGCTCTTGCGCAGCGGCAGCAAGAGTTTGGACGTCATCGGCCTGTCCAGCCGGCTCATCGCCGAGGCCGGTTCGCTGGCCGGGCTGCTCACCTGGACGGAGAACGATTTTAAAAAACTCAACGGCATCGGGCGGGTCAAGGCTTTGCAGCTCATCACGGTGATGGAAGTGGCCCGGCGCGTCCTTATGCAAAAGGGCGACACCGCTCCCGTCTTCGACACGCCGGAGAAAGTGTGCGATTATTTCCGGCCCATCGCGGCGGGAATCGAGGTGGAGAAATTCTGGGCGCTCTGCCTGAACCGCAAAAACCGGCTGATCAAACAAGCGGAAGTCAGCTCGGGAACGGCCACCAGCAGCCTGGCCCATCCGCGGGAAGTGTTCCGCGAGGCCATCCGCGTCAGCGCGGCGGCGGTGATCTGCGTCCACAACCACCCCAGCGGCGACCCCATGCCCAGCGCCGACGACTGCGAATTGACCAAGCGGCTGCGGGAGGCGTCCCGGGCCGTCGGCATTGACATGCTCGACCACGTCATCATAGGCCGGCCTGCCGCCGACCCCGCCGGGCACGGCTTCTACAGCTTCAGCCAGGCGGGCCTGTTGGAGAAATAACGGGATTATGTTTTTTCTTGTTATTCCAGCCGGCCCGCCGGAACCGGGGGCCGAATAAACAGCGGCCGCGGGGGCTTTCCCGCTGTTAAAGAGTTTTTCGGATTCGCATTCCGTCATGCTTATGCTGAACAAGTCAAACGGAACATCAGCCGGGATTATCTTGCGTTAATCATGCTTTCCTCCTTTATTGCGAAATCAACCAAAGAAAGGCGCACGCATGTTGAAGATTGAAAACGGCAAATGGGGCCCGGCGTTTAAGCCGCTGGAGAAGGTTAAAGTAACGGACACGCCGAAAGGGATACTGGTGGCGCGGGACGGCCAGCGCCGCGAATACGCGCGCCTGCGGGGCGGCCGGAACATCTCCTTCGCGGCGGCGGGCGCGCTGGGAAAGCACACGCTGTCGCTGGAGGATGAAACAGGCACGCCGATAGCCGAAACCGCTTTCAAGGTGGACGCCGAGACGGAAATCAAAGACCGGCACGGCAAATACGAAGAGCTGCTCAACATGCTTTACTGGACCATGGTGGGCTGGCACGGCGAAACCGGCACCGTCCGGTACAAGGGCAAATTCTACCACTACTTCGTCCGCTGGCTGCGCGACCACGTTCACACCCTCAAGGGGATGAAGTATTTCTACCCGGAGCTGAAGACCGGGATTGACCTTTACGCCGGCAGCCAGCGGGAGGACGGGATGATCTGGGACAACATCTATCCCCGCACCCGCCACAAGAACATGTGGGACAACCGCTTCTCATACGGCGGTTTCATCCGCCCGTTTCCCGACTACACTTACGAGTTCAAGCGCATCCCGGTCGAGAACGACGTCGAATACCTCTTCGTCGAGGGCCTTTACTACACTTGGAAGGCCACGGGCGACACGGGGTGGATGGCGGGATTATTGGACAACGCAATCAAAGCTTACAGCTACAGCGCCACCGACCCTTACCGGTGGTCGAAAAAATACAAGCTGCTCAAGCGCGGTTACACCATTGACACTTGGGATTTCCAATCCGCCGAAGACACCGCCATCACCGGCGACGCAATGGTGGTGGACATAAAGAAGACGCGCTTCGGAGTCATGCACGGGGACAATACCGGCTTCGCCGCGGGCTGCCGTTACCTGGCGGAGATGCTCGATTCCGCGGGCCGCGAAAAAGAGGCCGCCAGGTTCCGCAGGATGGGGGAGGATATCATGAAACGCCTCAACAAGCTGGCCTGGAACGGCAGGTTTTTCACCCATCATGTGCCGGAAGACCGGAGAATCAAGCGCGACCTTGGCGTGGACGAGTCCAGGCAAGTCTCCCTGTCCAACTCCTATTCGCTCAACCGCACGGTCACGCACGATCAGGCCGTCAAGATCATCAAGACCTACCAGGACATCCGCCGCCGCATGCCCCGGAGCAGCCCGGGCGAGTGGTATCAGATTTTTCCGATTTTCCAGAAAGGTTTCGGTGGCCACAACCGGCATTGGGAATACATGAACGGCGGCGTCACCACTATCGTGGCCGGCGAGCTGGCCCATGGCGCCTTCGAGCACGGTTTCGAGGGTTACGGCACGGATATCCTCAACCGGCTTTTCGATCTGGGGAAAAAATACAACAACTACTTCCCCTGCACTTTCCGCGGAAAAATGCCGGAGCCCCCAAAGCGGAAATTCACCACGCTGAATCTGAAGAACGCCGCCAACACGGATCTCTCCGGCAAAGGGGCAAAAGGCGTGCCGGGTTGGACTGGCGAGGGCGACAACGATTTCCACGCTTTCCCAACGGGCAAGCAGACCTTCAACGGCATTCCGTTCGACATCGTCAAACCGGCGAAAAACGGCCGGCGGGCCTGCCTGGGCATTTCACGGTTCCCCGGCTATGCCTCCGAAATGCGCGTCCCGGCGGAGCGCAAGGCTAAATCCATCTATTTGCTGCACACCATGGGCCGGGGCGACGTGGCCGGAACCGTCACCCTCCGGTATCAAGACGGTTCCGAACACACGCAGTACATCCGCCGCGGGCGCGAAATCGGAGGCTGGTGGGGAGCGGACGATCCGCCTTTCAACCGGCATGACAAACAGAGGTGCAAAGTGGCCTGGCGCGGCGCCAACGCCCATTGCTGTTGCATCGGCTGCTACAATTACGGCCTCGACAATCCCCATCCCGGAAAAGTTATCAAGGAAATCGTTTTCGAGGCCGGCCGGGAGGCCTGCGACTGGATGGTCCTCGGCGTCACCTTGTGCGACAAGGAAGTGTATTTCGGGCACAGCGGTGTCAGTTTTGGCATCCCCGACAACTGGGGCGCGGCGGCGGTGGTTTACGCCCTCGTCGAGGGGCTGGCGGGAGTCAAGGACACGGGGACTGGGTTCGACAAGGTTCTGTTAACGCCGCGCTGGACGGCAGCGGAAGTGGACAACGCCAGCGCCACCATCAAGTATCCCGCGTCGGACGGCTACGTCAGCTACAAGTATTCCTGTAACAAAAAGACGAAGAAAATGCGCCTCGAATTCACCGGCAACGCCGAAAAGACGGATCTGGCGGTGCTCCTGCCATCAGCCCGCAAGCCCAAGTCCGTCAAACTCGACGGCAAGGAACGGCCCTTCAAAATGAAGAAGGTGGAAAAATCCGCCTACGCCTGCCTCTCCGCCGCCGGCCCCGCCGCGCACAAACTCGAAATTGCTCTGGCATAGAAGACCCGTTCTCCCCTGCGTCCGCTCATAAAGGAGCGCCTGTCCGCCCTGGATTCCGGCGCCGCGCGCCATGCCTGAAACAGAATAAAAAGATTGCTCCGAAGCATCAAAACTGGCATAGTGGCGCTCATATTAGGAAGCCTCCGGCCAAGCGCAAAAACGCCCGCTGGCTGGCAGGTCCAGAAAAGGCATATGCGCGAAACCAAAATTCCAAGTCAACCCCGGCGCGGAGCTTCCGCGGCAACCCATAACCCCGCCATGAAAACACGACCCGCCTCCCGGCAAGCCATTCTCGTCAGCACGGCTTTGATCCTCATATCGGGGCCCGCCGTTATGGCGGAAGACCCAGCCATCGCAACTCAAGATGCCGCTCACATGGCGCCCCCGCCGGCGCCGCCTGTTGAAATTCAAACGGAACCAGCGGAAGAAACGGACAACTTCAGGCCTTCAGGCACGACCCTCTATTCCATCAGCGAACCCTCGGACGAGGAGCAATTCTTCCTCGAATACATCAACTGGGCGCGGGCCGACGCCAATAACGCCGCCAATGAATACTACAACACCACTGACCCCGACGTGCTGGCAGCTTACTCCTATTTCGGCGTGGACCTGGACGAGATGCTCATCCAGTTCGCGGACCTGCCCTCCCCGCGGCCCCCGCTTTCGTTCAATGAAAAATTGCTGACCGCCGCCCGCCTCCACAGCCAGGATATGTTTGACAACACCTTTCAAGGCCACATCAGTTCACCCAACCCGCCTCCGCCCCACCAGTCAGGAGATGAACCGGCCGACCGGGTGGGTTATCAAAACTACAGTTTCGGCGCATTGGGAGAAAATGTCTACGCTTACGCGCAATCCGTCTGGCATGGGCATTGCGGCCTTGACGTGGACTGGGGTGACAATCCTCCGACCGGCATGCAGGATCCGCCGGGCCACCGCTACAACATTCACGATTATTACGATTCCGGCTTCACGGAAATCGGCATTGGCGTCGTGTTGGGAACGAAATCCGGCACCGCCTGGAATACTGGAACCTCGACCACCGTAGGCCCCGTAATTGTCACCCAGGATTTCGCCAAACCCTCCGGAACGATCTATCCCTTCATCACCGGCGTGGTTTATTACGACCTCGACGGCAACGGCTTTTACGGCGCCGGCGAAGGATTAGGGGGCATCCGCGTGGACGTGGCCGGCGAAGACTATTACGCCGTCACATCCCAGTCGGGCGGCTACTCGATACCCGTCCTCTCCGGCGACGGCGATTACAACTTAACATTCCAGGGCAGCAACCTGACGGATTACACGCCAACGGCCACCGTTTCCGGCAATGAAAAAGTGAAACAGGACTGGACACCCCTTTACGTGCCGCCCGACATCATCCCCCCCGGCGGCGTTTATGTGAACGAAGACAACGCCATCGCATTCAACCAGACCGGCGGCGCCACCGCCTACATCGCGCGCGAAGCCGAGCTGGGGCCCGGCACTTGGGTCGAGGGCGCCGAAGACGGCGGCGCCAACGTCACCATCCAGCAATCGGGAACTTATGACGTCATCCAAAGTGACGTGAAATACGCCGGCACGTATGCCTATCACCTCTGCCATCCCGACGGGATCGCCGATGAAATCATCACGCTGGACCGCCTGATTTTGCCCTCCGGCACGAGCGACTTGGTTTTTCAAAGCCGTTTGGGTTACGCGACATCCGACCAGCACGCCATCGCCGAGGTTTCCACCGACGGCGGAACGACCTGGACGCAAGTCTATTTCCAAGCCGGTGACGGCGGCAGCGGCGAAAGTTCATTCAACCAGCGCGCGGTTTCACTGGCGGCTTATGACGGCAAGGAACTGCGCGTCCGTTTCATCTACAGCTTTGGCGGCAGCTCTTACTACAACCAGACTTCCGCCGGTGTTGGCTGGTATTTGGACGACATCCAGGTCACCAACTCCAACACGATTGAAAACTCCGTCGAGACGGAGATCGCGGACACCCCATACATATTTCACCCGACAGAGGAGATGGACTACCTGCTGCAAGTGCGGGCCAAGAACGTCAACCGCCTCTTCCCCTATGCGGACGCGGTGATCGTTTCCCCCGTCACGGGCATCATCCTGGAGCCGGTCTCCACCGCGCCCAGCGGCAGTCTTCTGGAGGTCCGCTTCCGCGTCACGAACGGTCCGGCTTCCTCGCTGTTGATGCAGGAAGCCCCGGCGCCGGACGGGCCGTGGACGGACACCGGCTTGGCGCCTGAGGACCTCGGCGGCGGCGAATACCGATTCAATTACGACCTTTCCGGCAAAGATGCCGTCTTCCTCCGCCCCGTGGCCGAACATTAACACCCATTGCATGAAAAAAAACGCCGCAAAACCATTAATTGGCGTGGTGATGGGCAGCGCGTCCGACTGGGAAACGATGCGCCACGCCGCAACCACACTGGACGATCTCAAGCTCCCTTTTGAAAAAAGAGTATTGAGCGCCCACCGCACGCCTGAGGCCTCCGCCGAATACGCCTCCAGCGCCGCCCGGCGGGGCCTGCGCGTCATCATCGCCGCGGCCGGCGGCGCGGCCCACCTGGCCGGCGCGATGGCGGCGCACACGGAACTTCCCGTCCTCGGCGTCCCCATGAAAGGCTGGTCTCTGGACGGGCTGGACGCCCTGCTCTCCACGGCGCAAATGCCCTCCGGCATCCCCGTTCTCACCTTAGCCATCGGCAAAGCCGGCGCCGTCAACTCCGCCCTCGCCGGCGCCGCCATCCTGGCTTTGAATGACAAACCCCTGCGGGAACGCCTGAAAAAACACCGCCGGGACCAGAAAAAGAAAGTTCTCGCAACCGAACTCCCCGGCACATGATCAAACACACAGCCCTCCGCATTCTGCCGGTCTTCCTCATCTTGCTGGCCGGCTGCGCGTCTTGCCCGGAAGCGGTTCCCGAGCGGCAATCCGCGGGCTTCCTCGGCCTGGTGGAAGCGCATCCGCGCGCCTACACGCCTCCGCCCCCAGCCACTTTCCACGTCAGTGTCAAAGAAACCGGCGTGAACCAGCGGCTCTCCGGAACCCAAACCAAATTCCTCTTCGGCCTTTTCACTCTCACCGGTTATTAGGCCCGCCAAAAGAATAAATGCGCCGCGCCCGGTTCAACCGCCGGGCCACTCTCGCAGTATCAGGCCTTTTTGAAAACGGCAAACCGCTTTCGCGTTTCAACCCGACTGGCTGCCCGACCAGGAGTCGAACCTGGACCAAAGGAACCAAAATCCTTTGTGCTGCCTTTACACCATCGGGCAAGACAACTGTCGCGAAATCCATTTAACTTAAGCATCCGGCCCGGTTCGTCAAGCCCGGCAAGACGGCGGTGTTTTTCCGGTTTTGGCGGTGTTCGCGTTGTGACTGGATTTCTCGCGTGATGGAACCCGGGCGGACCGGGGCTAAACCACGGCGGGCACGGGAACGAGGCCGAAAGACACGGCCAGGCGGGTGAGGCCGGCCGCGTTGCGCACGCCGAGTTTCCGCATCAGCCGCATGCGGTGAACATCCGCCGTGCGCGGAGATATGAACAAACGGCTGGCGATTTCCTTGGTCGTGTAACCTTCCGCGACAAGCTGGAGGACTTCGCGCTCGCGCCCGGTCAAGGCGTCCAGGCTGCGCTCCTGGTATTCGCTGTAAATCAGCTCGGGCATTTGTTTGACAATGGCGGGTCCGAAATAGGACTGGCCGGAGGCGACGCATCGGATGGCCTTTTCCATCTCCGCGAGACCGGCTCCCTTTTCGAGAATGCCATTCGGTTTGGCCGCCATGACTCGCTTGATGGTCCCCAGCGAAAGCGCGCCCGAGAGGATCAGCATTTTCAAGGCGGGAAAATCCCGCCGGAGCCGCCGGGCGACCTCCACGCCGTTGAGGGTGGGCAGGCGGAGGTCCAGAACAACAAAGCGGGGCTTGATCTCGCGGCATTGGTTGTAGCCCTCCATGCCGTCTCCCGAGTAACCGGCAATTTCCAAATCCCTGCGGGATTTGAGCAACTCGATCAATAAATCCCGCAGTAAAACCTCGTCTTCGATGACATATACTTTTTGCATGGCGACAGGTGTTGGCTGGCTTTAATAAAAATCGGCGAAGCGCCGGGCTTCTTTAATGGCCGGCGGGAAAAGGCGGACGGGCCGCCGTCCGGTTTTCGCTTGATTAAAGCCGGGCTGTTCCGCTCTTTTAAAAACCGTTCAGCCATCAAACCGGTTAACATCATCGTCGCTTGTTCGGAGAACCGCGTCATCGGCCGCGGCGGGCGCCTGCCGTGGAGCATCCCGGAGGACTGGCAATACTTCCTCGACCAAACACGCGGTGGAATCCTCGTCATGGGCCGGAAAACCTTCGCGGACCTGAAACAAGCCGGAGGCGCCGCGAAAGCATGTTCCCGCTTAGTCCTGACGCGCGATAAAAGCCCGCTGGAAGAAGGCGCATCAGTGGCGGCATCGCTGCCGGATGCTCTCGCGCAAGCGCAAACATTGCCCGGTGAAACCATCTGGATTTGCGGAGGCGAACGCCTCTACCGGGAAGCGCTGCCGCTGGCGAACCGTCTGCACCTGACCCTCGTCCACGCGCAAGCCGAAGGTGACACTTTTTTTCCCGACTGGCGTCCTTACTTCAAAAAAGTTATTTTCGCAACCCCGTCCCGGGACTCCCGTTACCGTTACACTTTTTTTATTATGGAACCCTAACGGGCGAACATGGCTCCACTGCCGGCCCGGCAAAAAACAGGGATGACTTGACCGGGCTTCCGCCATGCATCAGGTTGGACCGCGGAAGCAGCCATAAAGCGCGCACCCGGATGCCTCCAATGCTTTGGAGGAGGCGAGCCGGTTTGGGCAGTCATGACAATTTACACCATAGTCGTTTCCGAAGGAAATTCGAAGCGGGCGGTGGCGGCTTTCATTTCGAAGGAACAAGCCGAAGCCTATATGGAGGAAAAGGAACTCGCCGGAAAGGCCAGGGTTGATTTCTTCGAGGTGCCGGCCGATTTCGCCTCCCATCTGAAGAAGCTCTTTGCCGCGCACCGGCAAGTGAGGGAAAGCGCCTTCGAGCTTGCCGGTTACTATTTCACGCATTTCGAGGCGGAACGGGTGCTTGGGGGAAATCCGGGTGAAATAACGGAACTGCCTATTGACAACGGAGAGGAAGAGAAGGAACCGGAAGAAAAGCCGGCCGAAGCTCCGGCGATTTTTCCGCAGCCCTCTCCAGCCAAACCCAAACCGAAACGAAAACCTTCTTCCGGCAAGCCCAAGCCGGCCCGGGCGCGCCTGCCCGCTAAAAAAACCCCGGCCGCCGGACGCGGAAGCCGGTCCGCAAAAGCGGATGAGCACCTCCCGCCAACTCATTTGTTG
>CAZYUX010000087.1:0-3272 GCA_964650745.1 uncultured Puniceicoccaceae bacterium
GAAGAAAAAGACCGCCGCAAAGAAAACCGAGCGCAAGAAAAAAACAGCGGAACCGGAATCCAAGCCCGCGGCTCCCGCCCCGGAAAATGCCGCGGCCCCAGAACAAGCCGAACACGAGGCATCCCCCGCCCCTCAAAAAACGGAGCGCGCGGATGAAGTTCCCGAACAATTCTCCTCCGACGAAGATGACGGCGCGCCGCCCCACCCCGCCCGAAATGACAAAAGCCCGCGCGCCGCAGGCTGGAAAAACCGAGGCCCGCGCGCCGGCAATTATCAGGAAGGACAAAAACCATATCGCCCCGGCGCCGGCGACTATAAAAAAGAGCCCTCCAAGCCTTACAACAAAAACTACTACAAGAACCCTAAAAAGAAAGGGCCGCCTCCACCCCACTCCTATTCCAAAACCGCCCCCCCCAAAAAAAAGAAATTCAAACCCAAACCGCGGGGAGGTTACTTCTCCAAAGACACCCGTTTTAACCTGCACCCGGGAGACTTGCCATACTGCGATCTCTTCCGCGACTATGACGAAATGCGGCGGAAGGCCGAAGAAAACTCTTCCGGCCCGGGAAAGGCCATCCTCGTCAACGACCTCATCACCATGCCCCTCTTCGACCTGGCGGACATGGCCCGCTCCCTCGGCATCGTCCGCCAGTCGGCCCCCGTGCGCCGCATTCTGCTGGACGAAATCACCGCCGCCGCCTTCGAAAAACGAACCCCCGTCATCGCCGAAGGCATCCTTGAAACCAGCGAAGACGGATGGGGATTCCTTGTTTATGAAGCCGACAACTACCGCGTCAAAAACCTCAACGCCTTCGTCCCCCACCTTCTTATCAAACGCTACGGCCTGAAACGGGGCCACCTCATTAAAGCTCAGATCCATCCCGGCCGCGAAGGCGACCCCGTTCCCTTCGTCCTGCGCCTGGACAAAGTCATGGGCAACCCGCCGGAAGACAATCTCAAGAGTGTTCCGTTCGAGGACCTGACCCCCTACTACCCGCTCGAACGCATCCTCCTGGAAACCAGCCCGGACGTTCAGTGGGACAACATCTCCATGCGCGTGATAGACTTGATCACGCCCATAGGCCTGGGGCAGCGCGGCCTCATCGTCGCCCCGCCCCGAACCGGCAAAACCGTCCTGCAGCAGTGTGTCGCCAACGCCATCGCCGTCAACAAACCCGATGTCCACCTCATCGTCCTGCTGGTGGACGAGCGCCCGGAAGAAGTCACCGACTTCCGCCGCCAGATAAAAAAAGGCGAAGTCATCTCCTCCACCTTCGACGAGTCGGCCGAGAGCCACGTCCATGCCGCCGAGATGGTCATCTCGAAAGCCCGCCGCATGGTCGAAGCCGGACAGCACGTCATCATTCTGCTGGACTCGATCACCCGCCTGGCCCGCGCCTATAACACCCTCATGCCATCAGGCGGCAAAATCCTCTCCGGCGGCGTTGAGGCCGGCGCCCTGCAAAAGCCCAAACGCTTTTTCGGCTCCGCCCGCAACATCGAAGGCGGCGGTTCCCTCACCATCCTTGGCACCGCCCTCATCGAAACCGGCAGCCGCATGGACGAGGTCGTCTTCGAGGAATTCAAAGGCACCGGCAACATGGAAGTCCACCTCGACCGCGCCCTGGTGGACAAACGCGTCTTCCCCGCCATCAACCTCGAACGCTCCGGCACCCGCAAGGAGGAACTCCTCTACCACCCCGACGAGCTCCAAAAAATTTACTCTTTGCGCCGCGCCATGAAAGGCGTCCCCTGCCTCGAAGCCATGGAGATGCTCATCACCCGCGTGCGAAAAACCAAGTCCAACGTCGAATTCCTCATGCATCTCAACCGTTAAGGAGCCCGCCGCGCCGCCAGGACAATGGCGGTTCGCGTTTTTGCGGCGCGCGCCCGCAACTGAAAAAAACATGAAAAGAGAATTAATAAAAACCGATCAAATGACACTGCCGCCAGTCTCCATCTGGGCAACACAATGGCTGCTTCTGACAGCGGGGGAATACGCCGCCGGGAAATACAACTCCATGACCGTTGGCTGGGGCAGCCTCGGTGTCATGTGGGGCAAACCCTTCGCCCAAATCGTTGTGCGCCCCAGCCGCTACACCCTGGAATTCATCGGCCGTCACGAAACGTTCACCCTCTGCGCTTTTCCAGCTAAATACCGGGACGCCCTCATGCACCTCGGCACAAAATCCGGCCGTGACGAGGACAAAATTGCCGCCGCCGGCCTCACCCCGGAAGCTTCAACCTGCGTGGCCGCCCCGTCCTTCGCCGAAGCCGAATTAGCCATCGAGTGCCGGAAAATCTACTGGGACAATTTCAAACCGGCAAATTTCCTCGACCCCGATATAGGAAAAAACTATCCCTTGAAAGATTACCACCGCGTCTTCTACGGCGAAATTCTCGCCGTCTCCGCCGCCCCCGGTTACCGGGCATGAATCCGGAACCGGGCCGCCAAAGGCCGCCATGAAACTGGTCATTCAAATTCCGTGTTACAACGAGGAAGACTCCCTGCCCGCAACTCTGCAAGCCCTGCCCCGCCAGATCGAAGGCATCACCCAAATCGAAGTCCTCGTAGTGGATGACGGCAGCGAGGATGGCACGGCTGAAGCCGCCAAAGCCAACGGCGCGGACCATTTGGTCAGGCTGCCAAAGAACCAAGGCCTGGCCCGGGCCTTCACCGCCGGGCTGGACGCCTGCCTGCAGCTGGAGGCTGACATAATCGTCAACACCGACGCCGACAACCAATACCACGCCCGGGACATCGCCAAGCTGGTTCAGCCCATCATCGAAGGCCGGGCGGAAATGGTGGTGGGCGCCCGTCCCATCCGCCACATGGAAAACTTCTCCGCCGTCAAAAAACTCCTCCAGAAAACCGGCAGCTGGGTCGTTCGCCAGGCCAGCCGCACCGATGTGCCCGATGCTCCCAGCGGCTTCCGCGCCCTCAGCCGGGATGCCGCGCTGCGCATGAACATCTTCAATCAATACACTTACACGCTGGAATCCATTATCCAAGCCGGCCAGAAAAACATGGCTGTGATCTCCGTGCCTGTTCGCGTCAATAAAGAGATGCGGCCCTCGCGCCTTATTAAGAGCATTCCCGGATACTTGCGCCAATCCATCATGACCATCGTGAGGATTTCAGTCGTTTACAAACCCTTTGCTTTCTTTTTTACGTTAGGGCTGGCCGTCTTCTCCGCCGGCTTTCTGCTCGGCATCCGGTTCCTTTACTACTTTTTCACCGCCGGCGGCCAAGGCCACGTTCAATCCCTGAT
>CAZYUX010000087.1:3282-9978 GCA_964650745.1 uncultured Puniceicoccaceae bacterium
CGGTCTTGTTGACGATGGGGTTTCAAACCCTTATTGCCGCCTTTCTCGCCGATTTGCTGGCGGTCAACCGCAAACTCCTCGAAGACATTCAATACCGCCTGCGGCGGGAAAACAACGGGCGCCTCGGCTGACTCAACGCGGCCCGCTCTTTCGCGCGCCTTAAAATCCTCACGGCGCGCCGGCGGCCATTTCATAAAACCGGTCAAAAAGGTGACCGGAGTCGTGCGGGCCGGGGGAGGCCTCGGGATGGTATTGGACGGAGAAGACGGGCAGATCTTTGTGCCGCAAGCCCTCGACCGTTCCATCGTTCAAATTGATTTCGGTGACAATGGCGCCGCGCTGCTCGAGTTCCCCGGGCCGGGCGGCAAACCCGTGGTTTTGCGAAGTAATGGAGACTTCCCCGGTCTCCAGGTTCTTCACCGGCTGGTTGGCACCGTGATGTCCGAACTTGAGCTTATGGGTGCCGGCACCCAGGGCATGGGTGAGAATGTGATTGCCCATGCAGATCCCAAACGTGGGGTAATGTTCAATCAGCCTCGCCGTCGTTTTGAAAACGTAGTCCAGCGGCGCCGGATCGCCCGGACCGTTCGACAGAAACACACAGCGGGGATGCAGCTCGCGGATTTGCTCGAAACTGGCGCTGGCGGGCACCACAATGACTTCGAAGCCGTGCCGGGCCAGCTTGCGGAATATGCTCCATTTGGCGCCCAAATCGAAAGCCGCCACCCGCAGGCGGGGACGACCCCGCGGCGAAGGCGCAAGATTCGTTCCGGGAACCGTGAAAGAGCTGCTGCCGCCATCCGCCGGCCAAGTGTAAGACTCGCGGCAGGTCACTTCCTTGACGTAATCCGCGCCGGCTAATCCCGGCCACTCGCGGGCCCGCCGCGCCGCCTCCTCGTCACTCAATCCATCGGTGCTCAAACATGCGTTCAGCGCGCCGGCTTCGCGCAGTTTTTTCGTGATCGCCCGCGTGTCCACGCCTGTCAAGCCAGGGACACCGCGCGCGGCCAGATCATCCGGCAATGTCCGCCGGCTGCGCCAGCTGCTGACCGCCGGGCTGATCTCGCGCACAACGAAACCCTCGGCCTTGGGGCCGTCCGACTCGGCGTCTTCGGAATTAGTCCCGGTGTTGCCGATCTGAGGCGCGGTCATAACAACGATCTGGCCGAAGTAGGAAGGATCTGTCAGCACCTCCTGATAGCCGGTCATGGCAGTGTTGAAGACAGCTTCCCCCACCCTCGTCCCCGCCGCGCCGAAAGCCAGGCCCCGGAAGACGCTCCCGTCCTCCAGCGCCAAAACACCTGTCTGTTTCTCCGTCATCGAAAATCCTCCTTTAAAACCCATTTCCAAAAAATGCCAATTCCGAGTCGCCCCGTGCTTCATAAATCCACCCACACCGGACTCGTCCACTGATGCGAGCCTTGGCTGTCACGGATGCGAACGTAATAGACCGCGAAGGGATCCGGATGAAATTTCGCGCCGCGGACGGCGATATCTTCCAGAGGCTGCGCATCTTCAAAAACGGCTTCATCAATTTGCGAACCGGCCGCTTTTCCGCCGGCGGTTTGGTGGTCATACGCTTCCCCGTTGCGCATCAGGGTCACGCGCGCGCCGCCGGCTCCTTCAAGTGTAAAACGCGCCCGGATGACCCTTTTTTTCCGCAGTGCGGCGTCCGCCTTGATTTCCCGCCCCATCGAAGCGCCGCCGACGCGGACGTCCACCAGTGACCGGGCGAAAGTCGTGGCGTAAGCGTCCCGGCGTTTCATGGCTTCAAACAAGGCGCCGCGCGACAGATCGGGAGCCCGCAAAGCGGCCAACCCCTTGTGGGGGTAACCGGCCAGGGCTTTGCAGCTAAAAGCCTCCCCGCGGTGGTTATTCTGCCCGCCGGGCAGCGTGGCATGATCGTCAGAAGAAGCGATGACGCCGAAACGGGCGCCGGCCTTCAAGGCTTCCACGTAATAGGACGGGGCGTTGTTATTGCCCCCGGCCATAGGGAAAGCGTTCCAGCGCGTTTCCGACGAGCCCCATCCCGAAAAGATTTCAAAGAGCGGCTCGCGTCCGGGATTGTAATAGTCTTCTTCCCAATGCCGGTACTTGCCGCGCCGGCCCGTGTGATGGGGAATGCTGATATACGGTCTCCCTTTCGCGTCCAGCTGCTCCCACAATTCTTTCAGATGGACCTGCGGCGAGCTGCCATGCATGTCTTCCCGGTCAATCCAGAAATGGTCCGCGCCGTCATCCGCGAAGTAAACGTTATTGTCCCCGCCGAAATCCTGCGCGTGAGAGCTTTCAAAAGCCAAAAATGTGACGAACGTCCCCGGCTGATTGTATTGCCGGGCCAGCGCTTGCAGCCGCGCCCAGCGCCCCTCTTCCGCGGCAATACCCCGCAGGTGGTCCGCCGCCGCCGCGAAATCCAGCAGGGACGTTTCCCGCGCGTATTGATAGCACCACTCCGGATCAACGCATTCCCACGCATGGCAGTTCGAAAACGTCGTGTGAACGTGCAGGTCGCCCCAGTAAAGGCGATAGGGCGGCCGCTCGAACACCCAGGCGGGATTGGAGAAGACGCGGGGGTCGCCGCCGGAGTTCCCGGAATCCTTCACTCGGGCGCCGATACGGATCATTTGCGCTCCCGCGGTTTGAAGACCGGCAACCGTGTAACTCCATCTTCCTTTCTCCAGCCTGATGGATTCGGGAAGCCCTTCAACTCCGCCGCATTCTTCAAAAACCAGCGGATTCGACAATCCGCCGAAAGGAAGCGCGTCCGGGCCGGTGACGGCGATGCGCAGCGCGAATTTTTCTTCTTCCTTCAAAATCGAAGGAATCGTCATCTGAATTCTGGTTCCGGTTAACCGGCCGGTGTGACGGGCCTGGTTGAGAAGTTCTTCTTTCATTTATACATATAAGCGCCGCCCGCTCCCGCCAGCGGAAGCGGGGTTGAACTGGCGGCGGCCCGCCATTTTGCCAAAGCAGACGCCATCGCGGGCGCCGGCCTCAATCGCTTTGCCATGAAATCCATACAAAAAACCGCCCCCTTTCATATCGCAACCTAAATCCGCGCCGCGGCGGCATTCGCCGCGTTATCTTATCCGGGGAAACTCGCCCAGGCCCAATTTGGCGCTGCCGCAGATCTCGTGCAGCCGGGTCATGCACCGGCACAGCTCCTCGAAGCCCGCATTCGGGGACAGACCGTGGTCGAATCCGGGAAAATAACCGCCCTTTTCAAGCATGACCGGCAATTTGGGGATTAATTCATCCTCAATGCAACGGCCGTTCCCCGTGCTGACGGTTTCCTTCTCGATCCCGCCGGCAAAGATGAAGCGCGGCAACCGTTTCCGGTAATCCAGCAGGTCGTTGCCGCACACTTGTTCCATCGGAAAACAGCCGTTGAACCCCGATTCCTCAAGCAGGTGGCAGAATTGCTCCACTTTCCCGTCGCAGTCCACCATAAGCAGCTCCGCCCCGCAGTCGCGGGCTATCCCGGCCACCCGCCGGTAATAAGGCGCGCAAAACTCCCGGAACGCGTCCGGACTGATCAGCATTCCGTGGTTGTAGCAAAAGTCCTCCCACATATGGATTACATCCGGCCGGACCGCCTCGATGACGGGAAAAGTGAACTCCTCCTGAATCCACAGATAGTGCGCGATCATGTCTTTGATTAACTCCGGCTCGTCGTAAATGCCCAGCAAAGCCCGCTCCGGCCCCATGTCCGAGCGCGCCACTCCCCATGTCCCTCCCGCGGATACCGCCACCGGACGTGTGCGCCCGCGGAATTTTCCACGGTATTCATCGAGCTTTTTCATGTCCTTGCCGCGAGGCGTGGTCAGCTCCTTGTATTTCTCCCACGACTTGCGGTCGCGGACGTGGAACTCTTGGAAATCCGGCATCGAGTAGGTGATGTCGTTGTCAACCACCTGCCGGGTGCGGGCGCCAGTCTCGTATTCGATATATTCATACTTCCCGTCGGTGCGGGATTCCGCCTTTATGCCGGGGGCGCCCGTCCCGATGGACTGGACGTAGTCGAACGTGCATTGGCCCCAGTAACGCGCCCAGTCCCTGTAATCCCGGACCCATTCGGGCAGACCCTCGCGGCGGAGCTTGAGCAACGCCCCTTTGTGCGGCGTGCCCATCGCGTGAATCAGCAGCAGCGGCCAGTAATCCGGCCTCTCGAACCGCGCCACCGCCTTGAAACGCTCCAGTTCCGTCATATTGTTCACGTTGCGGCCCATGGCCGCTCTTTTGTCAACTGTTTTCGCGCGCGCCAGCCATGTGTTTTTCCGCAAATCATTCGCCAATTATCATAGAGGGAAAAAGTTTCATAAGTATGACAAATTCTCATCTTGAAAACTTTTCGGCTTGCCCGCAGCCTCCAATCTCCGTCAAATCGCTTCCTCTTTCCAAAACCCATGCCGCTTTCCCAAAATCTCCGCTGGCACACTTGTTGAACCCGGCCAAAATGGCTTTGGCATTGATAAAAACAACGCATGTTAACTATAGACCGGTTAAGCGCGAGCGCCGTCAACATGCGGGAAAAGGAACTGGAGGAATCCCTCCGTTTCTATTCCGCGCTGGGGGTGCGCAAATTTGAAACCTTCACCGGCTGGCCCGCCGCCGGACTGCATCCCGGAAAAGGAGCGGCCTTTTACCGGGAATTTCTGGACCGCTTCGGGATGCGCTTCAGCTCGCTGCACCTGCCGCCGGTTGACGAGAATGTCGGGGAATCCGTCACCCGGGCTGTGGAGATCACGCGGCTGGCGGCGGAGCTCGGCATTCCGGTAGTGCTGTTTAAAGCCAAAAGCCGGGAGCTTTACATCCAAGCGGGCAAACCTTACCTCGATGCCGCCAACGGGCTGGGGGTCACACCGGTTTTGCAAAACCACGCCGGGTCGCCGATCTCGACACTCGACGATTTCCGCGAAGTCATCCAAGGGATTGCCGACAGCCGGATGAAAACCCTTCTTGAGACGGGACACTTTCATTCCGCCGGGGAGCACTGGAAAGACGGTTTCGAGTTATTGGGAGACAGCATAGCCCTGGTTCATTTCAAGGACCAGATCGGCGGGCAATCGGTCCCCTACGGCACGGGCGAAATAGACTTGCCGGGAATGTTCCGCTGCCTGGAATCCTCCGGCTACCAAGGCGACTACGTCTTCGAAATGGAGGTGAAAGACGAGGAAAACACGGAAAAATATATCAAGGAAGGTTTGGCATATCTGAAAGAGAAGTGCTTCGCCCGAATATAGCTCAATGAGCCGTTGTTGATATTCAATTATTTGCATACATCTTTGCCTTTGCCCCCAGGCGCGGCGGTCCAGACGTTGCGGCAGATATGAGCCGGTCGGCGCCGGCGTGTCCGCCGTATAGCCGCGCCACAAAACAAAAAACTTGCGCTCTCCTGGCAACCGGTTTATGGCGCGAATCACAACTCGACCCGTGTTGAAAAATGAACACATCCAGGCAAATTGAAAAATGGGGGTTGTTCGAGATGGCTTTTGACGGGCCAAACGAAGGCAACCCGTTCACGGACGTTCAGCTCGCCGCCCGGTTCCGTTACAAAAACCGCATCCTCGAAGCGGAGGGATTTTACGACGGAGGCGGCGCTTACCGCGTCCGTTTCATGCCGGACGAGGAGGGCGAGTGGCATTACGAGACGCGCTCCAACGCCGCCGCTTTAAACGGAATTGAGGGCGCTTTCACCTGCGCGGAACCGGCCCCCGGCAACCGCGGGCCGGTGCGCGTCCGGGACATTTGCCATTTTCAATACGCGGACGGCGCGCCCCACTTTTCCACCGGCACGACCTGCTACGCCTGGAACCACCAGGGGGATGAGATGGAAGAACAAACCCTTGCCACGCTGAAGGCCGCGCCCTTCAACAAGCTGCGCATGTGCGTCTTCCCCAAAGACTACACTTACAGCAAAAATGAGCCGGAATTTCATCCCTTCGAGGGCGAAGGCCCGGAGAGCTGGGACTTCACCCGCTTCAACATCCCATTTTGGAAGCATCTCGAAAAACGCATTGGAAACTTGCGGGACCTGGGCATCGAGGCCGACCTCATTCTCTTCCATCCTTACGACCGCTGGGGCTACTCGAACATGGATGCCGCCGCGGACGAGCGCTACCTGCGCTACACTGTCGCCCGCCTGGCCGCTTACCGCAACATCTGGTGGTCTTTCGCCAACGAGTTCGACATCATGCCCTCCAAAAAGGAAGAGGACTGGGACCGGTTCTTTCGAATCGTGCAGACCCGCGATCCCGCGCAGCACCTTAGATCCATTCATAATTGCCGCCGATTCTACGACCACGGCAAACCCTGGGTCACGCATTGCAGCATCCAGTCCAGCGATCTGGGCAAGGTCCGCCAGTGGCGCGAAACTTACCGCAAACCGGTGGTTGTGGACGAGTGCTGCTACGAGGGCGACGTCCCCCAAGGCTGGGGCAACATCTCCGCGCGCGAGTTAACGCACCGCTTCTGGACAGGCTTCACGCTGGGCGGCTACGTCGGCCACGGGGAAACTTATCTGCATCCGGAAGACATCCTCTGGTGGTCGAAAGGCGGTGTTCTGCGCGGCGAAAGCGCCCCGCGCATCGCCTTCCTGCGGCGGATCATCGAGGAATGCCCCGGCCCCGGCTTCGACCCTGGGGCACACCCCTCATGGGACTTTGGTTTAATATGGAGCGGGCATTCCTATGCGTT
>CAZYUX010000088.1:0-5075 GCA_964650745.1 uncultured Puniceicoccaceae bacterium
ACACTGGGCGCGGCGGGCTTGTTTGCCGGGCTTGGCGCCAACCTCGGCTTGCGTTTTTACTTTGGCAAGCGTTCTGACCTGCATGAAAAACGTTACCATCAGGATTTTGAGCGTTCCAGCCCGGAGGCGGAGCGGCCGGATGACGAGCAGATGATGTGAAGGCTGAAGGCCGACGGGTGCCGTAAGGGGCCGCGGACGGTTTTACGGCTTGACGGGATGCCGCGTAATGGCGTGAAGTGGGGGCAAAATCCATGAGCACTTTGAAGCAGAGCATATCTTCCTTCCAGACTGGCGCCGGGTGTGTCATCCCGCATTGGACCGGCGGAAAGCGGGCGGGCAGCGGCCCGGCGCCGGCGCGCCGGATCGCCGTCACTTCCCCGGTTGACGGCGCGGAGATGGGGGAAGTGGCTGTTGCGGGACAAACCGGGGTTGACCAAGCCGTGCAAGCTGCCGCGCGCGCTTTCGGGGAATGGGGCAAAACGCCCGTCAAGGAACGGGTGCAGCCGCTGTTTCGTTACAAACACCTTGTCGAGGCAAACATGGCCGAGCTGGCCGCCCTCATCACGGCGGAGAACGGCAAGACTCCCCCGGAGGCTGAGGCGGGCCTGCGCAAAGGGCTGGAGGTGGCTGAATACGCCGCCGCGCTTCCGATGCTGGCCCGGGGCGGCTTGCTCGAGGTCAGCCGGGGGGTGGACTGCTACACGCGGCGTTATCCTTTGGGAGTTGTGGCGGGTATCACCCCCTTCAATTTCCCGGCCATGGTGCCGATGTGGATGTTCCCCATCGCCATTGCCTGCGGCAACTGTTTCATCCTCAAGCCTTCCGAACAGGTGCCGTTGACGCCGTTGCGGCTGGGTGAGCTGCTCCAAGAAGCCGGGCTGCCGGACGGTGTCTTCAACGTCATCCAAGGGGACGGGGAGACGGTGGAGGCGCTGCTGGACCATCCCGGCATCGAGGCGGCGGCATTTGTCGGCTCGACCAAGGTGGCCCGGCTCGTGCATCAGCGGGGAATGGAGGCGGGCAAGCGCGTTCTCGCTCTGGGCGGGGCGAAAAACCACCTTGTCATCGTTCCCGATGCCGATCCCGGCATCACGGCCAGGAATGCCGCCACATCGGTGACGGGCTGCGCCGGCCAGCGGTGCATGGCGGCCAGCGTGGTCGTGGCCGCGGGCGATTGCGAAAGCATTTTGGACGCCATCGAGGCGGAGATGAGCCGGGTTGTGCCGGGGCAAAACATGGGCGCCATTATCTCCGCCGCCGCGCAACAGCGGATCGAAGGCATTATAGAACGCGCGGAAGCGGCGGGCGCGCGCATCCGGCTCGACGGCCGGGGCGTCAAAGTTCCGGGCAAAGAGCGGGGGTATTATGTCGGGCCGACGATTATTGAAACCGAGTCGGCGGACAGCGAATGCGTCCGGGAGGAGATTTTCGGGCCGGTGCTGACAGTGCTGCGCGTGAAGACGCTGGACGAAGCGCTGGCCATCGAGAACGCCAGCCCTTACGGCAACGCCGCTTCCATATACACCACCAGCGGGGCGGCGGCACGGTATTTCGAGGAGCGGGCCAGCGCCGGGATGATCGGGGTGAATATCGGCGTGCCGGTGCCGCGCGAGCCGTTCTCCTTCGGCGGCTGGAACCAGTCCAAATTCGGCGCGGGCGACATCACGGGGGATGACGGCGCGGCCTTTTGGACAAAGACGAAAAAGATTACCGAAAAATGGACCCGGTCCGGCGCCCAAAACTGGATGAGCTGAATTTTGAGAGGGCGTTCATGCCATTGGAATGATGAAGACGGTTTTATTAACTGGAGCGGCGGGGATTGTCGGCACAGCCTTGAGGCCGTTTCTCGCCAAACGTTATGGGCGGCTGCTGCTGACGGACATCAAGGAAATAACCGGTCTGGCGGCGAACGAGTTGTTCGAGCGCGGTGACATCACGGACATCGGTTTCGTCAAAGATCTCGCGCGCCGGGCTGAAGGCATTGTGCACCTGGCGGGCAACGTTGGGCCGGAATACACGTTCGGCGAAGTGCTCGGCCCCAATATCGTCGGGGCTTACAACGTCTTCGAAGCGGCGCGGCAAGCGGGCGTGAGGCAGGTTGTCTATGCCAGCAGCCATCACGCGGTGGGCTTCCTCCCCCGGGGCGCGGTGATTGATGAAAGCACTCCGCCGCGCCCGGACAGCTGGTATGGCGTGAGCAAGGTTTTTGGCGAGGCGGTTGGCTCGTATTACGCCGATAAATACGGTTTGAACGTGCTGGCCATCCGCATCGGATCCGTCACGGACAAGGTGCAGGACGAGCGCCGCCTGCGCCTTTGGAGCAGCCCGCGCGACCTGGCCCGGCTCATTGAAATTGGTCTTGCGGCGGAGGATTTGGGCTGGCGGCTGGTTTACGGTGTTTCGCAATGCCCCGATCCCTTTTTCCAAAACAGCGAAGCGGAACGCCTGGGTTACCGGGCGCGGGACCGGGCGGAGGATTTTCCGGCCCGTGAAAGCATTCTGACGGAGCGGCCCGGCGCCGCAACCGTTGAGGGCCGTTTTGTCGGCGGCCACTTCGCGGCGGAGGACTATCAAAACAAGTAGCTTGTTCGGCGGGGGCTGCTCACCATGCGCATCACGTCCGTCGAGCCTGTTGTTCTTTCCATCCCGTTTGAGGCGGGAGGGCGGGGGGAAGGGATTATGCCGTCGGCGTGGACGGCGCTGGACGTCGTTCTGGTTAAAATCGGGACCGATGCCGGGCTGACCGGATGGGGGGAAGGCTTCGGTTATTTTTGCGCCCAGGCCACGGCGGCGTTGGTCCGGCGCGCCATCGCGCCAGTGCTGAAAGGGCGGGAATTCGCCGGCGCTCCGGCCTTGAACGAAGAACTGCAGCGCAAAATGGTTCTGCAAGGGCGCTACGGCATCTCCACTTTCGCCTTGTCGGGGGCGGACATCGCTTTGTGGGATCTTGACGCCAAAGCCGCCGGGGTTTCCCTGGCCCGCCGACTTGGGGAGAGGCGGCGGGAGAGCGTTCCGGCCTATGCCAGCCTGGTCCGGTATGGGGACGCGGATCTTGTGGCCCGTTACGCCGGGGCCGCGGCGGCGGAGGGTTATCCGGAAATCAAGCTGCACGAAATCACGATGCCGGAAATCCGCCGCTGCCGCCAGGTTCTGGGCGGCGCGGTTCCCTTTTCCGTGGATGTCAACTGCAACTGGACAATGGAATATGCCCGCGGGGTGATTCCCGAATTACTGGAGATGGAGGTCAGCTGGCTGGAAGAGCCTGTTTTTCCGCCGGAGGATTTCCGGGCGCTCGGCGCTTTGCGCCGGACGGGCATTTCCATCGCCACGGGGGAAAATGCCTGCACGGCGTTTCAATTTAATGAAATCATCCGGGCGGAAGGCGCCGATTTAATTCAGCCGAGCGTCACTAAGGCGGGCGGCGTCACCGAATTTCTCAAGGTTACCGAATTATGCGGGAAACATGGATTGCGCCTGATGCCGCATTCTCCTTACTTCGGCCCCGGCTATTTGGCGGCGCTGCAGATGGCGGCGGTGGAACCGCGGTTTGAATTGTTCGAGTATCTTTACGTGAAGCCCGAGGCTTTTCTGTTCCCCGGGATGCCTCTGCCGGAAAAGGGCGCCGTGGCCGTTCCGGACGGGCCGGGGCTGGGGATTGATCCGGATCCCGCCGTGATCGAGCGTTACCGCGTCTGAGAACCTTCTAAAAGAAAATCGAGGGCGGTCCGGTTAAACGCTTCCGCCGCTTCGATGTTCGAAAGGTGCGCGGCGTCAAGCTCGGCGAGACGCGCGCCGGGGACGCGGCGGGCGATGAGGGCGTTCCAGGCCGGCGGTGTTGCCTGGTCTTTCTTGCCGGCGATGACCAGCGTTGGCGTTTGGATGCGTTCGAGGGCGTTCTCCAAATCGAGATGGCGGACCGCCGTTGCTCCCGCCGCGTAGCCTTCGCTTGCAGTCTCCGCGAACATCGCGCGCACCCAGGCGATGGTTTCGGGGCGCGCGGCGCGGAAGCCCGCTGTCAACCAACGCTCCAGGACGTTATCCGCAATGGCCGCCAAGCCCTCGTGCCGGATATGGCGGATGCGGCGGGCCAGCAGCGCGGTGTCGGCAATCCGCGCGGCGGTGTTGCAAACGATCAGGCGTTCGAGCCGCTTTCCGGCATGGATTGCGAGCCACAGGCCAATCATGCCTCCAAGTGAGAGGCCGCAGAAGAGCACTTTTTCCAGTTTCAGAGAATCCATCAGGGCCAGCGTGTCTTCGCCAAACTGCTCTATGGAGAGGTCTCCCTTCGGCGCCGCGGAGCGCCCGTGCCCGCGATGGTCATGCAGGAGCAGGCGGAAATGCCGTCCCAGCGCGTCTGTTTGCGGCGCCCACATCCGCGAGGAGGCGCCGAGTGAATGCGACAGGAGCAGCACGGGTCCTGTTTTGGCGCCCGCCCAGCGGCAGAACAGCTTTGCGCCGTCTGAGTTTTTGAAAAACATCAGTTTTTTTTCGGTTTCCGCAGCGCGAGACAGCAAAGCGCTCCCGTGAATTTTGTTTTTTCAACTTCAAATGCCGTCTGATTTCCCAATGCGGTCATTTCTTCTGTGTTCAGGAAAGGTTCCTCGAATGAGTGCAGCCACAGGAGCGCGATCCGGAAGCCGCCAAATTGTCCGCGGATTTCTTGCCGGACCGTTTTGGGTATGTTCCGGACCAGGTCGTAAAGCAGGGCATAACCGCCTGGTTCGAGAACGCGCCGCGCCTGCGCCGCCATGGCGGGGGAAACGTCAATCCCGCCCAGGGGATGCCTTCCGGATGAAAGCGTTTCATGAATTGCCGCCAGCGGTGGCTCACGACGGCTGGTTTTGTTTGAATTCGCCGATGATGTTTTCCGCTCCTGCCCGCATGAGGCGCAAGTCCGAGGAGACTGTCACCAAATCCGCTCCTAGCGCGGCCATGCGGCGGGCGTGTGCCGCGGTCAGGCAATGCGCGCCCGCGCGCTTGCCCTTGGCGCGGGCCGTTTTCACGATATGCGCGATGGCGTCGGTGACGGTTTTGTCCTCCGGTTCCAGCTTTGGAGTAAAACCCAAGGACAGCGA
>CAZYUX010000088.1:5085-9939 GCA_964650745.1 uncultured Puniceicoccaceae bacterium
ACGGTTGGACGTGAGGGTCGCGACTGATCAAAAGCGGCGTGCGGGAAGGTGCAACAATTTCGGCAGCATTAATCAGAGAGATCCTTCAGGTAGGCTAGGGCGATTTTGTCCTCCGGTTCCAGCTTTGGAGTAAAACCCAAGGACAGCGAGAGGTCCGATGGGCCGACGTAAACGGCGGACAATTCTTCCACGCCAAGAATGGCGTCGAGCCGGTCGAGGGCTTCGCGTGTTTCGATCATCGCGATGGAAAGCAGTTCTTCATTGGCGCGATCGAGGTAATCGGGCGCCGCGGCCATTTTGGCGTGGACAGGCCCGAAGCTGCGGCAGCCGAATGGAGGGTAAAGGCAGGCCCGGGCGAAACGCGCCGCGCTGTCCGCGCTGTTGATCATGGGGCAGATGATTCCGTGGCAGCCGGCGTCCAGCATCTTCATAACAATGCCTTCTTCGAGCCAGGGGACGCGGGCGAGCGGGAGGGTGTCCGTTGTGGAAATCGCGGGCAGCATGGCCGCCGCCGCCTGGTAGTCCACTAAACCGTGCTGCAGGTCAATTGTCAGGGAGTCCCATCCGGCGCGCGCCATGACTTCGGCGGTGTGAATCGAAGGCGCGGCCAGCCAGCCGTTGAGCGTGGTCCGGCCGGCGGCCCATGCTTTGCGCAGGCGGTTCCTGAAGGTTTCCATGCTCCATTTATACGGAGCAGGGGCCGCCGCCTGTCAATCCCCGAACCGGCGAAAGGGATTTGATACAACGCCAGCGGCGGCGGGGAAACTTGACAGCGGCGGGCCGCTGTCACATTCTGGAAGTTTGCTTTGATCATGGTTAAAGTCAAAATCATCGGAGCGGGGGGGTATGGCGGCGCGGGCGCGGTTGAGCTGTTGCTCCAGCATCCGGAGGCGGAGGTTGCTTGCCTGGTGGACATTGCCGATGCCGGCAAGCCGCTCAGCGCGCTGTATCCGCACTTGACCGGGCATTGCGACTTGCCGCTGCTGCATCCCGATTCCGAAGAGGCCCGGGCGCCCGCCGCCGCGGTTTTCCTGGCCACGCCCGACCGTGTTGGGATGACGCTCGCGCCCGCGCTGCTGGAGAGCGGCGCCAAGGTTATTGACTACAGCGGAGATTTCCGTTTCGACAGCGAAGCTGATTACGCGGAGTATGCCCGGCGCGCCGGTCTTGACCCGCAACACGCGTGTCCGGAGCTGCTGGGCGAAACTGTTTACGGTTTGCCGGAGTTGCGCCGCGAAAAGATTACGCCGGAGCGGAAAGTTGCGGGGAATCCCGGCTGCTTTGCCGTCAGTTGTTTGCTGGGTTTGGCTCCGGCGGTGAAAAGCCGGCTGATTGAGCCGGGAAGCCTTATTTGCGACTGCAAGACCGGTGTTTCCGGAGCGGGGAAAAAACCTGGTCCGGCCTTCCATTATCCCGCCCGGCACGAGGCGATGAACGCCTACAAGCTCGCCGGGCATCAGCATGTTTGCGAGATCGAGCGCGAGCTCGGCTTGCTGGCCGGGGAGAAAGTCCGGGTGACGTTCACGGCTCAGGTCGTTCCGGTCTGCCGGGGCATCCTCTCCTGTCTTTATGCCGATTTGAAAGAGACACTGACCGCCGCGCAGGTCTTCGAGCTTTACCGGGACTTCTACGCGGACGAGCCATTCGTGCGCGTGTTCGGCCGGTGCTCCGCCGTCAACACCATGCACGTGCGCGGCTCGAACAACTGCTTTTTGGTCGCGGACGCGGATGAGCGGAACAACCGGCTGCGTGTCATCTCGCATATAGACAATTTGGTCAAAGGCCAGGCCGGTTCCGCGGTGCAAAACCTCAATCTCCTTTTTGGTCTTCCCGAGGCCGCGGGCCTTACCCGTCCCGGCGCGTATCCATGATTGAAGAGAGGGACGGCGCGCCGCGGCGGGTTGTGTAAGGTTTGCATCCGAATGCTTGTTCTGTCATCGGCGGCGTTCACAAAAAAGAAATAAAATTCTCTCTTGACGGCTCTAATTTACATGTCAGGCATGGGTTTTGGTTTTAACTGTTCTTTTACAGCCAGCTGCGTTCAGAGAAGCCGGTATAAGAACCGGGTTTCGAATTGAAACTTTTGTCTGTAACCGATTTTGGCCGGGCATGTTTATCCGGCCAATTCAAAACCAGATAGAACGATGACTCATAAGAAAAACCAGCAAGTCATCCGGCAGCGAAGACACCGCAGGCGTCTTCCCCACACCGGTCTTTCGCGGCGTTTGGCCGCGTTGCCGCAGGGGGGGATCGCGCTGGCGGGAACCGGCATCAGCGTTCATTCGTAAACGTTGCGGGTGAGCGCGGGCCTCGAACCTGAAACAGAAAACAAACGGGGCGGGGGGCTTTTATGCCTCCCGCCCTTTCAATTTTCAGGGGCCGTTTTTCGGCGGCGGGCCGGAGGGGGAATGAACGGCCCGGGTGTGTCAAACCGCAATTTCTGCTTAGTCGTCGCCCGGGGGGCGGTTTTGGATTTCCTCGCGGCAGTCCTGCATGACGCGCAGGAAGACTTCGCGCAGGTCGAAGAGGCGGCGGCGGCTTTCGATGAAGAGGCTTTGCGGCCCCGGCAGGCCGGAGGCGGGGGCCGGCCCGAGCAGGCGCAGAGATTGGTTGAGCGCTCTTAGGACTTGCTTGAACAGGCAGAGCGAGAGGGTGTAGTCACCCATATCGAGGGCTTGCAGGGCCATGAGGGCGGTGGTTTCGCCCTCGTTGAGGCTGCGGGCGTAGCGCCAGCACTGGCTTGGGGTGGCGCGCCCGGGGCAGCTTTTAAGGAAGTATTCCCAGATTTTGCCGAGAGAGTTGTAAAGGCCTTTGGTGACGATGTAAACGGGGTGCTGGTGGAGGGTGTAGGGTTCCCATTCCTCGTCGTCGGGGTCATGCTCGTGGCTGGTGGCCGCCGGAGCGGCGCTCTCCCCGGGGGGGTCGCCGTAGGCCCAGTCGTCTTCCTGCTCCCAGCCCATGAGGCGGGCGATGTCGTCGAGGCGGTTGAGGCTTTCGGGCGTGTTGCGGTAAAGGGATAGAAACCGGCTGATTTCCTCTTCGGTTTCCTGGAGGTAGCGCTGCCAGTCGAACTCGTTCCATGACAGGTCCCCCCGCTCGTCCCATTCGCGGTCAAAATCGCCGTTGGAGTCGTATGGGTTCATGGGAATTGAGGAGAACATCCTAAAGAAGCGGGTGGAGAAATCAATCTTTTTTCTTTCAAATCTTTTCCGCGCGAGCTTGGTTTGAGCTGGCGCGGGAGGGAGAGGCTGTTATATGATCCGGGGAAATGAGCGGAGCCGTATTTCATTTGGAAGCGGTCTTTAGGGGCCGGGTGCAGGGTGTGGGCTTTCGTTATCAGGTGATGCGGGTCGCGCGGGAGTTCGAGGTGTGCGGTTATGCGCGCAATTGCGGGGACGGGTCGGTGCTGATAGAGGCGGAGGGGCGGGAAGAGGAGGTTTTGGCTTTTCAAAGGGAGGTCGCGGAGCAGATGCGCGCGTTTATCCGCCGCGCGGAGGCGAAGACGGACTGGCGCGAGCCGCGTTTGCGCGGGTTTGTTATCCGGCGGTGACGCGCCGGGGGCCGCTCGGCAAGGGTGTTGCCGGCGGCCGTGTGGCCCCCTGTTCCGCCCCCGCTCCGGTTTGGCTCAAGCCGGAATCTTGTTCAAGATTTGCCGGGCGGTGTCCGGATACCCCATTTCCATGTAGCATTGGGCGGCCATCAGCCGGTAGTCCACTTCGTTTGGATTGATTTTTTGCAGCAGGTGAATGTGCCGCAGGGCTTTTTTCCAGTCCCGGCCCGCGGAGCAGATTTCAAAAAGAAGCAGGTTGAAATCTTCCCGTCTGAGCGCGTGCCGGGGAATCGGACAGAGAAACTCGTAGGCTTCCTCCGGTTTGCCGATTTCCATAAGCTCGCGGGCGTAGTGGATCCTTCCGGAAATTTCCAGGTCGTCCATTTGCTTGTCCGTGTATTTCAGTTCCCTCATGCTTTATTATACACGGAAGAAGGGCGGGGGAAAGAGGGGCGTCCGATTTTGATAATATTTTGATAGTCAAGGAATTATTAACGCCGGCGGTATTTGCGGAAAGGGTGTTTTCAGGGATGTTTAACCTGATCTTGACGGGTTACGGGAACGGGTTTTCAGGATTTTGGAGGTTTTTTTTCAGTTTCACCGCTTCGGTGTAGGCGCGGTTGATCCGCATTGTCTTTTTGTTGGCTTGGGCGAGCAGGTTTTTTCCCCACGAGGCTACTTTGTCGGGATGGTAATCCCGCAGCAGGTTGCGGTAGGCTTTTTTGATTTCGTTCAGATCTGAAGCGGGTGAGACGCCCAGTATCTGGAAACAATCGGGGGGCGCTTCATTCTCTTTGTTTTCCGGTTCCGGCGGTTCCCCGTGTTTGCCGGGCCGGGGCTTTCCGGGGGCTTTCGCGGTTTTCTTTTTCCGGGCCGTTTGATGAGCGCGTTCGAGGAAGCCGAAATCCAGAGCTTCCTTTTCGGAAACTTCCACCAGGGAGATGTATTTGGCCCGCGGGTAGATGCGGCGGACGCGGGCTTTGGCGGAGGTTTCGTCTTGGGCCGGGATTTTTTCCCGCCGTGTGAATCCGCTTTCGGCCGCCACCCGGAAAACGAACCATTTCGTTTTGGCTTTCACGAAGCTTTCAGGTTTGGTTTTTTTGATTTTTCGTGGCGCGGGGCGGCGGAGAGGCTGGTGTTTTCATTCTTTCACGGCCGCTTTCATGTTATCTGTTATTTTGTTTTCTCTGATTTTGGGGCGGGATACCGGCGTTCGAAGGCGCCGTCAGCCCGTTTTACGATGGCGTGTTTGAGTTCCAGCAGCATCAGGCTGGCGGCCACGTTCCGTTCCGGCAGGCCGGTCA
>CAZYUX010000089.1:0-9834 GCA_964650745.1 uncultured Puniceicoccaceae bacterium
GGCCTGATAGGCTTGGGCCAGTTCCGGGATTCCCACGCGGCCCGCGAAATCTATTTTGCCGGCAACACCAAGATTTCCTGCCTTGGCTTGGTAGTCCGCGATTTTCGGTTCACCCGCTTGATTCACTTCGTGCCCGAAAAACACGACCTTGAAATTTTCTTCCTTCATCAGAGCCGCCGCTTCAATCAAGGTTTCCACTCCCTTGAAGCGCAAAAGGCTGCCAACAAAAAGAAACACAGGAATATTTTCAGCCCAGCCATATGCGGAACGAAATTCGGAACGCCCGGTTTCGATGAGCTTAGTTCTCTCCCGATACAATGAAAAACCCGCCTCGAACGGCGCAAAGACACACGCCTCCCGCGGGATGCCGTAAACCTCCTTCAAAGTGTCATAGGTGACCGGGGTTTGCGCGATATGCGCGCGGCATTGGCGCAGAATCCATTTTTTCAGCATTCTCACCCACCGGCGCCGCTTCCATTCCGCCTCCGGGGGCAGCGTTTGATTGACGGAAATCAAACGCTTCCCCAGCAGTTTGGCGAAAAACGCTCCCGCCAGGGCCGTCCCTCCCTGCAACCCGAAGAGCGCCACGATATCGTTTTCCCTCGCGCACGCCCAGGCAGCGCCCCAGTTGACCGTCCACATCAAACCTTCGGGCGTGTTCTTTTCGCTTTTTAAAGAAAAGAAGGACCCTTGCAGACGGGACGGGCGGTATTCAAATTCAATGATGCCGCCTGCGGCCTGGGAAAGGACCGGATAAGCCTTCAACCGGTGCGGCGCTATGGCTTCCGCCACGCGGTTCAGGCACCCCGCCGCAAAGTCCTCCAGGTTGTAGGTGATGAAGCCGACGTTAGCCATATGCCGGTCAATTATAATTACCTGCCAATCAGGCGTTTGGTCCAGTCCCGCAGCCGGGGGAACCTGTCACCTTGCGCCAAAATCCATTTGGAAACTGGATTTTGGCTGTAAAACGCCCCTCGCAACCGCTCCTGGATCCATCTTGCCGCGCGGCTGCGCCCGTCCGCAGCGCGCGCCGCTTGCCAGTTCCCCCCGGCATCCCGCCATTCCGGATATAATTCATCCATCATCGGGCCGCAGACGCGGATGAAAGTCTCCCGGTTCTCCGGCGTCCATTCCCGCCAGCCGCAACGCTTGCGTCCGTAGCGGCTGAAGCCTTGATTAACAACGGGGGCTTTCAATGTCCTTTCAATTGGCAAGTTGAACCTTTCCTTTAACAGCGCTTTTTCCTCGTTTAAATGTTCCAAATGAAGCTGTATCCACTGTTGACCCGGCAGGTTTTTCAATCCTTCCTTGATAAACATGTGGGTTTTGGCCCAATACCAGCAGCATTTGTCCAATTCAGGCAGCGCCAGCCATTCCTCCCGCGTCATTTCCCCGAACCAGTCCAGTCCGAACTGGCATTGGAAAATTTCATAATTCAATTCCTGTTGCAGTTCAGGATTCATGGCCGCTAATTGCAAATGGGAAGCCACCACTTCCCGCCCGTCCCTCACCAGCCAGATGAAACGGGCTTCGGGAAACGCCTCCCGGAGGGCGGGCAAAGCGTAAGAGGTGACCAGGCTGCATTCCGCGTATTCCCTGCCTTCCACCGCCGGCCGGCGGTTCCGGCGCATCAGCTCCGCCAGTTCCGCCACCGCCATTTCCTTTTTGATACAGCGTTCGATCTCGTCCTTGAACTGGGGCCCGGGCTCGTGAAATGCGGCAATGCCTTCCACTTGATTCAACAAACGGGTCATCGTTTTTGTCCCGGACCGGCCGGTGCTGAGCACAAATATCATATTTGGAAAATTTCCTTTGCGGTCATCCGGTTGCCGGCTCCAAAGCGGCGGAGGGTTTTTCTCTCAATTTTGCCCGGACGATAATTTCGGCATTATTGAACACATGCCCCGTTGCCAAAGTGGCGTAATGATAAACAGTCTTTCCGAAGATCCGGCGCAGCGGGAGCAGCCGCCGGTATCCCAGGACACGGCGGTAGCGGTTGAGGCAAGGGCAAAAGCCCGCCAAGTGCAGCAAGTTGTTGATTGTGCGGAATGTCCAGCAGTAAAGGTGCTGATTAAGATCTGGCTCGAAAGCGCAGCGAAAATGCTTTTCCCTGGGCAGAACCAGATATATTTCGCCTTCCCGCTTCACCAGCCGCCGCATGTTCCGCAGGGCCGCCAGCGGCTCGGGTATATGTTCCAGCACATGGCGGCAAAAAACAATGTCCCACCGCCCCGCCGGAACATCCTCCAGCTTGTCGAAAATCTTCAGGCCGCGCCGGCGGCAGAGCTCGCGGGCTTCCCCGCTCAAGTCCCAGCCGGCGGCGTTCGGCAGCGAGGCAATCCCCTGGCCGATGCCGCACCCGTATTCAAAAATCGCCTTTTCACGCTCCCACGGCGAAAAATAAAGCCGGGCGCTGGCTTCGCTCCGGGCCCGGAAGTATTCCTCGTCTTCGATCAGCGCGACATGCCGCCGCCCGTGATAATTCCGGTCGTAAAAATCTTGTGTCGGAACGCTCACTCCTTCGGTTCGACGATCGTTTCCGCCCACCGCAAAAAACGTTTTATCTGCATTTCCCAAAGTCTTTTTTCAAGCACGAAATCCCGGATTGCCGCCCGCCGGTTCTGATGCGCGTCCGGCGGCCGGGCAGCGAAGTCACTCATGGCTTTGGCCCAGGCTTCCGGCGTCTCCTCTTCCGGGATGATGAGCAAACCGCGGTATTCGGGCGCGAGCCCGGGCGTCCACGTGCTCATCACCGGTTTGGAATAAGACAAATACTCCAGCAGTTTGGAAGGGAAATTGTAACGGTTCTCCGCTATCCGGCTCGAGCGGGGATTGACAAAACAGCTGGCCGAAGCGCATACTTTCTCCAGCTCCGCTTCCGGCAATGCCCCAAGGTAACGCGCCCTTTTGTCTTCCCGCAAGATTCTGTCCACTTCCGGATGCCGCCACTTTCCCGTCAGAAGCAACTCGACATGGTCTCCGGGAACACGGCGGAAAGCCCGCATGAGCAGCGGAACCCCGGCTTGTTCCGTCAGCAGACCCGTGTAGACAAAGCGCGTCTTGCCCGCCGGAGCGTCCCCCGCCGGCCGCAGCCCGCTGATGCCCCCGTCCAAATGCAGTTTCGGCGTGAAATGAAAATCCTGAAACGCTCCCCACGATAAAAAGACCGTCCCCGACGCCTCTTTGCCCCGCCAGTCCAAACGCTCCCACTCATCCCCGGGATCGCGCAAGTCCGCGATAATCGAAATCCATGGAATCCCGTCGCGCTTCAGCGCCCTGTGTCCCACCCAGGATGTTTGCGGCGCAAGATTGTAGCTGACGGCCATGGCGGGGCGGTTCCCTCTTTTAATGGAATCCTCGTAAGCCCTCAGGCAAAGCCATCCCTTCATGGGCCGCCGCAGTCCCGGCAGGTTGATGTAAGAAACCAGTTTTCCCCCGGTGAACGGCGCCAGCCGGGCGCGGCTTTTCCCCACCCGGAAGCTGCCCCTCGGCCACATCGGCTCCGTGAATGCTCCAAGGCATTCGACATCGCCGCCTTCATCTTGCAGGGCTTTTATAAAACCGCTCTGCCAGCGGTTGCCCGCCAGGCTCAGGCCCGGGCAGCCCAAAATCGCCTCCTCTTCGAACACCGCGCCGAGATAGAGTATATGCCGCTTCACGTTTTCAGTTTGCAGGCGTGATTGGCCGCAGCTAAAAAAGCTGTTTCAGATCACTCTTCCTGTTCAGGTTTCCTTCCAATCACATAAACCATTGAATCCGTATAGTAAACATCGCGCCTGCCCAGTTTGAAGACCCACTCCAGGATGCCAAAAGGCAAAAGCAACCATTGGAAAATCCAAAGCAGGATATAATAAATGACTGAATTATTAAACGACAGCACTTCGCAAAAGTAAGATTTAAGAATGTCATACATGGTTCCGTGGGGAGAAATGAGAGACCCGCTCTCCAGAATTTCCATTTTAACATCCCGCAAAAGGTTGATTAACCCATAAACGGATATTCTCCAAAAATCGTGCGGCTCATCATGGGTGGCATGAACCCAAGGGGCGGCAATGTAAACTATCCCGCCTGGCTTCAGGACCTTGGAGATTTCAGAAACGACCTTCCATGGGTGTTTGGTATGTTCCAAAAGCGACACGGCCGCGGCAAAGTCATATTGGTTATGGGATAACTTCTCCGTCATACATTCAGCGTCACAAATGATGTTGTTTTTCCCGTGATCTTGAATATCGAGCTGGTCCACTATGGCCGAACCGAATTTTTTCGTTCCGGACTCGGGCTGGCTCGACCCGACGAGAAGAACCTTTATTGAAACACCGCCCGCGTTTTCCGTTGGACAATACTTTTCGAAAAACTCATATAACTTGTTTCTTCGGGCCCAGGGAAACGGCGGCTGGGTTTTTATATAAAGTGAGGCGGCGGCGCGGGCCAGAAAACCGGCCATGCCGCCTTTTTTCCTGATTTTATAGATTTCCTTGGCTTTCATTTACAAACACGGCAGGCAGTTTGGTATTAATCCTTGTCCATGATGCTTTTCCTGGAAAGCGCCTTTTTTAAGCGGCAAGAACATACATTGGCCGGTGAGGCAAGCTCATCCTGTGACTGATCGTGTGACAGGTCTGGAGCGCGGCACTTGATTTTCCTTCAAATAAAGACCGTGCGCCATTCCCGCCAGCGCCCAGAGCGGAAATCCGACAATCATATCCACCGGGAAATCGCCTGTCGTCATGCCGACAACAGCCGTTCCAATAATAGCTGCGGAAAGACAGCGCAGCGCCGGATCCCTGCTTTTCGCCGCAACCAGCGCGGCCTTGAGCAGCGCATAGAAAAGAATGCATAAAATGATTGCGCCCGCGAACAGTCCGTTCAGCCGCAACACCTCCAAGATCGAATTATGTGAGCCAACCAGCCAGCCATACTCGGCGCGGACTTCTCCGGTAAATAACGGCCTTCCTGACGGCACAATGAAATAAGGCCCCTGCTGTATTTGTTTGTAAGCTGTATGCCAAATGGGAAACCGGTCCAGAAACACTTTGTACTCCACCTTTTCCAAAAATGTATGCTCGTATCTGGACCCTTTCACCTTCGGGTCTGTTTTGTAATAAACCCCCAAATGCGCCACCGCAAACGTGAGGACCAGGCTGACGGAAACAACCGATCCCATGGCCAGGCAGACAGCCCTTTGATTTTGAAGCTTTTGACCCGCAATAGAAAGCATGGATATAATAACAGTCATGAAAACAATCCCGGTCATTGTCAGTGTCCCAAAAAAAGGAATTGCCAGCACTAAGATGAAAAGCAAAAGCCCCAATAATTTGTCCGCTCCTTTCCCTTTAAAAATCATAAAAACCGCATTCGCAGACCCTATTCCCAGGAAAATAAACAACATATGCGTTCCGGCCAATCCTAAATAAGAACAGATAATGAAGGCAATTGAAATCACAAATAAAAACTTATTTATATCGGGCGGAAATCTGTTGAGCTTCCGGGCCCATAAATGCCCGTAAAAAAAAGCGCCGGAAATCATTACAATCCGAATCCCCCGGGTCCACATTTCATTCCCGTGGAGTCTTCCCAGCCATGTTCCAACCAAAACCGGCATAAATGCCATGAGCCATAAGACTATCAGCGCCCATGGAATCTTCTTGCGGAAAATTCCGGGATTCCGCATTAATTCATAACCGACTTTGGCGGCGACAAAGACATTGCCGGCCAGAAAACTTTGGAAAACATATCTAAATCCCGCGCCTCGTTGTTCCATTATCGTTTCCAGGGACGGAGTATATATGTCCTTCGGCCCCGGTAAAAGAACCAAGGAAGTCAAGTATAGAACGATCAACGCCGGGATATCCCGCGGGCGGGCCCGCATTACCAGATAGGCTGTCATGCAGAAGGTGAGCGGGTAGAAATACGCGTGCTTATACAAGTCCAGCGCTGTCAGAAAAGCGCAGAACAGGATCAGCGGCCAATGCATGTTCATAAGCCGGAAGTCCGCTCTTCCCCCATGCGCGGCCGCCAAAGGTGCCGGTGGTCTCATGGGCGGATGGCTCGGATGGAAACTCATGCGGTTTGACATAACGCTAATTTTACGGATTCCGCAGGCCGGGATTATCCCTCCGCCTTGCCGCAATTTTTTCGTAGATTTCCGTGATTTTAGCGATCTGTTTCCGCGCGCTGAAGCGTTCGCGCGCCATCTCAAGGGCGTTTTGGCCCAGCCGCCGCGCCTCTTCCGGATTATCAAACAGACGCTGGATGGCCTCGGCCAGCGCCAGCGGATCGTTCGATTTGACGAGCAGGCCGGTCCGCTCGTGCTCGATCAGCTCATTCACTCCGCCGAGATCCGATCCTACGGCTGGTTTGGCCATAGCCGCCGCCTCGATGACCGGCCGGGCGAAATGGGGCACGGTTGAGGGAAACACCAGCAGATCACAAGCCGCGATCAGGCGGTGAATTCGAGGTTCAAACGGCAATGGCCGCAGGTATTTTTCAATTCCCGCTTCCCGGGCGCGTTTGTAAAACCGCTGAGACGGAGTTTTGCGCCCCAACAACGCCAATATTTTGCGGCCTATTTTCCCCTTGAAAGAAACCGGCGGCGCCGGGAGTGATCCCGGCATCAGGCAGACGAAATCCTCCCGCCACCGCCGCAGCAGCACCAGCGCTTCCAGCAGACAAAACGCGCCTTTTGCCTTGTCAATCCTCCCAAGGTAAAGGATGACTCTCCGGCGTTTCCCCAATCCTAATGATTGCCGGACCGGGCCGCCGTCCAAACCGGCATCAAAAAGACTAAAGTCAACGTAGTTGTGGATTACCGCTCCTTTCTTTCCGCCCACCCATGCCTGCCGGTCATAATCCGAGATGAAAACAAGTTCGGGAACCCTCCGCATGAGATGGCCAATGAGTTTCGTCCGCCACCCCCGGTCCGCGGGAGGCTCGCGCACGTGCCAGACAAACGGAATATTTTCGTGTTTTAAAACCATGGCCGCCGGCAGCAAGACCATCGAGTTCAAATGCACAATATCAGGCGATAATTCTTTTACTAAACTGAGTATTTTCTTCCGGTTTTTTGCCCACCCGCTGACTAATCGCCAATAATTTGTGTAAGTGAAAAGATTAAACCAAGAATGATGACTGGCCACCGTATGATTCCAAAAGACAATTTCAGGCGCCTCGATGGTTTTAAAACCGGCTCTCTGGTACAATTCCATAACCTCATCGCTTGGACGCGCCAAAACGATCACGGGCTTATACAAGTGCTTGTCTAAACCTTGAAGAGTGTAAAGCAGACTCATGCAAGACCCTCCCAAAAAACCAGCGTGTTGCACGTAAAGAATGGTCATTATTGCCCGCTGCCGGAAATTCTCCCAAAAGGCGTTCGGCTCATGCTTTATAATAAAGTTTCGGTTTCAAACTGATACAGTTGCGTGAATCCACCACGGGAATGGAAAAATCCCGAAAATCAAAATCTCTATATTGGGTATGATTAGTAACCACGAGGATGAGATCATATTCATCCGTAACCGGAGACGATTTCCTGCCGGCTAAATTCCCGTGGGCGCGTGTCCTGGGAATTTTCGGTATGTAAGGGTCATTATAAAACACTTTGGCCCCCCTTTTTTCCAATATGTCCATTATCACATAAGCGGGGCTTTCCCGCTCGTCATCTATTCCCGCTTTATAAGCCAGGCCCAGCACTAATATACGGCTGCCTTTAAGCGGTTTTCCCGTATCGTTTAACGCCGACACTGCCCGATCCACCACATAATATGGCATTTTCGTGTTAATTTCACCCGCCAACTCTATAAACCGGGTGTTATGCCCAAATTCCCGCGCTTTCCAAGTCAGGTAAAACGGGTCAATTGGAATGCAGTGCCCGCCCAATCCCGGTCCCGGATAAAAGGGCATGTAACCGAAAGGTTTCGTCTTGGCCGCTTCAATAACCTCCCATACGTCAATCTTCATAGTGGCATAAATGAGTTTCAGCTCGTTAACCAGCGCAATATTAACACTGCGGAAGATATTTTCCGTCAACTTCGCCGCTTCCGCCACACGGCAGGAGGAAACTGGCTTAATATTTTTATTAATTTTTCCATAGAGTTGCAGAGCTTTTTCCCGGCACGACGGCGTGAAACCGCCAACAATTTTCGGAACCCGGCTCACATCACTTTGCGGATTGCCCGGGTCCTCCCTCTCCGGCGAGTAAGCCAGATGGAAATCCGCTCCGGCTTGCAGTCCTGATCCTGACTCTAAAATATGCCTGAATTCTCCCTCTGTCGTGCCCGGATAAGTGGTGGATTCCAAGACCACAAGACAGCCAGCCTTCAAGCATGGCGCGATGGTCTCAGCCGTTTTCAAAAGATAAGTTAAATCCGGCTCCCGGTTTCTGTTTAAAGGAGTCGGCACGCAAACAACTACGGCGCTGCAATTCTTTATTAAATTGAAATTGTCAGAAGCCTGTAAAAAACCTTCCGAAACACAAGCATTGATCCTTTCCCCGGGTATATGTTTGATGTAACTTAAACCATTGCGGATCATTTCATGCTTCTTTCGATCAACATCTAAACCCTCCACTTTAACTCCATTTTCCGCGAAAGAAAGCGCTAATGGCAGCCCCACATATCCCAATCCAATTACACAAATATAATTTTGCTTCATGATAAACGTGTTTTTTAAACTGATTTTTTATCAATCTCCTCATCTAACCGCAATGGATCCAAGTATGGCGCCCAGTCAGGCTTTCCATTTTTTCCCGCCGCATAACGCAGAATGTCCGCGTAACAATAACCCATGTAACGTTTGTTGACGGCCTGGACGGTTTCCGCGGCAGTTCGCGAAGCTTTTTTGAAACGGCCAATATTCTCTTCAAACTGAACGACTTTGTCCGCCAAGTCCTCTGGCTTTGTTGGATTGAAAAAGCATACTTCCAAACCCATTAGTTGGGCGTGGGCGCGGGCGGGCGGTATATCCGCGCAGAGGATCGGTTTGCCCAGCCGGCCTCCTTCCTGAAAAACCGCGATGCCTGCTTCCCACAAGGAAGCGCAAACACAAGCGCGGCATTCCCGGTAGAGCGCGGCCACAGCTTTATCAGGCAGATAATCCAAAAACAGGAATCTGTCCGCCACATGCCATTCGGCGGCAAGACGGGAAAGCTTCTGTTTAAAACTTTTATGGCCGCCTCCGCTGCAAACCATCAGCGGCGGCTGAAAACCCCGCTGAATGAGCCGCCCATAGGCTTCGATGAGCCGGGCGTGGTTTTTCCTTTCCGCCAGCACGGCAGGATAGAAGTAATAGGCTTCCGTTATCCCAAGGGACGTTATATCGAAGTCCGTTTCCGCTCTGGTGTTCTGAACCGCGGCATAAGGCACGAGAAAGAGACGGTTTGTCGCCGCCGGATAGCGTTTGCGCAGGTCATCGAATGGATGCGGCCATGAGGTTACCACGGCTTTTGCCGAAATGATGTTTTTTCGAATCAATTCCATCTGAACGGGCCCATATTCAGGCAGCACGGCATGAACGGTCACCACCACCGGCAAGCGCGGATGCTGCGGCGCATCCAAATGGAAGGGATAATAAACCGCATCGGCTTGAGTTTTCCTTGCCCAGACGGAGCGCCTGCCAAATGGATTCCACCCCAAAAGCCGGGCCATGCGCGCCCATATTTTTGTTATAATATTGACGGGAAACGGCCCCTCCAATAGGCGGGTATAAAGGCCTTGAACGGGATCGGAAATGCACTGGATGTTCGGCCGGTCTTTAAAAAGCTTTTTGTAAAGCTCCTTGTCCGCCTGGCATACGTCCACGACAATTTCGCCGCCAAACCCCGCTATTCCCTGGATC
>CAZYUX010000090.1:0-9778 GCA_964650745.1 uncultured Puniceicoccaceae bacterium
GTCGTGGCAGTAGTTGGCCTCGGCGTAAACAAACCGGCCGAACGCTTCCCGCCGGTATTGTTTGCGGCAGAAGATCGTGGCGCCCTCGTAGTAGCTGGTCTCGCCCAGCATGTAGATCTGGCCGGTTTCCTTCACGGTTGCGGTCAACTCTTCCAGTTCTTCCAGCGTGACGCCCGCGGGCACGGCCGAGAAAACGTGCTTGCCGGCCCGCATGGCCTCGATTGCCAGCGGCGCGTGCGTCCAGCGCTGCGAGAAAATCCCGACCGCTTCCACGCCGCTCTTCAGCAGCTCCTCATAAGTCCCGAACGTGTTCGCGAGGCCGTGCTTTGCCGCCGCGTGCTCCCGCCGCTCCTTCATGCGTTCCGCGAGGCAAACGCCCTCCACCAGAGGATGCGCTTTGAAGAGCGGAATGAAGTTGTTGGCGAATGGGCCGGCTCCCAGGAGGCCGATCTTGATTTTTCTCATTATTATTTTAGGGGTTAAATGTTTTTATAAGGGTTGTTCATGGAAAATTGTTTCTCGATAAACGGCTGAAGAGAACTTATTGCGCCGCGATGCGGTTGAGCTCCTTCAGGTTGAGTTTGCCGGAGGGCAAAAGCGGCAGCGCCGGAACGCGCTTGAGCGTTTTGGGAATCCACTGGTTGGGGAAGCCTTCCCGGCTGAGTTTTTCTTTTACTTCATTAAGGTCCAAGTCAACCGCGGCGACCAGCACAAGGCTTTCGCCTTTGGCTTCATCGCGCTTGCCGGTGACGGCGGCCAGGGGCGCGTCGCTCTCTTCCAAGCGCAGCAGCCGGGCAATGGCGTTTTCCAGCAGGATATGGGGGACCATTTCGCCGCCCAGTTTGGAGAAGCGGCTGATGCGCCCCTCGATGAAGAGGAAGCCTTCCGCGTCGAACCGGGCCAGGTCGCCGGTCACGAACCAGCCGTCCCGGAAAACCTTGCGGGTTTGCTCCGGGGCGCTGAAGTAACCGGGGAAGACGTTTGGCCCGCGCAATTCGAGCACGCCGCTTTTCTCCGCGGGGGTTGTCCGGCCGGTTTCCGGACAGGTGACGCGGGCGGTCATTCCGGGCATGAGACGGCCGGCGGAGCCGCGGCGGCGGCCGCCAGGCTGTGGCAGGTTGCAGCTGGCCACCGGCGAAGTTTCGGTCAAGCCGTATCCTTCGAGGTATTGGCTGCCGAAGCGTGCCTCCCATTTTTCGGGAAAGCCCAGAGGGGTTTTCTCGGCGCCCGCCACGACGTATTTCAGGGTGCGCAGCATTTGAGGGGCGGTTTTTTTGAGGTAAGGGCGGAAGAACGTGGGCGTGCCCATCATGACGGTGGCTTTTTCCTCCCGGATGGTTTCGGCGATGCGGCGCGTCTCAAGCGGGGAGGGCAGGGCGGCCACGCGCAAGCCCGAGAGCAGGGGATACCAGAGGGTGACGGTGAAACCGAAGCTGTGGAAAATGGGCAGGCAGGCCAGTAGAGTCTCATCTTGATGCAGGAGTCCCGTGGCTTGGATTTGCAGGCAGTTGGCGATGATGTTGCGGTGTGTCAGCACGACGCCTTTGGGGGTGCCGGAACTGCCGCTGCTGAACAGAATGGCCGCTTCCCGCTCCCCGGCCTCGCGCGGAACGCCCAGCCGCGTTTTCCACGGCGAGGCCAAACGGGCCAGCAGCGCCGCCCGGAGCATGGCGATTTTCCATTTCGGCAAAGCCGCCATCTCCGCCGCTATGTCCGGAACCCGCTCCGGCCAGGGAAAATCGGGCAGCTTTTCGCGCACGCTCGGTGAGGTGATGATGGTCTTGACGCCGGACTGGCGCAGACAGATCTCATTGGCTTTTTTCCCGGCCGTCCAATTGAAGTTGACCGGAGTTTTGTCCGCCAGAGCCAGAGCCAGGATCGTTATAAAGCCCGCCGCTCCGGGAGGCAGGATGACGCCCGCGCGCGGTTCCGGGACCGTCCGGCGCCAGCGCCGGGCAAGCACGGCGGCGGCCGCCAGCAAATGGCCGCGCGTGAAGACCCGGCGGCCCCGCCCGCGGTCCGACAGGAGCATGCGGGAGGGCTGTTTGGACAAAGACCGCCAAGCCAAATCTCCAAGGTGCCCCCTGATTTCCGGCCGTTTTTCAAACTCCGCCCTGCCGGTATCCGCCTCCGCCGCGCCGGTGTTTGCCATCCGTGACAGCATGGGAACACTCCATTCCCCGTCAAGTCCGGTTGGCATGGCGCGCTCCGGATACCGGATTTCCGGGGCGCTTGCCGGAGATTTGCCGCCGTTGAGCGGCGCGGCAAGCCAGCACAAACCGGCGGCGGTTCAGGATTGATTTGCGGGTGAGATGGCGCATGATGGAGGTTCATATGAGTCAACTGTGTGATCCCTTTAATGTGTTAAGGCCGTTCCGGGACGGGCGGATCTTCTCGCTGCCCGCATTGGAGGAATCGGGGGCGGGGCGGGTGTCCCGTTTGCCGGTTTGTTTGCGGGTGATGCTCGAGTCGGTTCTGCGCCATTGCGGCGGCGGCCATGCCAGCGATGAAGATGTGCGGAACCTGGCCGCGTGGAATCCGTCAAAGGCAGCCGCCGGGGAGATACCTTTCATTGTTGCGCGTATCCTTTTGCAGGACTTTACGGGGGTGCCGCTGCTTGTGGATTTGGCGGCGATGCGCGACGCCGTGCAAGCCCTGGGAGGGGATCCGAAAAAAGTCGAGCCGCTGGCGCCGGCGGATTTGGTCATAGACCATTCGGTGCAGACGGATTTTGCTGGAACCCCGGAGGCCTTCGCCAAAAACCTGGAGCGGGAATTCGAGCGCAACCGCGAGCGCTACGAGTTCCTCAAGTGGGGGGAGCAGGCGTTTCAATCCTTACGTATAATCCCGCCTGCCGCCGGCATCATCCATCAGGTCAACCTCGAGCACCTGGCCCGGCTGGTGTTGGACAAGGAGGTTGACGGAGAGAAAATCTACTACCCGGACACGGTGGCGGGGACGGACTCGCACACGACGACGATCAACGGCGTCGGGGTCGCGGGCTGGGGTGTGGGCGGCATTGAAGCCGAAGCCGGGATGCTGGGCCAGCCCATTTACATCCCGGTTCCGGAAGTGGCCGGAGTTCGGCTCGAAGGGCGGCTGCGCGCGGGCGTCACCGCCACTGACGCCGTGCTTTGTCTGACGGAGCTGCTGCGGAAGGAGAACGTGGTGGGACAGTTCGTGGAGTATCACGGCGAAGGCGCGGCGGCCCTTGGCGCGGCGGCCCGCGCCACCATCGCCAACATGGCCCCCGAATACGGCGCGACCATGGGCTTTTTTCCGGTTGATGAAAAGACGATCGAATACATGGAGCTGACCGGGCGGCCGCCGGAGCTGATTGAATTAATAAAAGAGTATTACGAAGCCCAGGGAATGTTCGGCATGCCGCGCGCGCGGGAGGCGGATTATTCCAGGGTTATCGAGTTCGATTTGGCTTCCGTGAAACCATCCGCGGCCGGGCCGCGAAGACCGCAAGACCGGATTGACTTGCCGGAGATGAAAAAAGCTTTCAGGGAACTGCTTGGCAAGAGCGCCGCTGAAGGCGGGTTTGATATTCCGGATCAGGAGCGGGAGAGCGTCTTCCCTGTCAAAGGCTGTAAAGAAGGCGGGCTGCGGCACGGCTCGGTTGTCATCGCCTCGATTACCAGCTGCACCAACACCAGCAATCCGGAGGTGATGATGGCGGCGGGACTGCTGGCGCGAAAGGCGGCGGCCCGCGGCTTGCGTGTTCCCCCCACGGTCAAGACCAGCCTGGCCCCCGGCTCGCGGGCGGTCAGCGATTATCTGCAAGCCGCCGGTGTGCAGGCAAGTCTGGACCAGCTCGGCTTCCACCTGGCCGGCTATGGCTGCATGACTTGCATCGGTAACAGCGGGCCGCTGGACCCGGCCGTCGAAAGCGCGGTTAAAGAGCATTCCGTTGTGGCGGCCGCCGTGCTCAGCGGCAACCGCAATTTCGAAGCCCGCATCCATCCCTCCGCGCGGGCCAATTACCTGATGTCGCCGCCCCTGGTCGTGGCTTTCGCCCTGGCCGGGCGGGTGGACATTGATTTTGAAACCGAGCCGGTCGGGAAGGACACGCAAGGCCGCCCGGTATTTTTGCGCGAGCTGTGGCCCGCGCCTGGGGAGATACAGGAATCCCTTGTTCAAGGGATCAAGCCGGATCAATTCACCCGCGCCCGCGAAGAGAAGGATCGCGAAGTCAAATTATGGGAACAGGTGCGAAGCCTTTCAGGCCCTCTCTATCCGTGGAGGGAGGAAAGCACTTACATTCAGCGTCCGCCGTTTTTTGAAGGCGCGGGTTTGGAGCCGCCGCTTTTCCGGCCCTTGCGGGAGATGCGCCTGCTGGCGCTCTTGGGCGATTCGGTCACGACCGACCACATCTCCCCCGCCGGGCCGGTTTCGGAGGACGGCAACGCCGGCCGGTATCTCACAGCCAAAGGTGTCAAACCCGCGGATTTCAACTCCTTCGGCTCGCGGCGGGGCAATGACCGTGTCATGACGCGGGGCGCGTTCGCCAACGTGCGGCTGAAAAACCGGCTGGCCGGCGGGCGCGAGGGCGGCTGGACCAAACTCCAGCCAGATGGCCGGCTGATGCCCATTTACGACGCCTGTCAAACCTACCGCGAGCGCGGCACGCCATTGCTGGTGGTGGCGGGGCGCGATTACGGCATGGGCAGCTCGCGCGACTGGGCGGCCAAAGGCGCGTTTCTGCTTGGCGTCAAGGCGGTCCTGGCGGAAAGCTACGAGCGCATCCACCGCGGGAACCTCGCCGGCATGGGGGTGTTGCCGCTGCAATTTACTGAAGGAACCCAACCCGAGGACTTGAACTTGGACGGGAGTGAAATATTCTCATTGCGCGGGATGGAAACCTTTCCCCGGCCGCGCCAGGAAGCGGAACTGGAAATCCGCCGGGCGGATGGAACAACCCGGACGGTTTCCGTTCTCTGCCGGCTCGACACTCCAGTCGAGGCGGATTATTATAGACACGGCGGCATTCTTCCGTTTGTGTTGCGTCAAATTCTAAGTGCGACAGTTTAACCGGAACTGCAACCGGAAACGATGCCAAAGGGCGAAGAAACGGTATTTCTGGTCAACGCTCATTCCGACCCCGTGGTTTTGAAAATTAACGGCCGGGCCACGTATCTGAATTCCGCTCCCGCCGCCGATTTTTTAAATGCCATGATTAAGCGGGGATGCAAACGCTTCCTTGTGGACATGCTGAACTGCACGGGGATGGACAGCACGTTTCTGGGAATCCTGGCAGGAATCGGGGTGGACCTGCTTTCCCAGGACCCGCCCGGCAAGATCACTTTGGTGCGGCTGGGGGCGCGCAATCTCGAGCTGGCGCGCAACGTCGGGCTGCACCGTGTCCTCGATGTCGAATCGGGCGGTTTTCCCATGTCGTTCGGCGCTCCGGCCCAGCCCCTCTCCCCGGTGGAGCATGACCGTATCGAGCAGTCCCGGCTGATTCTGCGGGCTCATGAACACCTGGTGGAAATAGACGAAACGAACAAAACCAAATTTCAAGACGTTATTTCTTTCTTGAAAAACCAGGCGGAAAACCCATAACCACGCGAAAACGAAGCCGTCATGACGCAATTTCTCATGGGACTTGCCGCGGGAGCGGCAGCGGGATGGCTGTGTTTCCGCGTGTGGCGGCGGGAAGCCCGGCATTTGGAGGACGAAAAGCACTTGCTGGTGCAGGAAAAACAGATCGTCCTGGAGTTCATGCACAATATGGTTGAAGCCATCGGCGAAGGGGTGGACCGCCGGGAGCTTTTCCGCCGCATGGTCCACGCCGCCATCCTCAGCACCGGGGCGCTCAGCGCTTGTGTGTTCGGAAAAACCGCTGGCAACCGCCTGCGCACGGTCACCGTCGAGGGTCTTTTCCCGCCCCTGCGGCCTTTGCCGGAAGAGCCGGAGATGGAAAACACCACCCGGAGCAAGTTTATCGGGCAAGTGATGGCCGCCGCCGAATTCGAGTTCGGGGAGGGCCTGATTGGCGAAGCCGCCGCCGCCAAGAAGGGCTTTTTTATACAGGATGCCCGCAGCGACGCCCGGGTCGTTCAGCACGGCGACCCCGCGCTGGCCGTGCGTTCGCTGATCATCGTGCCCGTTTATTTCCGGGATGTGATCCTCGGGGTGCTGGCCGTGGCCAATCCGTCGGACGGGACGGTTTTTGACGAGACGGACTTTTCCCTGGTGCAGTCCATGGCCGAGCAGGCCGGGCTGGCCATTCACAATTCGGACCTCATGGAGCTGCAAATCGAGCAAAACAAGATCGACACGGAGCTTTCCCTGGCCGGGAGCATCCAGAGCCTGCTGTTGCCGAAAAAGTTCCCTCCTTTTCCCGGGTTCGAGATAGATGCCTATTACCAGCCCGCCCGCAAAATCGGGGGTGATTTGTATGATGTGTTCCCGCTCTCCGGCACCAAGGCGGCCCTGGCCATCGCGGACGTTTCCGGCAAGGGGGTTCCCGCCTCCCTCCTGATGACCGTTTGCCAGACCAACCTGCGCCACTTCGCCAAGATGTACAAGTCCCCGGCGCGCGTCCTCGGGGAGGTCAACCGCGTCATGTCTGAAGAAATGCGCAAGGATATGTTTGTCACCGTTATTTACGCCGTGCTCGACACGGTGTCAGGGGAGTTGACTTTGGCCCGCGCCGGGCATGAGTTGCCCCTGCACTTTCATAAGAGCGCCCGGAACGGCCTCTGGAAAGCCGTCAGCATCGGTTCCGAGGGGATGGCCCTGGGGATGGTTCCTTCCAATCTCTTCAACACCGTCATATCCGAGACTACCGTTTCCCTCTTGCCGGGCGATATCATAGTGTTCTACACTGACGGTGTTACCGAGGCCGCCAACGCGGAGGGCAACGAGTTTACCGCCGCCCGGCTGGCCGACACGGTCAAAAGCCTCCGTGACCGCTCCGCCCGCGAAATCAATCAGGGGGTGATGGAAAATATCAACCGTTTCACTGGTGGCGCGGCCTTCGAGGACGATCTCACCCTCATGACCGTTAAACACCTGCAGCGGGAGGAACAGGCGGACTGCCGCTGACGGGAGCGCGGCGGTTCAGGCATAGCTGCCGGTTTGGGAGAGGCCGAGTTTGGCGCGGCGTTTTTTGCGGCCTGCGGCGGCTTTCTCGGCGTAGCCGCTGTCGCGGTGGGCCTGGAGGGGGTTGGCGGGGGCGCCGTTTTGCCCGCGCCACTGTTCGAGGGCGGGTGTCACGTCCGTGCGGAAGGCCTGCTGGAGCATTTCCTCGGCTTCCACTACCAGGTTCTTTTGCTGATACTCCTTGAGTATGGCTTTGTCCACCAGGGCGGCCTTGGCGTATATTAAAGGAAATGTTCTTTCAGATTGTGAAAATTACGTATTCCATCGCGCGTTGTTTGCACCACATCTCAGCCGCCTTGCGCTTGCGCTGAACATCATTGGAGTCAACGCGGCTAGGGTCTTTCACCTCGATAACCGCCTTGCGCCCGTCTTCGTATTCCACAAAAAAATCCGGCAGATATCGCCGCTGATGCTTCTGCCCATCTATCCAAGGAATCGTAATCCCGTGCCGTTTCATCCATTTGACCACGTGCGGGTCGCGTTCGAGACGATCCATCATTCGCCGCTCAAGGTCGCTCTGGAACTTCTCGAAGTTCCAGGGGCTTTTCTTCGGATTCTTGTATTCACCATGTATGCTAATCGCCATGTTCGATCACTCCTGCTATCAGTCCGGGGATTGCCGCGACCCTCTGTTTCAACTGCGGCAGCATCTTCCAGGCAAAATCCACATCCGCCCGCTCCGCCAGCCCCAGCGAATCCCCATTCAGGAACTTCGCCCGGACATGATGAAGAAGCGCACTATAGACCTGAGCCTTGTAGGAAGCGGCATAGCCCGCTTCGACCGTCAGCGTCTCGGCCATCTCGAGCAAGCCCATCTTGACGGCCTCCCGGACCGCTTCATCCGACACAGCGGTTGACCCCGCTTCAACCTCTTCAGATTCCGGCGCGGAATGAATGGTCTTCCACCCGGCCCCGCCCAGTTCCTGCCCGACCACGCCGCTCAGATTCACCTTCGTGATTTCGACCACCGTCGGATCGTATTCGATAGCGGCCAACGCTTCCTTCCAGTTCTCCAGTGGCTCCGGCGGCGGGGGAATGTCGCCCACGTCGAATTCACCGTCGTCGATGACCGATGGGTCCACTGGGGGAACGTCAATCACCAGGTCGGGCTTCTCCAATTCCTGCTTCGGCGGGGGCGGCGGAAGGTCTTCCGTCTCGTCGAATTGGTCGTCAATCAGAACCCCCGTTCGCTTCTTCGCGTTGAATATCTCCCACAGCCATTGATGCTCAAGTCTTGGATGGTCGACCACGGCGCAAATTTGCGGCTCCGTCGCCTCGACGCCTTTCACCCGCACGCGCCGCAACCCGCGCCCGATTACCTGCTGGCCGTACACCTTGCTGCCGAACTTACGAAGCAACAGGATCACGCCCACTTCCGGGACGTCCCAGCCCTCGCGCAGCATGAGCACACTCACCACCGCACGATACGGCTTGCCCGCCTTCTTCTGTCCGCTCAGTTCGCGCGCCTTCTGCCGGTCCGCCTCGTCGCTGTCCTCCGTGACCTTAAGCGTCTTTACCTTGAAATACTTGTTCAAGGTCTGCTCAGCCTTCTCGGCGTCGGCCTTGCACACGGCGACGACAAACAGAATCGGCTGATACCGCCCCTTTGCCCGCCGTTCCTGCTCCTCCAGGCGGCGCAACGCTATCGCCATTTGCTGGCGCATCGGCTCGTCGTCCGTCACCCATTGAGTGGCATTCAGCCCCAGCCGATCCACTTCACTCCAGTCGATCTCCTCGACCTTCCGCTGTTCGCCCGTTCGCGCATCGGTGTAAGTCAACTGCACGGTCTTGATGTCCGGCTGGTAAACCACCGGCGTCTTGATGATGCCGTCGGCCAGCGCATCCGTCACACCGTATTCATAGATCATGTCGCTGTCGGGCGCCTTGCCGTCCGCGCGATCGGGCGTCGCCGTCGTGTCCACCCGCAGCGTCACCTTCTCGCGCATCCGCTTCAGCGTCGCCTCGTATTCCTGCGCGGGCGAGTTGTGCGCCTCGTCATTGAACAGCGCGAAGTCCGGCCCGTTCATCAGCGCCGACAGGTTGCTCTGCCCGCTCTTGTTGCTCAGGTAGAACTGATGAATGTTCCCGAGGATGACGCTTGCACTGAACAGGCTGGCCCAACCGCCCTCCTTCCCGCTTCCCAACGTCGTGAGAACGAAATCATTCGGCGTAAAGTGGGACCAAGGCGGCAGCAGGTCACGGTCGATAAATACCTTGCCATTCTGGAAATCGTCTTCAAGCCGGTCCCGCACAATCAGGTTCGGGCAGAGCATCACAAACTTCTCGACACTGCGCGCCACGCGAAGCCAAGCCACTATCGCCGCGATCACCGCCGTCTTTCCGCCGCCGGTCACGATGTTGAGCAACAACCCATCCGCCCCCAGTTCCGTCTTGCCCAATATCTCGTGCGCATACACCACCCGCAGGAAAGATTCCCACTGGTGAGGCCACAGCGTCCCGTCCCGCGCCGCCTGGTCGTCGTCGGGCGAGGTCAGAAACTCGATATACTTGTACGAGTCCGCGCTCAAGCCCGGCAGGCCGTCGCGCCGCCAGTCCCGGAAAGCGTCCTCGTATCTTGCGAATTGATTGAACATTCAGCCGTTCTCCCCGGGCGGGGCATTGTCGACGCCCGACCTATCCAATTGCTCAATCAAGGCGGGAAGGC
>CAZYUX010000091.1:0-9741 GCA_964650745.1 uncultured Puniceicoccaceae bacterium
ACACCTTCCGCCGCTTTGCCTTTGCTTTTGCCCCGCGTTCGGATATTTAACCGGGCAATCTTTTTTTGACGATGAAACCGAAGGTCCTTTTTCTGTGCGCGGGCAATTCCGCCCGCAGTATCTTTGGCGAATTCCTGCTCCGCCATCTTGCCGGAGAAGTCCGGAAAATCGGAGAGAAAGAAAAAATGGCTCGCCCGGGAAATTCGTGTTCGAGAGATTGAGTGACGGCAAGTTGTCCGCAATGGATCCTTTCACGCGGGAGAAAGGCGGTTATTCGAGGGGTTTTTGTGTTGGTTGAGGTTGTTGGGTCTGATCCGGTGAGCGCGGGTAGCCGAGATGGCGCATTTCTTCGCCGAAGCGCCGCCAGTAGAGATCGTTCAGTTCCTCGTCAAACACGTCTTTCCAGCCGCCTGTTTTTCCCTCCCGGGCGAATGGCAGCGGCTCGCGCCCCATCAGGCGCAGCACCGGCGCGGGCAGCACGGCGGTCAGTTTCGCGCGCTCGGCGGCCCGCATGGCTTTTAAATTGTTCAAGGCGACCGCCTTGCGAATTTGCGGTTCCGTGACGGTCCAGCCCAGAAAACCGGCGGTCTTGCGCAGTGTCGCATGAGTGTCGTGGCGCAGTTCCTTGAATTTCACCAGAATGATCCGGCCGCTCATTTGTCCGGCGGCGCTGATCCAACTCCGGGTATGAGCGCCCCATCCGGTCGTCGCGATCTCGCGCTCGGCAAATCCCTCGCGCAGGTAATGTTCAAGGCTCATGGGCCGGCCAAGCGTCCCGGTTTTCAGGCGCCAGTAGTAGAGCGAGATTGCCGCGTCGCGCGGGTCACGCGCCAGCCAAATCACGCGGGGATAGCGCGCATCGAACGAAGCATGGCTTTTCAGCAGCCGGGGCCGCGGAAGCGCCCGCAGTTCCTTGTCCGATCTGCCGTAAATGTCGGGAATCACTTGGTTGATCGAGACAAAATCCTTGGCTTCTCCGGTGCGGAGAGTGGCCAGCAGAAACCGGAACCAGGTGTTGCCGGACTTCGGATAGGAAACCAGGAAGGTGTCGTCGTCGAAGACTGTCAGCCTCTCTCCCGCGAAGCGCAGGAGTCCGGTCCGCCACGCGATGTGCCGGATTATTTGACTGGCATATCGGACAGCCGTCATGTTGGCAGGTGTCAGTTCCGTAACTTTGGCAATTGGCGGGCGCGGCCGGGCGGTTGCGGCGGGAACATGGGAGCCTATTCTCCGCCTCCGTAACGCAGGATTTCGTATTGCGCCCGGGGGATTTCCTCCAGGAACCGGCTGGGAGGGGAGTGCGCGGCGGCGCCCCCTTGTGAGTTAAACATCGGATACGCCAGGTAGAGCTCGTCCCGGGCGCGGGTCACGGCCACGTAAAACAGGCGGCGTTCTTCCTCGATGTCTCCCGACTCGATGGCGCGCCGCAGCGGCAGCAGGCCGTCCGCCGCGCCGATCAGGAAGACGACCGGAAACTCGAGGCCTTTGGCTTGATGGATGGTGGTCAGCCGCACGCAGTCTTCGCGGGCGTCCGCGGAACGGTTTCCCGTTTCGGAGCTCAGGAGCATCAGCTGGGCGAGCAGCTCGTTCATGTCATCGTGGCGTTCGGCGAAAGCGGCGAGCGCGCCGAGGTCTTCCCGGCGCGTTTCCCATTTGGGGTAAATCAAGCGCAGATAATCTCCATACCAGCCCTCGATGAGGATCCGCGTCACTTCCGCCGGGGGGCGGACGGCGGCGGTTTTTTTTCCTTTGGCCGGGGCGGGCCGGAGCGCATCTTCGGCGTCCGCCAAGGCGCAAGCCATCTGGCTCCAGTTTTCCCGGGCGTCTTTCGGAACTTTTTTAACCACAGGCTCCCGGAGCAAGGCCTGGGCCGGGCTGATGTTTTCTTTGTTCGCGGTGTCCGCGGTGAGTTGATGCAGGCGCCGGGCCGTCTTTTCACCTATTTTGGGGAGCAGACAGGTGAAACGCTCGAAGGCGGCGGCGTCCCGGGGGTTGGCGAGGAAGCGCAGCTGTGCCGTCAGATCCCGGATATGCGCCTGCTCGAAAAACCGCACGCCGCTTGTGATGACGAAGGGGACGCCCCGGCGGGAGAGTTCGACTTGGGCGTCCATCGCCTGGTAGTGTGCCCGGTAGAGGACGGCGATGTCGGAAAGGCGGCGGCCTTCCTCTTGCAGGCCGGCAATGCGGCTGATGATAAATTGCGCCTGCTGGCGGGTGTCCATCAGGGCGGCCACATAGGGGACCGCCCGGCCTTGGCGGACGGCCCGCAGCTCCTTGCGGTAGCCCGTGCCCAGGGGCTGGGAGGCCAGCACGTGGTTGGCCAGCCGCAGGATCGGGTCGGTGCTGCGGTAATTCGTTTCGATTTTATAAATCGCCGCTCCGGGGTGGCGCTCCGTGAAACTCATGATGTTCTGGTAGTCCGCCCCGCGCCAGGTGTAGATGCACTGCGCGTCGTCTCCAACCGCCATGATCTGGTGGCGGAGGGCCAGCAGGTCTATGATTTCGGCCTGCAAGCGGTTGGTGTCCTGGTATTCGTCCACCAGGATATGCTGAAAGCGGTTCTGGTAGTAAGCGGCCACTTTTTTTTCCTGCCGCAGGAGCAGGAGCCAGAGCTCGAGCAGGTCGTCGAAGTCGGCTACCTGGCGATCGAGTTTGGTTTCCCGGTAAGTCCGGGCAAACTGCTTGAACTTCTCGATCAGGAAGTCGAGCCATGGATACCGCTGGAAGACCACTTCATCGAACGGCCGCATGGTGTTGCGGGCATAGCTGATGACGGATTCGATGACTTTGGCTTTGGGGTGGGCTTTGTTCTTGAAGAAATTCTTGTCGGTTTGCTTGACCACCTCGCTGATCAGCGAGGCGGCGTCATCCTCGTCCATAATCGTGAATTCACGCCGCAGCCCCGCCGCTTCGCCGTGGATGCGGAGAGTCTTTTGGCCGATGTGGTGGAAGGTTCCTCCCCAGAACTTGTGCCGGGGCACGCCGGTGAGTTCTTCGACGCGCCGCAGCATCTCGTGGGCCGCCTTGTTGGTGAAAGTAAGCAGGAGGATTTCGCGCGGGCTGACGCCCTGGGTCAGGAGCCATGCCACGCGGTAGGTGAGGGTCCGCGTTTTGCCCGATCCCGCGCCCGCCAGGACCAGAGCCGGACCGGGCGGCGCCGTCACGGCGGCGTATTGCTCTTCGTTGAGTTCTCCCCGGAAGTCAATGGGCGAAAAATCGGACGGCGCGGCCCGTGGTTCTTCAGCAGGGTTCATTTTCTTTTTTAAAAGACTGGCGGAGTTTAATTTTCAAAATGGATTCCGCCTCAAATAAAATCAAACCAGCCGCGCAATCCACAGGAATGCCCAATCCGTTGGGCATTTCCCCGGGCCGTCTTTCGCCGGGATGCCGGGCGGGCGCGTTTTTAAGGGCTTGCGGCTTTTTCCTTGATCCTGGCCCGCAACATGGCCGCCTCCTCGTCGGTCACTTCCATGTAAACATGGGATTTTTCGATGACCAGGGTGTAGTTGCGCGTCAGGGAGAAGCCGTAGGTTGCGATCATCTTCTGGTTGTCGGCGTTCAGCCGTGTCATCAGCTGGTCGTAACGCTGTTTCAGCCGGGTTTTTTCCTTTTCGTCCGCGGCTTGCTCCATTTGCACTTGCAAGGAGATGGCCTGCTGTTTGCGGGCCTGCATCACCTGCACGTTGCGCTGGAATTCCTCGTTGGCGGCGACCGACTTGAGGGAGGCCACCTTGGCCAGCTTTTTTTCAGTCGTGGTGATGATCTCGGCCGGAGCTTCGGGCGGCGGGGGCGGCGGCTTGGGAGCCGCAACCGGCTCGGGTTTCGGCTCTTCCCGCGCGGCCACCATGAGGATGATGACCAGCAGCGCCACGAGCGCCGCCACGCCGGCGGCGGCTATGATTTTCTTTTTGTCCATGGTTTATTCTGTTTCGGAATTCAATTCGCGGAACGCGGTTCTTGCGGCTATAAAAAAACGAACGGCCTCATGGCAAGAGAATCCCGCATATACCCCATCCGTCCCCCGGGAAACAAGCAAAAAGAACGTTTCCCCCGCCGCGGCGCTTTATTTTATGCTTGTTTTTTGTCAAAAAACTTGCCGACTTAAGGCAAGGCAACAATATTTCAAAAGGCTCGGAAATATCAAGAAACAGATCAAGCCCCGGATGTCATGAAAACCGCCCTTATAAAATCCGCCGCGGCATTCGCCGCCGTTTTTATTTTGACCAGTCTCTGCCAGGCCGCTCTGTGGTCGGATTGTTCCGGCGACGAAAACGGCTGGAAGGAGTCGGAATGGTTCGGCTGGTTCTGGAGCCAAAGTCACGATGCGGGCTGGCTCTACCACGGCGAGCACGAGTGGCTCTGCGCCTTCGGCGGCTCGCAAGACAGCGTCTGGTTCTGGCACCCCGCGATGGGCTGGCTCTGGACCCGGGACACCGTTTACCCCTTCCTCTGGAGCCACACCGGCCAGGCCTGGCTCTTCTATTACAAAGGTTCCAAAGGCTGGTTCCTCAACTTCAATACCGGCGAGGTTCAATGGCGCGGCCAATTTCCAAATGAAATCCCCGAAGGCTTCGCCCTCATCCCTGCCGGGGAGTTTCAGATGGGGGATAGTTTCAATGAAGGACATAGCGATGAACTGCCGGTGCATACGGTTTATGTCAGCGCCTTTCACATGGGTGTGACCGAAGTGACGAACGAGCAGATGCGGGAAGTCATGCAGTGGGCCTACGACAACGGCAAGGTGACCGCTACCGCCTTCACCGTCCAAAATAACACAGGCAATGCGCAGGAATTGCTGGATTTGGATGACAGTGACTGCCAGCTGAGTTTCAGCGGCGGAACTTTTACGGTGGACTCCGGCAAGGAGAATTACCCCTGTGTCGAAGTTAGCTGGTATGGCTCGGCGGCGTATGCCAACTACAAGAGCGAGATGGAGGGCTTGCAGCCGTGTTACAATCTTTCCGACTGGACCTGCAATTTCAGTAACAACGGCTACCGGCTGCCGACGGAAGCCGAATGGGAGAAGGCGGCCCGGGGCGGATTGGCGGGCCAGCGCTTCCCCTGGGGCGACACCATCACGCATAACGACGCCAACTATTACAGCGATTCGGATTATTCCTATGATGTGAGTGCGACGAGGGGCTGGCATCCCGATTACGATGATGGCGTTTCTCCCTGCACCAGTCCGGTGGGTTCCTTTGCGGCCAATGGGTATGGGCTATACGACATGGCGGGGAATGTCTGGGAGTGGTGCTGGGACCGGTGGGACAGCAATTACTATGACATTTCACCGGGACCTGACCCTGCAGGGCCTGACTCCGGCTCCTACCGCGTATTCCGGGGCGGGGGTTGGGTCTATTACGCCATCTACGCGCGATGCGCGTCCCGCCACTTCAGCAACCCGTCCGTCACCCACGGCAGCCTCGGTTTCCGCCTGGCCCGCAGTTCAGAATAATATGAGAAAGGCGGCTGGAAGCGCCTCACCATCCCGCTGAAAAGCGGAACGGAAGAATCCCGGGTCATCAACTGTCTGAAGGCATCGGGATTGAACCGTGATCTGCCGCGAAACCGCCTCCCCCAGCCCGCCGGCGCGCTTTTTCATTGAAAGTCCGGCAGGAGTTTTCCATTTTAGGTTTTTCAGGCTCCCGCGGCGCGCGGGGGCGGACGCAAACACAGGATATCATGGCTTTAGTTCCACTTAAAAGCAACTTGATCGCCGGAGTGGGGATCAGCATGGGGGACGAGGGGAAGGGCCGGCTGATCCCGGAAATGGCGGCCGAGCTTCGCCAAAGCACGGGCGATCCCGCCTGCCTGGCCGCCGTGGCGAAAATCAACGGCGGGGCCAACTCCGGACACACGGTCGCCGGGTTGAAGCTCAACCTCTTCCCCGCCGGAGCGGCCGACCCGCAAGTGCCGCGCCTGGGCATCGGCGCGGGGGTGGTGGCCGACCCCCGGAAGTTTCACTGGGAGGCCGCCTATATCCAAACCGAGGGGCATGAGGCGCTCTCCCGTCTGCTCATTGACGAGCGCGCGCAGGTCAGCGACCTCGGGCACCGCCTCCTTGATTTCGCGTGGGAGGATTACCGCGTGAATATCCTCGGGGAGCCGCGGCGGGGCACGACGGGCCGGGGCATCACACCGGCCTTCGCCGACGAAGTCAGCCAGTGGCCGGTTCACTACGGCGAATTCAAAACCGGCGGCAAGGACGCCTTTGTCCGCAAGTTCCTGCCGCGCCTCGAACGGGCTTTGGACGTGATTCAATACGTCTGCAAAGTGACTCCGGAAGCGTGGGAGAGTTTTTTCGACAAGCTGACGGAGGCCGAAACCCGCGCCAACGCCGGGACCATCGAAGCCGGGGCTTTGCCGGAGGAGGAGTTTGATTTCCGGCGGTTCAAGGGCCGGGAGCCGTTCACCCTCGATATGGACGCCGTGGTTGAAACTTATTGGCGGGCGGGCGCGGCCCTGGCGGATCGCATCGGCAGCCTGCGCGAGGAGATCCTCGCGGCCATGAGCGGCGGCAAATACGTCATCGCCGAATTCGGCCAGTCATTCTGGCTGGACAAGCGCCAGGGTTTTCCGCCCAACGTCACGGCTTCGCACACCTATGTGCCGGAGATGTTTTCGTCGCTGGGCATACCCTTTCAGCCGGCGCATGTCGTCGGCGTGAGCAAGGCCTACGACACCAAAGTAGGCACGCACGTGTTTCTGACGCAAATGCCGGACACGCACCCGCTGGCCGAAAAGCTGAAGAAGCTGGAATACGGCACGGCCACGGGCCGGCAGCGCATGGTCGGCTGGTGTGACGCCGTCGAGAAAGGCGACGCGTTGCGCTACGGCGGGTTCCACGACTTGATGATCAACAAGCTGGACGCTTTGACCTACAGCGGGGACTGGCAAGGGGGCGAGTTGCTCATTTGCACCGGCTACCGGGACAAGAGGGGCGCGACACACTGCGGAGTTCCCCGGATGGACGCCGAGCGGAAGGAACTTCAGCCGGTCTATATTCAACTGCCCGGCTGGAGCGAGGACATCAGCCAGGTTCGGCGGTTCGCGGATTTGCCCGGCAACGCGAAGCGGTATATCGCGGTGATGGTCCGGAGCATCCTCGACGTTGCCTGCCGGGACGGGTTCCGCCCGGCCGAGCCGCCCAACCTGCGTTACGTTGGCGTCGGTCCCGACCCCTCTCAAATCATAAAGGACGTCCCGTCTGCCGAAGGCCTGCTCAAACTCGCCGGTCCCTGAACCAGGGTTCCAGTCGGCAAAGGGATAAGGTCCCGGGCGGTTCTCCCGCCGAAAATCCGCGAATTGTCTTGACTTTGCGGTTTCCGGTTTCTTTTAATCCGCGCAGCGCGTTTTCTAAAGATTAACCCTGACCGGAGATGATGCCATGAAACTGCTTTCCCGCCTCACTATTATTATTATCTTTATTTTCGGCATGGCGGCAGCCGCCGCCGGTGGCGGCAAAGACGAAGAAAAACCGCCGCCGCCGGTGACGCACGAGTTTATTTTTCATGGCGACGGCTCCTTCGCCAACAAACTCCAGGAGCACACCGCCGTGGTGGACATCATCTATGACGGCAAGGACGTCGTCCGCGACTGGCGGGTGGACCACCGGACCGCTTTCGGGGAAGTCCTGCTGCGCGGGGTGAAAAAGGAGGCGGAACTTGAAGTGCGCGCTGTTATTTACGGCCCCGAAGGCAAGAAAGTGAAGGAAAAGAAGTGGCGCCACCGGCGGGCCAAGGACGGATGGTTCAATTTCCTGCTGGACGGCCGGGACTGGGGATTCTACTTGCAGCTTCAATTTAACAACGCCAAGCAGGACGTGCTTGTTTATCTGGGTTAGGGCCGCGCGCGCGGTTTTGCTTGCCGGGCGGGGAAGGATCCGGATTTATATGGGGCGTGATCCGGCTTAACGAACCATACGCGGGAGAGGGAGAGACGGCGCCGGTTGCCGGTTTGACGGAAAAAGTTTTCGCGAAGGACGGCTGGCTGGCGGCGCTGGGTTTGGAGCACCGGCCGCAGCAGCTCGAGATGGCGGCGGCGGCGGCCCGGGCTTTCGCCGCGGACAAGCCTTTGCTCTGCGAGGCCGGGACGGGCGTGGGGAAGAGCCTGGCGTATCTGGTTCCCGCCCTCATGCACGCGGCCGAGACGGGGCGGCAGGCCGTCGTTTCCACCCACACGATCGCTTTGCAGGAGCAGCTCGAAAAGAAGGATCTGCCATTGTGCCGGAAGCTCTTTGCGGCCGTTGCGGAATTGAAGGAATACGATGATTTCCGCGCCGCATTGCTGGCGGGGCGCGGCAACTACTTATGCGGGACGCGCCTGGCCCAGGCCATGGCTTTGAAAGCGGAACTTTTCCCCAGCGCGGAACAGGACGAGCTGCGGCGCCTCGCCCAGTGGGCTTTGGAAACAAAAGAAGGGCTGCGTCATGAATTGTTTCCGCTGCCCGCGCCGGATATTTGGGATTGGGTCAACGCCGATTCCGCGGCCTGCAACCCCAGGCAGTGCGATCCGGAAAACTGTTTTTACCAGAAGGCGCGGGTCCGTCTGCGGCAGGCCAGCCTGATCATCGTCAACCACAGCCTGCTCTTTTCTCTGCTGGGGGCGGGAGCGGGGCCGGCGGGCAAGGTTCCCGGCGTGCTTTTTCCGCACGATTTCGTCATCCTCGACGAAGCCCACACCGTGCCCGCGGTGGCCACCGAACACACCGGCCTGCACATCAGTTCTTACGGATTGAACCGGCTGTTGATGAAACTCTATCACCCCAAGCGGCGCAAAGGCCTGCTGGCCCGGCATGGAACGGCATCCGACCGCCGGCAGGTGGAAGACGCGCTGAAGCGGGCGGAGGTCTTTTTCGCGGAAGTGAGCCGGAACATTTTGGCCGCCCGTGAAGTCGTCCGCCTGCGAGAGGAAGGCTGGATGGAGGCTTCGCTGATCCCGGACTTGCGGAGCCTGCGCGACAAGGTGGCAACTTTGGCCGACAGAATCGAGGACGAACCGGCGCGCAACGAAATGCTCGACCAAAAGGAACGCTTGAACGCTTATCACAACGGCATTCAGGAGTGCCTGCGCTTGGCCGGAGAGGAACAGGTTTATTGGGCCGAACGGATGGGCAAGCGCGGGCGCGGCGCCGTTCTGCGTTCCGCGCCTCTTGATGTCGCTCCGTTTCTGCGCGATAACCTTTTCCGCCGCCGCACTTCCGTGCTCCTGACCAGCGCCACGCTGGCGGAAGGCCCGGCGATGGATTCATTTGTCGCCAAAACCGGCGCGGATGACGCTGAAATTCTAATAACAACATCACCGTTCGATTACGAGAATAATCTCCGCGTTTTCATCACCACGGATGCTCCGGCGCCCACAAAAGAAGAATCCCGGCTGGACTGGAACTACTTGGCGGAGATGATTGCCGGCTGCGCCTTGCGGGTTGAGGGCGGAACGATGGCCCTGTTCACCAGCTACCGCGACATGCGGCAGGCGGCGGCGGGAATTCAGGGCGCGCTTGTTGAAGCCGAACGGCCTTTTTATATGCAAGGAGAAGACGGCTCGCGCATGGAGCTGCTGCGCTGGTTTGCCGATATGTCCTTTTCTAATGGGTTCAATTGCTCCCCGGACTCCAGAAGCGTTGAAGGAGATGGAGGGTTTTGGTTTAAATAAATCCATTTATACAGAGAAAGAACGATTAGCAGTAGCGATTAAAGAGCTTGGAAAGTATGTGGGTAAAAAAATTGATGTTATAGTGCC
>CAZYUX010000092.1:0-9715 GCA_964650745.1 uncultured Puniceicoccaceae bacterium
CGCGGGCGCGCGTTATATTCACGCTTTGAAATACCGGCAGGCGCTTTACCTGCTGGAGGACGTGCGGCGGCTGGTCCGGCGGACGAGCGGCCTGGCCGAGTATGCGGCGGAAGCGGTCCTCGTTCCCGTGCCCCTGCACCCCCGCCGGCAGCGCGAGCGGGGATACAACCAAAGCGTGCTGCTCGCCGAGTGTTTCGCCGCCGAAACCGGCGTTCCCCTGGAAAACCTCCTCCGGCGTGTCAAAGACACTCCCACGCAAACCCGCCTGACCCGCGAACAGCGCCGCGATAACGTCCGCGGCGCTTTTACCCCGCGTCCGCAAGCCCGGTTCAACTCCCGCCGCTATATTTTGGTGGACGACGTCATCACCACCGGCGCCACGCTCAACGAATGCGCCCAAGTCATTCTGGACAGCCGCCCCCTGGCCGAAGTCAAAGTCCTCACCCTCGCCCACGGCTGACCGTTCCCGTGCGGTTATTCAGGAAATCACACCGGCGGGATGGTGTATCCGAGCTTTTGTTCGAGGAGACCCCGGAGTTCGTTGACCGTTTCAGGGTGTTCGGCGAAGACGTTCTTTTGTTCGCCGGGATCGTTTTGCAGGTCGTAGAGGGCTGGACCTTTGCCGGGGTTGTCGCCTGCGGTGTGCTGGAAGTAATGCCACTTGTTATTCCTCACGGAAGCGAACGCGCCGAATTCCGTAATCACATGGTCATGAATTTTCTTTTTCTTGCCGGCGGCCAAGTCCCAGAAGTTTTCCCCGTCGAGGTTCAGCTTTTCCTTCGGCCGGGGGGCCAGGCCGCGGTGGTGGTCGGCGGGCCGCTCATACTCGGCATCCGGCGCGATCCCCATGAAGTCCAGAAACGCCGGCATGAAGTCCACCGAGCTGACCAGTTCCTTGATCCGTTTCCCGGCGAATTGAGAATCGGGATGCCGGACGATGAGGGGCAGCCGGGCCACGCAGGAGTTTAACAGCGCGGGTGTCTTTTGGACGCAGCCCTGTTCGCCGATGTGGGTGCCGTGATCCGTGCTGAAGACGATGACCGTGTTTTCCAAAAGCCCCAAGTCCTCCAGGCGCTGATGCAGCCGCCCGATCCACATGTCCACGAACGACAGCTCGGCCGCATATAAGGCGCGCAGAACCGGGTAGTCCTCTTCGCGCACTTGGGAGGTGTTTATGCCGTAGCCGAAGAAGTAATTCTCGATGGGATATTCGTCCCGGTACATCTTGCGGAAGCGCTGGGGGGCGTCCCACGGCTCATGAGGGTCGAAGGTGTCAATCCAGAGCATGAACGGCTGGGAGCCGGTGTTGCGCTCGATCCAGGTCATGGAATGGCGGAAGGTGCGGGCGCAAAAGTAGTCGTCCTCGGTGCGCACGTCCTGGGTATTCATCAGATACTGGCGGATGCGCCGGTCGTATGGCTCGCTCCAGTGGTGTTCGGGGATGTAGTCACGGGGGTTGAATTTATCCTTGGGGCCGCTCTGCCATGGATCGCCCTCCTGGCCGCGGATGACCTCCCAGGCGTCGAATCCCCGGTGGAAATTTGCCAGACCGGGCCGGTAATAGTGATAAGTGTCGGCGATAAACGCCGTTGTGCAGCCGTGGTCCCGCGCCACTTCCGCCAGCGTGATCTCCTCTTCATCGAGCTGTTTCCAGCCCCCGTGTTGACTCATGGGGATGATGCTCTTGCCGGTGAAAAAGACCCGCCGCTCGGGGATCGTCGGCAGGCCGTCGGCGTAACAGTTTTCGAACAGGGTTCCCTCCCTCGCCAGCCGGTCGAGATGCGGCGTTTTCACCCAATCACTCCCGTAGCAGCCGAGGTAATCGGCCCGCGTCGTGTCCGCGATGATTACGATCAAGTTCAATTTTTCGGCGCGCATTTCTATTCCTTTCTGTTTTGCATGACGGCAAAAAAGCCGGAGGCCTGACCCGCCGGCCTATTCGGCCAGCGCTTTTACCGCGTGGATGACCTCCTTGAGGCTGAAAGGCTTGGTGAAGACGCGGTCGGCGCCCAGAAGAAACGCCTGGGTCAGGGCTTGCCGGGCTTCAATTTCTCCCCCTCCGGAAATGACGATCAGTTTAGTGCGCGGATATTTTTCGCGCACTTGTTTGACCATCTCCAAGCCATTCATTTCCGGCATGTAAATATCGGTGATGACCAGATCGAAGGCGTTTCGCTCGAGTTGTTTCAAGGCCTCTTTGCCGTCCCGGGCTTCCGCCACCTGACAGCCGCTCTCCTCGAGGAGGGCGCGGACGCTTTCGCGCATTTTGCTGTCATCATCAACGATCAGGACGCGGCTCATCTTATTTTCGGCAACCCTAATTGAATAATTGCAATAATGAAATTATGGCTGATTAAGCATAAACCGGCTGTTCCGTCAAGTCCGGCTCTGGAAACCGGCGAAGGCCGCATCCAAAAACCTCCCGTTCCGGCCCGCCCCGCGGCAAACGTTTTGCAAATTAGTCATATGAGCGCTGGAAGAAAACCCGCCGAACCGGTTTGTCCGCCCGTTACAATATGCCGTCCATCTCGGCAGCGGCTGGAAATGAGCTTTGGGCGCCCGCCTTCAGAACCGACCGGGTGGCGATGCGGCAGGAGCGCCGGACGGCATCATCCAGCGGCGTTTTGCGCGCCATAAAAAAGGCCAAACTGCCCACAAAGGAATCCCCGGCTCCAGTGGAATCCACCGCTTTGACTTTTTCCGCCGGCACGCGCCGGGCGGAGCCCCGGTCCACAATCAGCGCGCCGCGTTTTCCCAAAGTCAGGATGACCGTTTTCGCGCCCCGCGCCAGCAGCTCTCGCGCCGCTTTTTCCGCCTGTTCATCCGTTTCCACCGGCATGCCGGTCAGAAGCGCGGTCTCGCTTTCATTCGGGCATAACACATCGCTGATCCGGTAGAGTTTATCCGGAAGGGCTTCCCGCGCGGGCGCGGGATTGAAGATAGTCAAAACTCCTTCCTCCCGCGCCACGGCGAGGGCTTTCAGGCTGATTTCAAGCGGGATTTCAAGCTGGCACACCATGGCCCCGCTCGCGGCAACCGCCGGACGGGCCGCCTCGACTTCTTCTGCGGTGAGCAGATCGTTCGCGCCGGTGACAATGATGATGGAGTTTCGCCCTTCGGGATCCACCGCTATCGGAGCCACACCGGAAAAGGCCCGGCTTGTAAAATGAATGTGCGCGGAGTCAATACCCAGTGATTTAAAGTTGGCCAGCATGTTCTCCCCGAAAGGGTCCTTGCCGAGTTTGGCGATCATGGTGACTTCCGCGCCGAGTTTGGCCGCCATGACGGCTTGATTGGCGCCTTTGCCGCCGAATCCCATGCGGAATTTGTTGCCGTGCAGAGTTTCTCCCATGGCCGGCAAACGGGGCACATAACTGATTAAGTCAATATTGCATGCGCCAGCCACACAGATTTTCGGCTTATCGCTCATGATGCGTTCTCCGGCGGCTTGGCGCGCTCGTCCGGTCGCCGGGTGTTAGAAGTTTCCCGGCTCATGCCCGGTTTGCGCTTCAAAAGGACCGTTGCTTCAATCATAATGGTTTTCCTTACCGGGTTGCGAAGGAGCCGCGTCAAATTTCTCACACTGTTAGAAGATGCCCGTCCTTCCCTTTCTGTCAATGGCTCTGTTTATGGAGCTTCCGCGAAAATGGAGGGGGGCGCGCCGCCGCGCTTCCGGTTGTTCCGTGATTCCCGCTGTCAGGTTTTTCGCGGAGTTTCATGACGGCCTTCCCGGTCTTTTCGTAACGGCTGCTTCGCTTTGGCGTTGACCGGCGGGGGTTGAGAGTCTTTGTCAACGGGCGGTTATGCCGGCGAGAAAACATCATATCCGGGCGGTCCTTTTCGATCTGGACGGGGTCGTCGCCTTCACCGACAAGTATCATTACCAGGCGTGGAAGCGGCTGGCCGGCGAGCAGGACTGGGAGTTCGACTGGGAAATTAACCATGCCTGCCGGGGCATTCCCCGCATGGCATCCTTGCAGGTCATCCTGGACCACAACAAGGTGGAGATTTCCCCGGCGGAAAAAGAGGAGCTGGCGGCACGCAAGAACCGCTACTACGCCGAGACGCTGCGAAACGTCAGCGGAGAGGACCTGTATCCGGGGGTGGTGGCGTTTCTGGAAAAACTCCGGGCCGAAGGCGTCAAGCTGGGCCTGTGCTCGTCGAGCCGCAATGCCCTGACCGTCCTCAAGGCGCTGGAACTGGAGGATTGCTTCGGAACGGTGGTGACAGGGAACGACCTGACCCGCGCCAAACCCGACCCGCAGATTTTTCTTCTGGGAGCGGACCGGCTGCGCGTGCCACCCTTTCACTGTCTCGTTTTCGAGGACGCCGCCTCGGGCATCGAGGCCGGGCTGGCCGCCGGCATGAAGTGCATCGGCGTGGGAAAGCCGGAACAATTGCCCAACGCCCCGGAAATCGTCGAAACATACGAGGAGATTGACGTCCAAGCCCTGCTCGACACGGGCCGGCCCCAGCCGATGCCCGCGGAACCTTGGGCCGTGACCGAGACGGAAATCCGCCCCCGCCGTTTGGCTTATTGGGAGACGGTTTTCGCGCTGTCCAACGGCTTGATCGGCTGGAGGGGATCGCTCGAAGAGGAAGACGAGCGGACACGGAACCATTCATATCCGGCGCTTTTTCTTAACGGCCTTTATGGTTACAAACCTTACGAGCACATCTGGAAATTCCCCGGTTATCCGGAGAGCCTGCACGCCATGCTCAACTGGGGGGATTGGGGCGTCGTGAATCTGCGCGTGGACGATGTTCCATTCAGCCCGTTCACGGGAGAAATTTCCGCGCACCGGCGTTCGCTCAACCTTCAGAAAGGCTTTCTGCGGCGCTCCTTTGTCTGGAAAAGCCCCAACGGGCGCCGGGTGGCGGTGAAGACCTGGCGGCTGGCAAGTATGACACTCCGGCACCGCGCCGCCTTGCGTTACGAAGTGACACCTTTGGATGACTGCGTTATCACAATTGAAAGCAAAGTCCGCCTGCAAGCGGAGAGCAAGGCGCTTCCCGGGCCTCAAATCGAAATATTAAAAGTGGAACGCGGCCAAGAGGCGGATTCGGCGCTGCTCAAGGCCCGCAACGGCCCTTTTCAGGTTGGCATGGCAGTGGCGCACGATTTCCGGCACGACAAGAGCGCGGAGTTTTTCAAACACAGCAAATGGGAGGATAATTGCCTGGTTCACGTTTGCGAAATCCGGGCGGCGGCAGGCCGGCCGGTGGCGCTGGAGAAACACCTTGGCGTCCATACCAGCGTGGAGACGCCCGCCGGAGAACTGGCGGCCCGCGCCGCGGCCGCGGCCGTGAAGAGCCGCCGGGAAGGTTTCGGGCCGCTGCTGCGCCAGCAGGAAGACTTCTGGGCCGGTTACTGGAAAAAGGCGGACATCCGGATTGACGGCCCGGCGGCGGATCAGCAGGCCGCGCGCTGGACGCTCTTTCACCTGCGGCAAAGCCATCCAGAAAATGACACCCGAAGCATTGGCGCCAACAGTTTGACGGGCGACAAGTATTGCGGCCACGTCTTTTGGGACACCGAGATGTATATCGCGCCGCAAGCGCTCTACACTGAGCCGCGGCTCGTGCGTTCGCTGCTGATGTACCGTTATAATTTGCTGGACCGGGCCCGGGAGCGCGCCCGGCAGATGGGAGGGCCGGGAGCGCTCTACTCCTGGAACTCGATATCCGGCGAGGAATGCGGGGTGGTTTTCGAAGCGGCTACCGCCGAATACCATTTGCTCAACGCCATCGCCTTCGCGATTGACCGTTACGTCAGGCAGACCGGCGACCAGGAATTTCTCTATGATTACGGCGCGGAAATCCTGTTCGAGACTTCGCGGTTTCTGGCGGACTTGGGGGGATTCGTGCCGCGCCGGGGCAACCGGTTCCGCATCAACTCCGTCTGCGGACCCGATGAATACGCCTGCGGCGTGAACAACAACTGCTACACCAATGTCATGACCCAGTGGCACTTCCGCTATGCCGCGGAAGTTTGCGGGCGCATGAAAGAAGAAACACCGGACCGGTTCACGCGCTTGGTTGAAAAAATCGGCCTCAAGGAAGACGAACCGGCATTTTGGCGGCGGGCGGCGGATGCCATGTATATTCCTTTCGACGAGGAATGGGGCATCCACGCCCAGGACGACTCCTTCCTGAACCTCGAGCCGGCGGACATGGAGATGATCCCGCAAAATACAGACATCCGCGAGATGATGCATCCGCTGAACCTGTGGCGGCTGCAAGTGGCCAAACAGGCCGACGTCGTGCTCTTGATGTTTGTGCAAGGGCATCAGTTCTCTCCGGAAATCAAGCGGGCCAACTACGAGTTTTACGAGCCGCGCACCTGCCACGGGTCCTCCTTGTCGGCCTGCATGCACGCCATCCTCGCCGCCGAGACCGGGCGGGAGGAGGACGCCTGGCGTTATTTTCGCCAAAGCGCCCGGATGGACCTCAACGACTTCAAGAACAACACCGGCGGGGGCGTGCATTCGGCCTGCCTGGGAGGGACGTGGATGGCGGTGGTAAACGGCTTCGCCGGAATGCGGGATGAGCCGGAGGGCTTGCGGTTCGCGCCGATGTTGCCCGATAACTGGCGGGGCTACGGATTTCAAATCGTTCACCGGGGCCGCCGGCTCGCCGTCGAGGTGAAAACGGGTCAAGTCACCTACCGCCTTCTGGAAGGTGAGGAAATGGAATTCGCGTCCTCCGGGCAGGTGGTGCGTTTAACCGCCGGCGAATCCGCAATGAGGATCCGCCTGTAATGGTATTGGAGGGCTTCGAACCGCCGGAATCTTTTGTCTGTCCGGCCATCCGGACCGGCCGGTCATGGCGCAAAGCCCATTCTCATATGGATGGCAGACCCGCCAAAAAGGCGTCCTTCCAGAGATAACGGTCCAGCAGCGAGGGATCGTCCTGGCCGAGGATGCGTTTGGCCAGGTAAAGCGCCTCGACCGAGGCCAAACCGCCGGGCGGATCGTCGAAAACCTTGCTCGTTCGCGGGTAAGCCGTCTTCGCTTCCGGAGGCAGCGAGCGCCGCGGCGGATCACCTTCAAGGCAAGCCTCCAGTTGCGGCAGATAGCGCCACGCCGCGTCCAGTATCAGCAGCGGTTTCCCGGCGTCCTTGCGTGTCAGGACCTCCCCGTCCACCGCCAGCAGGATATACCCGGAAGCGTCAAAATGGAAATCCCTCTTTGCCTCGTAAAACCGGACATCACGCCGCCCCCGAAGCGGCTCGAGCGTGCACTTGCTCCGCCGCTCTTTCCCGTGCCGTATCACCGCCGCCGGAATCATTTTCTATATCTTCCGGCTGTCGTAAGCCCAGTGAAGGACAGCCTGGCGCTGTTTGCGGCGGCAGTTCCAGTCGCGCGGACGGCAGTTTTTGCGGACCGCCGCCACGTGCCGTTTGATTGCCTTCCAGCGCTTTATTTGCCGCACGTCCTCTTCCGGCAGCCGCCGCCCCATGTAGTAGCGGCAATACCACTGGAACCACCCGCGGGGGTCGTGCTCCTCGTTGATCCAACCCTTCCGCCGCCATTCGGACAAGGGCTGACTGGCGTTGACTTTGAAAAAATTCATCTCCGGGTCGTGCCGCTCCGGGCAAAGCTTGGCGTGCCGGAACCACGAGGCGGGAAACTCGTCCCGGCAATCCGTCATATACTTTCCGCCGAACACCCCCAGCGCCAGCATCTCCTTCGGAGTCAGTTCCGGCTTGAACTCCGGATGGAAGTTTTTACCCGGCGGCTCCGTCAGCTCATACCGGCAGCCCCGCTGCATCAAATCATTCACCACCACTGTCTTCCGCCCGCCCATGACGGCGTTAAGCACACACTTGGTTCCGGAGCAGCAAAGAACTTAATCTATCTGTATCAAAATAGGGGCAAAAAACGTGACACACTGCGTCGCCGATGGCCATGGAAGTTTCATCCCATTGTTGCTGATCTGGATCATAAACCATCGCCCGTTTGATTTCGGGATGCTTACGACGCAGATCGGTCCACCGCCACGCCCACTGTTCCATTGAATCTATCAAGCGGCGGGTCCGCTTAACAGCCACGATAGCGGAGGCAGAGCCGTTCTCAACGTAAAAATCCACTTCGATTTTCTTTTCAATCTTGCCCTCCAACTGATGATGCCGTTTGGCTTTGATTTTATGGGCTTCGAGAAAACGTTGGACTCCCGCAGCCGCCGCGTTGCAGGGAGGAGCGGCAGGTTCGGCCCGGTAACACAGATATGCGACGCTGATTAAGCCGTCAGCAAACAATTGGACATCCGCGCCCGACAGAGGAAGCTTGACGGGTTTTTGCAGTTCCAGGCCGGTCTGTTCCAGCCCGTAAGCGCTTTTGCGCTTTTCGAATAACGCATAAGCCCGGCTGTCGGGCCGCTCTAAAGACACCCCTTCTTCAAACAACCAGCCGAGAGTCCGGCCCCGGTCGGTGAGCACGGCTTGGGCGGGAGCGAGCTTTTCAGCATGAACAATGACCTGCCATCCGTCAGGATAGGACACGGGCAACGCCATAACAAGGCCTTCCGCAGTTTCTTCGATGGCCAGTTGTTCCTGCCAGAAACGCTGGAGGGCTTTGCGGCACAAGTCCGGAGATAACTGGGCGGATGATTTATTCAAAGCAACTCCTCTTCAAGTTTTAGGTCTATACTCCAGAGTTTACTGACTTTTTTGGCGAAATCAATCAAATCCGACGGGGCAAAATCCGTCAGGATCTCGTGTCTGTTGGAGTCTTCATCCGAACCGGCAAGGTTAGGATCAATAAGGTTTTCATGCCATCCTTTTGGTATTCTTATTTTGTAACGCATTCTTCGCTCAATTTCCGAATAATCAATGCCGCGAACGCGTCCATTTTCTAAAATCAATGCTGCTTTAAAGGTATGCGGATCATCCACACGGCCCGCGCAGATTATCACCTTGGCGTAGATCCAAGGGCCGTCCACGAATTCAACCCGGCGATCTGCGATTTTGGATTTTCCGCTTTTGCCAGAATCTTTAAATTTCAGTTCCATCTCTCCTGCAATTACTTTCGGCTTTTGCAGGAACTCCTTGATTCGCTCCTTTGAATATGGGTAAGTCATTCCCCTTGTTAATGACTACAGATCCAGCTCCCGTTGCTCATCTTTCTTTTTCTGACGCGGTGCGCGGGCGATGCCATGGGTTCCGGCGCCGCCACTTTGGGGGATGTCAAAAGATTTCCCGGCCAGCAGTTCCGCCACGGTCTGGATCTGGTAGCGCTGGACTTTTCGCCCGCCCCACATCGTTTCGTAAAAGCCCATGCTCCCGGCTTCGACGCGCATTTGCTCACTCGGGGGCTCAAGCGAAATGAACAGGCCCAGTGCCGCTTTCTCGCGCTCGATGACGCCCCGGAAATCCCGCACCGCCGACGCCGTCAGCTTCCCGCTTTTGACCTGGATGACGACTTTCCGGCTGACTGTCTTTTTCTTCTCATCCACCTCGGTGAAATTGACCCGCCCGTCTATGCCCTTGTCGGCGGTCTTGCTTTCGGTCGGATAAGCGTTGGGGACGAGGCTGACGGCCCATTTCTGGAACTCGAACCGGTCCCGCTCCGCCAAAGCCCACGCGCTCGCTTCGTCCTCCGGCACACCGACAACCTGGTAGTCCGCCTTCGGCTTCAGGTCGAACATGTCCCGCAGCCGCGCCTGGATGAGCGAGACCGCGAGGTGGGTAATATCTATGCCGATCCACTTCCGC
>CAZYUX010000093.1:0-9684 GCA_964650745.1 uncultured Puniceicoccaceae bacterium
TCGCCGGCTCCGCCGCCCCCGCGGCACGGTGCGGGCGGGCGGCGGCGGGCGTGTTTCGGGCCGGGTTGTCAGCTGGCCTACGTTTTCCCGCTTAATCTTCCGGGCCGCAACGGCGCGGCCGGCAGCGGATTTCAGCGCCGCGGATGGCTGGAATATCACCACTTGGACGTCTTCTTTGACCCGGGTGAAAATGTAGCGCCCGCCGCCGGGCCAAGTGACAGTTAAATTGCCGTCTTCCGCCGCCCACCGGCCTTTCTCCAATTGGTTTTCCCCTTTTGCGGACCAGAACCGTGAGGCGTCACCGCCGCTTTTAATGACAACGAAAGCCGTGTTATCCTCCCTGGCCGGCACGGTCCAGAAGCCCAGAAGGTTTTTGGGATCAACGCCCTTGGCGTCCGCCAGCGCGCTGATGACCGCGGCCAGGCTCCAGATTAAAAGCATTCCAATTCGTCCATGTGTCATCGTCTTTTCAGGCGTTCAGCATTGAAGGCGCCGCGGGAGGAGCAAGCCAAAAAACGCCCGCCGTCCCGGCGGAACCGGAACCTTTAAATAAATCATTAAAAACGGCTTCCGCATGGATTGTTTTAAAGAGTTGGCGCATCCATCCGATTACGAAACATGAGATGAGAACCGCGGCTAAATGCGTGTCCGGCGGCGCGCCAAATCCGGAAATCAAGATGCGCTTTCCCGGCGACGGCTCCGGCTTTGAGCAGGAATTGGACAACCTTTATCTGCTCATCGCCGGCATGATTTTGGAAGAGCAAACCAACGGTGAATGCGCCCCTTTCGAGATCCAGCGCCGGTCTTTTCTCCATTGTCTTGATATTTGCCAGACCCGGCCCGGCGGTCTCATGGGCGCGGCTTGAAAACGCCCGCTTGCGCTCTCCCCGCCCTTGTTTTCACCCGCGGCAAGAGCCGGGACTCACGCGCTTTTAAAACCGGCGGCGGAAAGTCATCCTGTCATTTTAATGCTGGCCGGGCGCGGTTCCAAGTTCGCCGGCCGCAAATTTGGCGTTGACTTTGGAATCCAAACCGGGGCAATAAGAAGCTTGTTATTTGTTGAATAATGATTTCCACACTCGAAACCGCCCAGTCAGTAGTCCTTGTCGTGGATGACAAGGAAATCAATATCAAGATCCTGCGCAAGATGCTGGAGAGCGCGGGCTTCCAAGTGCGCGGCGTGTCCGGCGGCCAAGAAGCCCTTGACGACATCGGAAAAGTCAAGCCGGACCTCATCCTGCTGGACTTGATGATGCCCCAAATGGACGGCTTCCAGGTTTGCGAAATCCTCCGGTCCCAGGAGCGGACCAAAGACATTCCGGTTATCGTGGTCACGGCCAACACCGATCGGCAGGCCCCTTCCAAGTCCCTGGGCCTGGGGGCGGTGGACTTCGTCACCAAGCCCTATGACAAAGCGGAGCTGCTGGCCCGCATCAACACCCACCTGCAGTTGAAGCGCTCGCAGGAGGCGTTGCGGGACGCCTACCGCAGCCTGAAGGACCTGAGCGATGAGCGCAACAAGTTCATGGGCCTCGTCACCCAAGACATGAAAGACCCCATCGGGCGCATCATCCGGTTCACCGAAATGGTGAAATCCGGCCCCGATCCCCAGCCGGCGGATGTCCAGCGGTACCTGGACATGGTGATCGAGGCCGCCAATCAGATCGTGGCCCTGATGAAAGATATCATTGACGCCAGCGAAATTGAAAAAGGGGAGCGCAAACGCAGCTTCACTCTGTGCAACTTCGAGCGTATCGCCCGCTTCGTCATTGACACCCACCGTGAAAAAGCCGCCGGAAAAAACGTAAAAATCGTTTTTGAAAAACAAGTTGACGATCCCACGCTGATGTCCGACCAGGGGTTTATCCTGCAAATCCTGGACAATTTGATAGCCAATGCCGTTCAATACTCTCCGGAGGGCAAAGCCATTAACGTCCTTCTAAAGGCCGATGATGCTTGCTTGTTGTGTGAAGTGCGGGACCAGGGGCCGGGAATCAGCGAAGCCGACCAGGCGGAACTTTTCACCAAATTCAAGCGCTTTTCCATCCAGCCGGCTTCGGAGGAGGTTTCCGCCGGTTTGGGTTTGTCCATCGTCAAAAATCTGGTGACAATTATTGACGGCAAGGTCTGGTGTGTCAGCAATCCCGGTGAAGGGGCGAAATTCGTTGTCCAGCTGCCCCGCAACAAGGATTAATCGCTGCGGCACGGCAAAGGCCGCCCCAGCAGCATATCCATAAAAACCCGCTTTTCCTTGTCCGTTCCCCGCTGAAAATGCAAATGCCGGACATGGCGTTGGGGTTGCCGGAGATCCGCCTGGACGCCCCATAATGGCCGCATCTGGTGAGGCAGCAACGAATAACGCGCGTCGCCCGCCGTCAAAGGCTCTTTTTGCATGAGAATCAGCCAGCCGTCCGCGAAGTGCTGGAAGCGGCGCAGGTCGCGGGCCGCCGTCGAATCCGCGGGCAAGACGGCCGGTTGCTCCGGGTTGAAATGCGGGCGGGCCGGGCCGCGGTATATCACGGGCGCGCTTAAAAAACCTGTCCGGACGGCGTCCGCTTGCAGCCCTTCCCCGGTTTGGTAAAGGCACCGCCACAGGATAATGTTGCCGATGCTGGGCATGATCCGGAAACGCGCGATGTCCTGGCCGCGTTCCTGCGCCAGTTCCCGCATAATCCCTTCGGCCCGTTCACGCTGCGCGACACCCAGCCCAAGGTAAATCAACGAGAAGGCAAGACCCGCCCGAGCCGTCGTCCGCCTTCCGCCTGTCAGCACGAAGAGGAAAAAGAAAAACAGGCAGAAGGTGAAGACGGGATCTATAATCGAGATGATATCCCACGCGATTCTCCGGTTCGAAAAAGGCCAAAGCAAAGGGGTGCCGTAACTCGTGCAGGCATCCAGAAGGATATGGGCGGTGTGCGCCGCCAGCGCAAAAAGGAATATCCGGCGGAAACTCATGCGCCGCCGCAGGAGCGGCCACACAACAGCAGCGGCCGCCGCCGCCATCAGCGGAATGAAAGCCAGCGTGTGCGTGAAGTGGCGGTGGTATTCCAGGAACAACAAAGGGTCTTCGGCGGAACGGATGAGAACGTCCAGGTCGGCGATGGTGCCCGCCAGCGCGCCCGCCAGCGCGGCCCGCCGCGATTCGCTTTTCCGCGCCAAGGCCTGGCATGTTACCGCCCCCAGCAGCCCTTGAGTGACAGGATCCATGACGCATCAAGTGGAGAGGCAAAATCCTTTCAGCGATGGCGCAGAGAGGCGAGTATGGAGGGATCATGCGGAGCGCTCCGGCTGGGGCATTCCGCCCGCGCGCAGACCGCGCAGTTGACATGGCTGCTTTCCGACTCGAAGAAGACGCCGGAGACGGTTTTGTTGGGGATCATCAGGCATTCCCTGGTCAGTGTCACGCCGATGAGCCGCTCGACATCACCAAACAGAGAGAAAAGCTGTTTTTGCTGTTCGAGGGGCCAAACCTCCCGGTCGGCGGATCCGGGGTTCATCGAGCAAATGTTCTTCAACCCGTAGTGGCTTTTCAAGTGCGCGCGCAACCTGGCAGCGGCGGCGTTCAGGGCCGCCTGTTTGATTTCATCCCGCCAGTAGTCCCATAGAAAATTGTCACCCGTTTGTATTTGCTCATCCAGTTCGGTCCCGCAAGTCGCGATGAAGGCGAAAGCCCGGTCCAGGTCCTTCAACCGCAGCCAGAGCAGGCCGCTGTGGAAGGTGACATCATCGAGGAAGATTTCGCCCGCGTCTCCGCATCCGGCCGCCACTTTCCGCACGAGGGCTTTGGGCCGGACAACAGCGGCGGCTTGTTCCGCCAGCCGTCGCAAGTCAGCGTAGTCCTCCCCCTCGCGTTCCACGTGGAGCGCCGGGGCCAGTTTTTCCGGGTCCAGAGGGCAGGGAATGTCGCCGAGAATCATAATCGCATCATGCGGCCGAGCTTCAAAAAAAAGACCGGTTAAAAGATACCGGCGTGGTAATCCTGGAGGCTTTTGACTTCACCGCGCTCTTCGCGCCAGGCGGCGATGCCCCTGGCGGCGGCGAAGGCGGCGGCGGTGGTGGTGATATACGGGACTTTGTGCTTGATGGCGGCTTGGCGGATGTAAGCGTCGTCCGTCGCCCCCAAACTGCCTCTTGGCGTGTTGACGACCAGCTGAATGTCCCCATTCTTGATGGCGTCGGGAATGTTGGGGCGGCCTTCGTTCATTTTGAGTATCAATCCGGCCGGGATGCCATGTTCGGAAAGAAACCTCCGGGTGCCTTTAGTGGCCAAAATTTCAAATCCCATCTCGTGGAAACTCCGGGCCGCGCCGAGGGCGTTCGTTTTATCTTTGTCGGCCACGGTAATGAGGACGGTTCCTTGCCGGGGGAGTTTTTGTTTGGCGGCTTCCTGCGCTTTGTAAAAGGCCAGGCCAGGATTTTCCGCCATTCCGAGCACTTCTCCCGTCGAGCGCATTTCCGGCCCCAGCAGGGGGTCCACCTCCGGCAGCATGTTGAAGGGAAAGACGGCTTCCTTGACGCCGAAATGGGGGATGGGCCGCCGGGCCAGGCCGAGTTCGTCCAGGCTTTCGCCCATCATCACCCGCATGGCCAGCCGGGCCATTGGGATGTTGCAGACTTTGCTGACCAGCGGCACGGTGCGGCTGGCCCGCGGGTTGGCTTCCAGGATATAAACCTGGCCGTTGGCGATGGCGTATTGGATGTTCATCAGCCCCGTGACTTTCAATTCGACCGCGATTTTGCGCGTGTATTCCCCGATGATTTCGATGTGTTCGCGCGGGATGCTGACTGGAGGAATCACACAGGCCGAGTCTCCGGAATGCACGCCGGCAAGCTCGATGTGCTCCATCACGGCGGGGACGAAGGCGTTTCGCCCGTCGGCGATGGCGTCAGCCTCAGACTCGATGGCGTCTTCGAGGAACTGCTCGATAAGAATGGGGCGTTCCGGGGAAACTTCGACCGCCCGCCCGGCATATTCCAGCAGCATGGTTTCGTTGTAAACCACTTCCATCGCCCGCCCGCCCAGGACATAGGAAGGCCTGACGATCAGGGGGTATCCAATGGCCCGGGCGATTTTGACCGCATCCCCGACGCTGCCGGCCATATCCGAGTCCGGCTGGGGAATGTTCATCTGGCGCATGAGCCGGCGGAAACGGTCCCGGTCTTCCGCCAGGTCAATCGTCTCCGGCGATGTGCCGAGGATTTTGACGCCGTTGGCTTCCAGCTCGCCGGCGATGTTCAGGGGCGTCTGGCCCCCGAATTGCACCACGGCCCCAATGGGCCTCTCCTTCTCGTAAATCGAGAGCACGTCTTCCACTGTCAGCGGCTCGAAATAGAGTTTGTCAGAGGTGTCGTAGTCGGTGGAAACCGTTTCGGGATTGCAGTTGACCATGATGGACTCATAGCCCAGATCCCGCAGAGCGAATGCGGCGTGGACACAGCAGTAGTCGAATTCGATGCCTTGGCCGATGCGGTTTGGCCCTCCCCCGAGGACCATGACTTTTTTCGCCTCGCTGATCTTTACTTTGTCTTCCGCGCAATAGGTTGAGTAATAGTATGCGGCGTTTTCGACGCCGCTGACGGGCACGGCGTCCCACGCCTCAATGACACCCAGTTCCTTGCGCCGTTCGCGGATGTCCGATTCCTTGATGCCGAGAATTTGCGCCAGGTAGCGGTCCGCGAAACCGTCTTTTTTGGATTGCGCCAGCAGATCGTCCGGCGGTTTTTGCCCTTTGTGCCGGAGCAGCGCTTCTTCCAGTTCAACCATCTCTTTCATCTGTTCGAGAAACCAGGGCTTGATATGGGTCTTGGCGCAAAGCGCGGGGATGTCCGCCCCTTTGCGGAGAGCTTCGTATAAGATAAACTGCCGCTCGCTCGAGGGCTCGTTGAGCATCCGCAACAATTCATCCAGCGGTTTTTGGTTGAAATCCCTGGCGAAGCCCAGGCCGTAACGCCCCCGTTCCAGGGAGCGGATGGATTTCTGAAAGGCTTCCTTGTAATTTTTCCCGATGCTCATCACTTCGCCCACGGCCCGCATCTGCGTGCCCAGCCTATCCTCAACGCCTTCGAACTTTTCAAAGGCCCAACGGGCGAACTTGACGACCACGTAGTCGCCCCAAGGGGTGTATTTTTCCAGTGTGCCCTCGCGCCAGTAAGGAATTTCGTCGAGGGTCAGGCCGCCCGCCAGCAGCGAAGAGATGAAAGCGATGGGAAAACCGGTGGCTTTTGAAGCCAGGGCCGACGAGCGCGAGGTGCGGGGATTGATCTCGATCACCACCACGCGGCCGGTTTCCGGGTCGTGGGCGAATTGGATGTTCGTGCCGCCAATAACCTGGATGGCCTCGACGATGTCGTAAGAGTATTTTTGCAGCCTTTGCTGCAGGTCTTCGCTGATGGTCAGCATCGGCGCCGTGCAGTAGGAATCCCCCGTGTGCACGCCCATCGCGTCCACGTTCTCGATAAAGCACACCGTGATCATCTGGTTCTTGGCGTCACGCACCACCTCGAGTTCGAGCTCTTCCCACCCGAGGACGGATTCTTCGATCAGGACTTGGTGAACCATGCTGGCCGCCAGGCCGCGCGAGGCGACGGCCCGCAGCTCTTCGACGTTGTAAACCAGGCCGCTGCCGGTTCCGCCCAGGCAGTAAGCGGGGCGGACGACCACGGGGTAATTCAGCTCGCCGGCGATCCTTTCAGCCTCATCAACAGTGGAGGCGATTTGGCTCTTGGGCGTTTCGATGCCCAGCTTGTCCATCGTGTCTTTGAAAACCTGCCGGTCTTCCCCGCGCTCGATGGCGTCCACGTTGACGCCGATGACTTTCACGCCGTGCTCTTTCAAAATGCCGCGCCTGGCCAGTTCCGATGAGAGGTTGAGGCCCGTTTGCCCCCCCAGGTTGGGCAGCAGCCCGTCCGGTTTTTCTTTTTTGATGATTTCGGCCAGGTATTCCACTTCGAGCGGCTCGATATAGGTGGCGTCGGCCATGCCGGGGTCGGTCATGATGGTGGCCGGATTCGAGTTCACCAGGACGATCTCGTAGCCGAGTTTCCGCAGCGCCTTGCAGGCCTGGGTGCCGGAGTAGTCGAATTCACAGGCCTGGCCGATAACAATCGGCCCGGACCCGATAATCATGACTTTTTGGATGTCTTGTCGTTTAGGCATGACCGGTATGGATGTGATGGTTTGACATGGGCGGGAGGAAGAAGCCGCAAGCTGGGCAGGTTGAAGCCAAAGGCCTCTCCGTTGGCAAGCCAAATAAGCGAAACGCGGCAGGAAATCCGCCGCCCGGAAAAATGCTTGCAAATATAGCCAAATATGCAATTATTGCCGCTGATATGACAAAGCCCACAAGAAACACCAGTCCCCGGGATTACAAAAACCGGGCTGTCATCTGCAAGGCTCTGGGCCATCCGGTCCGGCTTTACATCGTTGACCGTCTGGCCGCCGGCGAACGCTGTGTATGCGAGCTGCGGGAGGAAATCGGCTTGGATATCTCCACCGTCTCGCGCCATCTGGCGGCCCTGAAAAACGCCGGGCTGATTTCGGATGAAAAGCGCGGCAAACAAGTGTTCTACCGGCTGGCCGCTCCTTGCGTCACCGGTTTCTTCGAATGCCTCGAAGCGGTGCAAAGGAACAGAAGGCAGGGCTGATATTTTTTCCGCTATAATTGCAATATAGGCCAAATAACCATGAATAACCGGCTTCAGGATGAAGGGAAAAAATTGGCGGTATTCACTGCCGTCTTCCTGGCCTGTTATTTCCTGCCGGCCGGACAGCCGCGCTTCGACAGGGCAATAATGGAAGCCCTTCAACTGGTTAAATGGTATGCGCGCGAGCACGTCATTCTCTGTTTGCTGCCCGCCTTTTTCATCGCCGGAGCCATAGCGGTGTTTATCAGCCAGAACGCGGTTTTGAAGTATCTCGGCCCAAAGGCAAATAAAGTTTCGGCATACGGAGTGGCGGCGGTTTCCGGAACCATCCTCGCGGTTTGCTCCTGCACGGTCTTGCCGCTGTTTGCCGGCATTTATAAAAAAGGGGCCGGCCTGGGGCCGGCGGCGGCGTTTCTGTATTCCGGTCCAGCCATTAACGTCTTAGCCATTGTCCTCACCGCCAACGTGTTAGGCTGGAAGCTGGGGCTGGCCCGGGCGGTCGGGGCAGTCCTCTTCAGCATTATAATTGGACTGTTGATGCAGTGGATTTTCCGGCGCGAAGACGCGGAAAGAACGTCCGGGGGAAGTTTTTCCGGCGCCGGTGAAGCGGACCGCCCGCTGTGGCAGACATCGCTCTATTTCGCGGCCATGATCTGCGTTTTGGTCTTCGCCAACTGGGGGCGGCCGGAATCCTCGCAAGGATTGTGGCACGCCATATTCACCGCCAAGTGGATCATTACCGCAGTGTTTGGCCTGCTGTTTGCGGCAGTTTTAATAACATGGTGGCAACTGTCATGGGTTAAAGTAACTGCCGTGTCCATTGCCGTGACGCTGGCGGCCTTGATTTGGCCGGAGCATCCTTCCATTGCGTTTGGTTTAGGTGTTGCCGGACTTTCGGTTCTTACCGCCGGGCGGGAGGATGAGAACGGCGAGTGGTTCGCCCAGTCGTGGGGCTTCGCCAAGCAAATCCTGCCTTTGTTATTTTGGGGAGTATTGATAGCGGGATTGTTGCTGGGAAGACCCGATCAAGAAGGATTGATTCCTTCCGAATGGGTGAGCCGGCTGGTCGGTGGAAACTCGCTGAAAGCTAACTTCTTCGCCTCTTTTATGGGAGCGTTCATGTATTTCGCCACACTGACTGAAGTGCCCATCCTGCAAGGACTGACCGGCAACGGCATGGGCCAGGGCCCGGCCCTTACGCTGCTGCTCGCCGGCCCCGCCCTCAGTCTCCCCAACATGCTCGTCATCCGCTCTGTTTTAGGCGCGAAAAAAACCTTCGTTTTTGTCTCTTTAGTGATTGTCATGGCGGCGGGAACAGGCTGGTTGTACGGTTGGCTTGCCGCTTGAATAACGGATCGCGATGAAAACAAAAGAAATAAAACCGGAAGTTATGAAACAGACTGATATGGACGGCGCGCGCGGCAAGGCCGCGAAGCCAGACGCAAAGGCAGTCATCCGCGAGGAATACGGCAAAATCGCGAAACAAAGCGCCTCCTGCTGCGGGCCTTCGTCCTGCTGCGGCACCGGTGGTCCGGGCGGCGCGCCGGCGCGGCTGGCCCAGTCTATCGGATATGACACCGCCGACTTGGCCGGCCTGCACGAGGGCGCCAACATGGGGCTGTCGTGCGGCAATCCGGTCTCGCTGGCCTCGCTGCGCGAAGGCGAGACCGTGCTCGACCTGGGCAGCGGCGGCGGTTTTGATGTGTTTATCGCCGGGCCCAAAGTCGGCCCGTCCGGCCGCGTCATCGGGGTGGACATGACTCCGGAGATGCTTGCGAAAGCCCGACGCAATCTTGAAGCGTATCGGGAGCAGTCGGGATTGGACAACGTCGAATTCCGGCTTGGGGAGATCGAGCATCTGCCCGCGGCCAACGCCAGCGTGGACGTGATCATCAGCAACTGTGTCATCAATCTTTCGCCGGACAAAAGCCAGGTCTGGCGGGAAATCGCCCGCGTGCTCAAGCCCGGCGGCCGGGTTTCCGTGGGGGCTATCGGCCCCGTGCCCCAATTGGCCGAGATGCCGAGGTCGGTCATCGCGTC
>CAZYUX010000094.1:0-9679 GCA_964650745.1 uncultured Puniceicoccaceae bacterium
CTCCTTGATTGAGGTTGCAGTGTTTGACAAGTAATGCTTGAATTTGAGCGGCTGTCCGTTGCGGCGGCAATGAAACCGCCGCGAGACATTGTGAAACTTGTTTGGCCTGGAACAAGGATAAAATTCAGGCCTCTTCCGGCGGCTTCCCGGAGGCCTTGCTGCCCCCGCTCGGGCCGGACAATCTGCCGCGGAAAAAGGAAGGAGGGGCAATAAAAACCGGGTTTGAGAAATCCCGCTCCAGCCAACCCTTGCTCCAAGCTGATTTCTAACCGCCTTGGCGCGGCGGCCCATTGCGGCGGATAACGTCCCGGTAGAACCGGGCGGAGGTTTTCGGGGTGCGCTTGAGCGTTTCATAGTCCACGTGGACGAGGCCGAACCGGCTTCCGTAACCGGAGCCCCATTCGAAGTTGTCCATCAGCGACCAGGCGAAGAATCCCCGCACGTCCGCCCCCTGTTCCATGGCCCGGCCACAGGCCCGGATGAAGCCGTCATAGTGCCGCGCGCGGAAATCATCACACAGCTGGGCATGGACGTCCGTCTGTTTGTCCGCCAGACCGTTTTCGGTGACATACACCGGCACGCCCGGATACATTTCATGCATCCACAACAGCGTCTTTTCCAAGCCGTTCGGATCGCAGTTGATGCCGAAACGCCGCCGCAACTCCGTGTCCGGCTTGTATTCCATGATGCCGGCTTCCTGAATGAACGCGCCGCCGTCTTCGAGATGGCGCTCCGCCGGACGGGCGAGAACAGTGTGGTAATGGTTCAGCCCCATCCAGTCCGCCGAGCCTTTGAGCAATGCCTTGTCTTCGTCCGTCAGGGGAATCAGCGCGTCCGGCGGCATGAGCCGGCGCATGCACTCGGGATAGTCGCCATAAAAAACCGGATGCCCGAACCAGCCGTAGTTGAATTCCACGGAGCGCCGGGCCGCTTCCCGGCATTCGTCATCGTCGCGCAGCGGTTCGGCCCAGTGGGTCGAGGTGACCAGGCCGATCCGGCCGTTCTGGCGGGGTTGAAATTCGCGGCGGTATAAATCCGCGATGCGCCCGTGGGCTTTGAGCATGTGGTATCCGGCCAGGTATGTCTCGTGTTCGGGATCCACTTGCCGGCCCGGGGCATGCACGCCCCAATGATAGCCGCAGTGCGCCTCCGCGTGCGGCTCGTTGAGCGTGGCCCAGCGCTTCACCCGGTCTCCGAAACGCTCGAAACAGACGCGGGCGTAATCCGTAATCCAATTGACCGCGTCCGGATTCAGCCAGCCGCCCAGGGTCATCTCCAGCCGCAGGGGCATCTCCCAGTGATACAAGCCCGCGAAGGGGATAATGTCATTCTCCAGCAGCAGGTTGATGAGCCTGTCGTAAAATTCCAGACCCTTGGGATTCACATCGCCCGCGCCGCCGGGGATGACGCGCGGCCACGAAATGGAAAACCGGTAGGCCTTCAGCCCCAGCTCCTTCATCAAGGCCACGTCCTCTTCCAGCCGGTGATAGTGATCGCAGGCAACCTGGCCGGTCTCGCCGTTAACGGTCTTGCCGGGGATGAGCACGAAGGCGTCCCACTTGCTCGGACCTTTGCCATCCTCATTCCACGCGCCTTCGACCTGATAGGACGACGTCGCCGCGCCCCACACAAAATTCTCCGGAAAAATCATGTTTTTCAATTTGCCTGCCGGTTAAACGGACTAACCCAGCGCGGCATGGGATTCCTTGAGTTGCTTGATGATTTCGATGTTCTGGGGGCATTTCGGCTCGCACTCGCCGCATTCAACGCAGGCGGAGGCATTTTTGCCTTTCAGCCAGCCCGCCTTCCCGATTTTCGCGTAATGCTCCCTCGCGTAATCCGTGAGCTGATACACACGGTGGTAATTCATAAACTCGAAGATTTTGGGGATGTTGACCTCGTGCGGGCAGGGCTGGCAGTAACCGCAGCCGGTGCAATAGAGTTCGGCCAGTTTCTTGCTTTCCTCCATGGCCGATTTGAGCGTGGCGAGTTCCTCCGCGGACATGGGTGTTTCATTTGAGGCGACAGCGCAGTTGTCCTCGGCCATTTGCATCGAGCTCATGCCGGAGCAGGCGACGCAGACGTCCGGATTGGCCAGGACGAAGCGCAGGGCGATTTCCGGAGTGGCCTTGACTTCGCCACCCGGCATGGCTTCCTGGATGGTTTTTGAAGGCAGACCCAGCCGCCCGCCGCCGACCGGCCCCATCACCGCCACGCCCAGCCCTTTCTCCCGCGCGTAAGCCATGGCTTCCTCGTTGCTCCGGTCCAGCAGGTTGTATTGGCACAGAACCGATTCGTAAATCCCCGTGTCAATAATCTCCTTCATCACCTCCGGCTTGTCGTGGAAGGAGAAGGAAATGTGGCGGATCAGCCCTTCTTCCTTGGCCTGTTGGGCTTCCTCGAGGACGTGATGCTTTTTTATCCGCTCCTCGAAGGTGGTTTTTCCCAAGCCATGGTTGTGGTAAAAGTCAATACAGTCCAGGTCCAGCTTCTCGAGCTGCTCTTCGAGGAACCGCCGGTAGTCGCCCGGTTTCTCAAGGCTCCACGTGGGGTTTTTCGTGGCCACGTAAACGCGCCCCTTCCACTGCTTGACGGCTTTTCCCACGATGATTTCGCTCTGCCCTTCGCAGTAGCCGTGCGCCGTGTCAATATAGTTGACGCCCAGCTCGAACGCCCGGTGGATCATGGCGATGGATTCTTCTTCTTTGACGACGCTTTTTCCGTCCTTGTCCGAGTCCATGGGCAGGCGCATGGCCCCGAACCCGAGGGCGGACACTTCGATGCCTGTGTTGCCGAATTTCCGGTATTGCATGGCGCTTGTTGTGGGGAAAATCCTCCCCTTGGCAAGCACGCAACAGACCGGAACCCCATAATCCCCGTATTTCCGGCCTCTGCCTGCCCCGCCGGAGCCGGGCTGCCCGTCAAGGCCCGCGGAGTCCCCGGACGCCTCGCGCGCCGTTTTCATGAAAATTCCCATGCGGTTCGACGCGCTCTTCCCAGAACGTGTCCCCGATCGAGCGCAGCCAGCCGCGCAGGGTTTCACGGAAAACCGGAATAGGCTCGTCCCCGCGCTGGCCGGGATAGATTGGATGGAGTTGCGCCGGATCGTTATCGAGGTCGTAAAGCGCTTCGTGCACGCCCGCGGGGAAGGGCCGCCGGAAGCGCCGAACGTCGTGATACTGGCTTTCCGGGGAACATTCCACCGCCACATACAGATGCCGGGGCGCGCGAACGGCCCGCCAGTAGCGCCCCGGTTCCTCCGGATAGTCCGGCGCGATCCCCGGTTTCTCATAGGGCGAACCGCAGTTGTGCGCGAGAAAAAGATGTTCCCGTTCCGGGGCCTCCCCGCCCCGCCAATGGCCCGAAAAATCCGCGCCGTCCACACCTTTGTCATACGCCACGCCCGCCAGCCCCAGCAGCGAGGGCAGCATGTCAATCGTGCTGAAGAGCGCGGAACTGCGGCGGCCTGCCGGGATATGCCCCGGCCAGCGGATGATAAACGGAATGCCGACGCTTTCCTCGAACCAGACGTCCTTGGTCATCTGCCCGTGCGAGCCGAGCATTTCCCCGTGGTCGGAGGTTAGAACCACGATTGTTTCCCCGATCAGCCCAAATTCTTCCAGCGCGTCGAGCAGCCGCCCGAAATTTTCATCCATCGAGGTTACCGCCCCGAAATACCCCGGCGCGGCCTCCCGGAAATAATCGGCCCGGGCATTTCCGCGCGCCGGCAACTCCGGCCGCCGGTAGAGCGCCTCGAAACGTTCCGGCGCGCCGAAATGCCACCCCGAAACCGTTGGCGGCAAAGGCTTTTCAGCCCCAATCGTGTGAGGCGGAGACCACGATAAAAACAGGCAAAACGGTTTTTCCGCCGCCCGCATCGCGCCCCCCTCGTTCCGCAAATAGCGGATGGCATGATCCGTCTCGTGGTCAACCTGCCAGCCTTTCCCCTCATAAACCTCCCCCGCCGTGTTCATGTATTTCAGCGTGAAATGATTGTGGTTGCAGCCGTGGGCATACCAGTGGCGGAATCCCAGCCGGCGCGGCCCCGGCGGGGTGTAGATGTTCCATGCGTTCTCGCGGTCGCCCTCCTGAAAGGCGTCGAGGTGCCATTTGCCGATGTATCCCGTCTCGTAACCGGCGTTGTTCAGGATTGGCGCGATGCCGGGAACTTCCGCCGGAAACTGGAGCCAGTTGTGCATCATGTCCAGTCTTTGCGGATACCGCCCGGAAAGGATGGATGCCCGGCTCGGCGTGCAGATCGGGCTGCAGCAAAAGGCGTTCTCGTGCAGCAGACCTTCCCGGGCAAACCCGTCCATGCGCGGCGTCAGGACGGGATCGGCATGCATGCAGCCGACGGCGTGGCGGCGCCACTGGTCGGCAAAGACAAAAACGATATTCGGAAAATCTTTCACGGGTTCTGGAGGCCGTTATCCGCAGGTTGCGCGCCGCCCGCCGGAATGGCAACTCCAATCAGCTCCCGCATGCGCCTTGAGGGCGCGCCGAAAAGTCTGATTTTCCGGATAAAGAAGCCGCGCATGATATGCCGGCGGATGCATCAACTATTCCACCATGCGGAAAGTGAGGGTCAGGCGGTAGGCGGCGGCGTTGGGGGTGGTGGCAATCGGCCCGGCGCTATCGAAAGCATCCCGCACGGAGGCGTCGAAGGCCTCATTGCCGGAGGAGCGGACGATCTCCACTTCGCTTATCCTCCGCCCGGGAGCCGCGACAAAGCTGGCCACCGCCTCAAGCTCCCGGCCGGATGAAACCGCGGGTTTCTTCCATGCGCGGTTGATTTGTTCTTTGACGGCATTCTTGAAACTGGCGAAAGCATCCTGTTCGGCGGCGGACATACGGCCGACGAGCTTCCGGGTGCGCTCATCCGCCAAGCTGGCGCGCAGGTCCTGGCGGATGCCGCTGACGTCAATCTCCTTGACGTTCACGGCCGGCTGCGGGGCCTGCGGCGGGGATTGCGGCTCAGGCGGAGGCCCGTGTTTCTTTTTAAACTCATCGAAGGTTATTTTTCGCGGCTGCGGATGCCGATCGGGCTGCGGATTCCGCTTCCCGGGTTTCGGAAAATCGGTTTCCATGTCCCGGATTTCGGGCTCCGGCGCCCGGGGAGCGGATTCCGTTTCCACCGCGGCGGGCGGAGACACCAGTTCGAAGACGTGAGGGATCGGCTCTTTTTCCTTGAACCAGCGAAACGACGTGAAAAGAAAAAGCCCGCCCAATGCCAGCGTGTGAGCGGCCAGCGACCAGCGGAAGGCTTTTTTGTCCAGGATACCCATCGTTCATTGGGCCCGGGTGTCCAAGGATATCCGCACCAACTCGTGGCGTTGAATCAAGTCTATTAAATTGATGACTTTTTGATACGGCAGGGCCCGGTCCGCCCGCAGGTGGATGACGGGCGGGTCCGGCCGGGCCGCCAGGTCTTCCAGCAACCCCGATATTTCCTCCAGAGTGGCGGGCCGGCCGCTCCAGTAATAGACGCCTTGCCCGTCTATGGACACGTTTTGGACCGGCTCTTCTTTTGCGGCTTGAGGTTTGGCTGTTTCCTCCGGCAGGTTGACGGCGATGGTCTGCTCAAGCAAAGGAGCGGTAATCATGAAGATGATGAGCAGTGAAAAGGCGAGATCAATCAGGGGTGTGACGTTGATCTCCGACAAGGCGCTGAGCCGTTCCCGGCGGCGGAAAGTCCGGGGCATTTGAGTTTCTTTTTTCAAGTTCCAGAAATCGGGATCAGGAATTCATTGAACGCCGGCCTGTTGCGCCTCCTGTTCAATGCGGTCAGCCAATGCGCCGGCGAAATTCTCCAGCTCCGTCACCATGGTTTTCGTTTGGGCCAAGAGGAAATTGTAGCCGAAGACGGAGGGAATCGCCACCAGCAGACCGGCCACGGTGGTCAGCAGCGCGCCGGACACGCCAGGGGCCAGGGTTTGAATGCTGGCCCCGGCCCCGCCCGCGCCGATGCCCCCGAAGGCGTCCATCCCCCCCCAAACCGTCCCGAGCAGGCCCAGAAACGGAGCGCCCGTGACAATCGAGCCCAGCAGCACCATCTTCGACTCGTAAGCAATGCAGACTTGGGCCACCGCGCGCTGCAGGGTGTTCACCACCATGCTCAAACGCCCTGTCCGGGCAAACGCCTCTCCAGCCTCCCGGGCTAAAATAGCGTAAGGGCCGCGCGCGCCGCGGGACAGCGCCGGATCCATATTCAATGCCGACGGGCTGTCGGCCAGCCGTTTCTCGAAGCTTAAATTCAGCTCCCGCAACCGTTTCAAGTCCCGGTGCTTGCCCACCATCACCGTCCAGGCAAGCAGGCTGAAAATGAGCAAGGCGAAGACGATTACCTTGCCCGCCATGTTGGACTGGTTAAAATAGACGAAAACATTGGCGAGGACGACCGGCTCCGCCAGCCCCCCGAATACTCCGCTAAACGCGCTGTCGGCCATTGTCACCATTCCAATGAGTCCCGCCGCTGGCCAGAGTTTCCGGACGCGCCGTTTCCCTCTCTGTCTCCAGCTTTGCAACTGATGGAACCATGCGCGGAAGAGTTGGCAAACAGAAAATGCCAATGACGGCATTCTTAATCCCGCCGCCGCAAAACGCGCTCCACCGGGCACCTTCGGGTTTTCCGGCCGCTTTCTCATGTTCTCCCGGCATGGCGGCCCGCGATGCCGCCGGAATAAAGCTTCGCGCCCGCAGGTCTTATCCTGTTGATAGCATGGCGGGGAAACCGCAAGATGAAAAGATATGAAGGACATGGCCCTGAACTTTTCCCATCAAACCTGGCTGCTGGTTGGAGAAATGTCGCCCTATTTACTGCTGGGCTTCGCCCTGGCCGGTTTGCTCGAGGGCGTTTTCAGCCCCCGTTTCATTCAAAAGACGCTGGGAACGCCCGGATGGGGCGGGATTCTCAAGGCCACGCTGCTGGGCGTGCCGCTGCCGGTGTGCTCCTGCGGGGTGATCCCTCTGGCGGCGTTTATCCGCAGGAAAGGCGCGGGCAAAGGGGCCACGGCGGCGTTCGCGGCCTCGACTCCCCAAACGGGCGCGGACAGCATCCTCGCCACTTACGCGCTGCTGGGGCCGGTATTCACCGCCGCGCGGGTGGCCGTCACCGTCATCACGGGGCTGGTTTCCGGACTGCTGGTGGATCTGTTCGTCAAAGATGAAAACCCGCCCGCCGCCGCCGGCATCAACGCCGGAGAACCGGCGGATGAGCCGCGCAAAACCTTCTCCGATCTGCTGCGTTATGGACTGGTGGAACTGCCGCGGGAAATCGCCTGGCCGCTGCTTGCCGGATTGCTGCTCGCCGGAATCCTGGGAGCCGCTGTTCCGGACAGCTTTTTTTCCCAATACACCGCTTCCCGCTGGACGGCCTATCTGGCGGTGACGGCTCTGTCGGTTCCCCTCTACGTATGCGCGACCGGCTCGATTCCGCTGGCCTTCGCGCTGCTCCAGGCCGGTTTGACACCCGGAGCGGCGCTCATCTTCCTGGTGGCGGGCCCCGCCACCAACGCCGCCACTTTAAGCACGTTAGGAACACTGCTAGGACGCAAAGCCCTGGCCTTTTACCTGGCCGCGATTATCCTTGGAGCCTGGACGGCGGGCTTTCTTTTCGACGTTTTTATCACAACCGCGCCCATGGGCGCGCAACCGCATGAACACGCCGCGGGCATGAGCTGGATCCAGCATTTATCGGGAGCGGCATTGCTGCTGCTGCTCGCTTACGCGATATGGAGCGGGCGCAAGGCGGCGGAAAAGCCGGCATCCGGCGCGGGAACGGTGTTCCGCATCGAGGGAATGACTTGCGCCGGCTGCGTTGAAACAGTGAAAAACGCCGCCCTCTCCTGCCCCGGCGTCGAAGCCGCGGCCGTCAGCCTTCAAAAAGGAACGGCTGAAATAACGGGGCGTGAATTTGACACAGACGCCGTTCGAAACAGGATCGAAGACCATGGCTACACGGTAACCGGCGTCTCATCATAAGCGGACACAGGCGTTTTCCATTGACACAGGAAACGGCGGGCCGTATCCGGCCCTCATCATAAACAATGACTCACCGCGACCGTTATATTAGTTGCCTGACTTTCGGGACACCGGATAAAATCCCGTTCGAGCCGGGCCATCCCCGCGAGTCCACGCTGAAGGTATGGCACGGGCAAGGCTTGCCTGAAGGCGCGCCTTATTTCGATTTCCTGATCGAGTCGCTGGGCATGGATTACGGCTTCCCGAAAAACCGCTGGATGAACCTGGGAGTGGACTTCCGCCTGCGCCCCCGATTCGAAGAAAAAGTCATTGAGCGCCGCCCGGGCACACTCGTCGTCCAGGACTGGAAGGGCAACGTCTGCGAAATATCGGATGAATTCGACGTCACTTACCTGCGGCAGGCGCGGGACTTCGTGACCCGCCGCTGGCTCAAGTGCCCCGTGGAAAACAGGGGGGACTGGGAAAAGATGAAACAACGCTACGACCCGGCGGACCCGGCGCGGTTCCCCGCCGGCTATCGTGAGCGCTGCCAGGCTTATGCCGGGCGGGACAACCTCTTGACCGTTGCCGTCAACGGCCCGTTCTGGCAGATGCGCGAGTGGTGCGGCTTCGAAGGCCTCTGTTTCCTGATGCACGACGACCCCGCCCTGGTGGCGGAAATGGCCCGTTTCTGGGAGGATTTCGTCTCCAAAATGCTGGAGCGAATACTGGGAGACATTGTTTTCGATCGGCTGCTCATACAAGAAGACATGGCCTACAAAGCCAAGTCCATGATCTCACCCGAAATGACCCGCGAATATTGCCAGCCCAGTTGGAAACACTGGGCGGCCCAATCCGCGAAGGCGGGAGTTCCCATCATCGAATTGGACAGCGACGGCTACATCGAGGATCTGATTCCGCTCTGGATCGAGTCGGGACTCAACGCGTGCAGTCCCATGGAAGTCGCGGCCCACAACGACCTGCCCCGCTGCCGGGAGCGCCACGGCAAAAGCATGGCCTGGCGCATGGGAGTGGACAAGCGAGCCATCGCCAAAGGCGGCACGGCGATACAGACGGAAATGCAACGGCTCGAACCCGTCATCCGCTCCGGCGGCTACATCCCCGGCTGCGACCACGGCGTCCCCTCCGACGTCTCCTGGGCCGCGTTCACCGAATACTCCCGCCTGCTCGCTCAAATGACGGGCTGGCTGTAGTCAAACCGCTGAAGCGGCGGCCGGCGGAGCCTCGACATGTTTGCGCTCCAAAGCAACCCGCCCTGTTCGCGCCATCTCGAGAATGCCGAAAGGCTCCAGCAGCTCGAGAAAAGCCTGGATCTTGGAATTCTCTCCAGTCACTTCGACAATGACGGTCTCCGGAGCCACATCAATGATCTTGGCCCGGAAAATGTCGCAAATTTGAATAACCTCCGAACGCGCCCGAGGGCCGGCTTTGACTTTCACCATCACCAGCTCGCGCGAAGCGTATTCGCCCCTCTTCAAATCCGCCACCTCGAGCACTTCGACAAGTTTTCCCAGCTGCTTGATACACTGGTCCAGCTGCTGGTCGTCCCCCATCACGGTCGCGGTGATGCGGGAAAACCGCGGATCCTGCGTGGGGCCGACATTGAGCGTGTCTATGTTGAACCCCCGCCCGCTGAACATCCCGGCCACCCGGGCCAGGACACCGAACTTGTTCTCCACGAGAGCGGATATGGTATGGC
>CAZYUX010000095.1:0-9545 GCA_964650745.1 uncultured Puniceicoccaceae bacterium
TTAAAAAGAAAAACTCGCAGAAACATGAAAAAGGAGAAAAACCGGAAAATCCCTCTTCACCGTCCGGGAACAATGACGCCTCCAAAGGCGCGGGCAAAATCTATCTGATGGACCCTGGCGGCTTTGTGGAAACGCTTTGGGCCGCTCCCCGGTTCGGCATATTTTCCCTGGCGCGCGCCGGCGCGGACACCCTGCTGGCGGGCACAAATGACGGCGGCAAAATTTTCCGCGTCAAAAACCGAGGCGAATGGGAACTGCTCCAGCAAACGCAAAACGGCGGGGCCGTCTCCGTGCTGCTGGCGGACCCGCTCGCGGAAGGCGCGCTGCTCGTGTGCACCAGCAACCCCGGAAAGATATACCGGCTGGAAAATCAGCCGGCCGAAAAAGGCCTTTACACCTCCGCCCCGCTCGACGCCAAACAAATCGCCCGGTGGGGGCGCCTGCTGCCCCTGGGGGCGGGATCTGATGTTTCGGGCCTTTCCTTCCGCGCCCGCAGCGGCAACACTCCCGATCCTGATGACACTTGGAGCGGCTGGTCGGAAATCTCCCTCCAGCATGGCGAAGGCGAAATCTCCTGCCCCCCCGCCCGCTACCTGCAATACGAGGCAACATTGCGCGCCGCCGGTTCCGCGGCAGCGCCGTCTTTGCGGCGGGTCACCATTTTTTATCAGATCCAAAACGCGGCGCCCGTGGTCGGGGAAATCCGCCTGCTCCCCCTGGCCGCCGAACCGCAAAAAATCGAGCCTAAACATCCCCGCCTCAACCTGGAACAAATCCTGCAATCCCAAACCCCGGAAACCTTTCTGGAACCCCCAAAAAAACACACCAAGCTCAACGTCACCGGCGAGCACGGCTATTTCACGGCGGTTTGGCGCGCCTTCGACCCCAACGGCGACAGCCTGCTTTACACTGTCAGCCTTAAACAGGAACAAAAAGCCGAGTGGGTCTCTTTGCGCGAAAAACTGGAGGATCCCGTCGCGGCCATCAACACCAAAGGCCTGCCCGAAGGATACTACCGCCTGCGCGTTCAAGCCGCCGACAACCCGGACAACCCGCCCGGCGAAGCCTTAACCGGCTCCCGCGAAAGCGAGATCTTCCTGATTGACAACACCCCCCCCGAACTGGCTCTTAAACAAATCGATATCAACGGGAGCACAGCGGAACTCGTCTTTGAAGCCGCCGACACCCTCAGCGTTCTGGGCGAAGCCGCCTTCATCCTCGACGGCGGCAGCCCCCAAACCGTTCAGCCCCTTGACGGCCTCTTCGACTCGCGCCGCGAAACCTTCGTCCTGCGCCTGGACAAGCTCGAACCCGGCCCGCACAGCCTTGTTTTCGAAGCCAAGGACCAGCTGGGCCGCGCCGCCATCCGCGCCGTCAACTTCACCATTGAAAAATAAACCCGAAGCCCGCGCCGGGATCCGGCCCCCCGCACTTTCATGAAAAAACACACTATCCTCGTCAACCTTCCTCCGGACTTCTTCACCCAGAAGGAATTAAAACCGGTATTCTCCCGTCTGCGCCGTTTGGGACGCCTCCGCCAGAGGTCTCACAACACTCCGGAAGAAATCCGCGCCGACCTGGCTTGGGCGGAAGCCGTCCTGATGTGGTCATGGCCTTCCCTCTCGGATGAAATCCTCGCCCATGCCCGCAACCTGCGGTTCCGCGGGCACCTGGACATCAGCCAGGAAGACGCCCGCACGGCCCTCGCCCGCGGGCAAACCATTTCTCTCGCCAAACACGCCTGGTCTTCCGCCGTGGCGGAGATGGCCCTGACTCTCGCCCTCAGCCTGCTGCGCCGCGTCTCGGACTACCATGCCGCCATGCGCAAAGGCAAAGAACCGTGGGTGCGCTCCCTGCCCGGCGACATCAACCCGCTGGAACGCCAGCTCACCGGCCGGGCCGCCGGGATCATCGGCTTCGGCGCCATCGGCCAGCGCCTGGCCGAATTGCTTTCCCCTTTTCAATGCCACCTGCGGGTTTACGACCCTTTCATCCCGGAGAAAATCCTGCGCCGCCACGGCGCGCACAAAGCGGCACTGCCGGACTTGTTAAAAAAATCCGACGTCATCATACTCTGCGCCGCTTCCAATCCGGCCACCAGGCACCTCCTGGGCCGCCGTGAAATCAGCGCCATGCGGCCAAACGCCATCTTCGTGAACGTCGCCCGCGCCGCCCTGGTGGACACGCGGGCGCTTGTGCAAAGGCTGAAACGAAATGACCTGTTCGCCGCCATTGATGTCTTTGACAAGGAGCCGCTCCAAAAAAGCCACCCCCTGCGCAAGCTGCCCAACGCTTATTTGACGCCACACCGGGCCGGAGGCCTCATCGAGTCCGTTGTCCGCATCCTCACCTGGCTGGCGGACGACCTGGAAGCGTTTCTGTGCAACAAGCCCTTGAAGCACCCCCTGCGCGAAAACATGATTCCGGCCCTGGACGGCTGACGGAAATGAACGGCCATGATCGAAAAAGAATATCTGTACCCGTCCCCGCCCTTCCCGCCGACGGCACGCTTTGTTCAAACGGAAGATAACGTCTGGCTGAGCCGCTTGTTCGGCCTGTGGTGCGGCAACCGCGGCGAAGAAGGCCCCGCGCCCCACGCGCACGGCTTGATGGCGGTTAAAACGAACAACGGCCGTTTCGAAGCTCCCTTTCCGCCCCCCGCCAGCGGCGAGTTCGGCGAAACGGAATGCCGCCTTTCGCGGTCGGAGCCGGACGGGCTGCGTTTTGAAAGCCGCTGGCGTTTCGACGCGGACGCCGGCATCTGCAGCCGCAAGGATAAAATCACGAACAACGGCCGGAAACCCGTCACGCTTTTCTCCTGCCTCAGCCGGTTTGTCTTCACTCCCGGACGTTATGAAATACACAGCCAGTCCAGCCGCTGGTCCCGCGAAAATCAGGGCGCATGGCGCGCGCTGGGCCATGAAGGCCTGTCCCTCACCTGTCAGGGAGGCCGCACCTGCCACGGCTGCGCACCTTATTTAGCCATGAAACCGTCCGGCGGCGGAGACGGTGTCGCTTTCCATCTGCTGCCAACGGGCAACTGGCTGATGCGGACGCGCCAAGCCGTCTGGGCCATTGATTCCGAACCCTACGTCATCATCGAGTGCGGCCCGGCGGAGCGCGATTTCCGCCTCGAACTGAAGCCCGGCGAAACCTTCAGCCTCCCGGAACTGCTCATTCAATCCCTGCCGGAAGGCAATCCCTGCCGCGCCGCTCCCGCATTTCATCAATATGTCCTGCAGCACCACTGTCCAACAACTCACCGGGAGCCGCCAGTGTGCTACAACACGTGGCTGGACATTTTTGACAGCCTCAGTCCGGCCCGCCTGCGCCGCCAGCTTGCCGCCGCAAAAAAAACCGGCTGCGAAGTGTTTGTCATTGACGCCGGCTGGTTCGGCCAGGGCGAAGGCGGATGGTTCGAGCAGGCGGGCGACTGGCGCGAAAAGGAAGGCGCCGCTTTCGGGGGAAAAATGAAAGACTTTGCGGGTGAAGTCCGCGCCGCCGGCCTGAAGTTCGGCCTTTGGATGGAGCCGGAACATTTCGCTCCGCAATCGCCCGCCGTGCGGGAGCATCCGGAATGGTTTCTGCCCAGCTGGGGAGCCCGGCCCATCGACCTGTCAATCCCCGCCGCCCGCGAGTACTTATACGGGGAAATCCGCCGCCTGCTCGACACTTATGAGCCTGGCTGGTTCAAGATTGATTTCAGCGTGGACTTGGGATGCGACCCCTCCGGCGCGGAGTTCTCCGGCTATTACCATGAATGGTATGCCATGCTCGGCCGCATACGCGGCGAATATCCCGGCACTTTTTTCGAAGGCTGCGCCAGCGGCGGCATGAGGTCCGACTTGAACACCGCCGGCTGCCATGACCTGCACTTTCTCAGCGACAACGTCAACCCCTTCGATGTCCTGCGCATTTACCAGGGCGCGCTCCTCCGGCTCCCGCCGGGAAGGCTGATGACCATGCCATCCCTGCGCGCCGCCGCCGCGCAAGCCGGGGAAGACGCCCCTGCCGGCATTTTGCCGGACTGGGTGATGACACCCCGCATCCACGGCTGGGACGATCCCGAGCGCGTGACTCCCGATTTCGCCGCCCGCGCGGGTCTGCTCATGGTTTTCGGCCTGAGCGGCGACCTGGCCGGTCTGCCGGAGGAAGCCTTGGAACGGCTGGCCTTTCACGTCCGTTTTTACAAACAATGGCGCGGTTTTTTAAGAAACGCGTCCGCTCATTTATTGACGCCTCCGCGCCCGCTTGGCGACCGCTCCGGGTGGGCCGCCTTTCAGTTCACACACCCTCAAAAAGACGAAAGCTTGCTCTACGTCTTCCGCCTCGGCGGCATGATTTCCCGGCGGACCTTCCGCCTCCGCGGCCTCCGCCCGGAAACCACTTACCAGGTGGCCGGCATTGACTGCCCGGATGGCGCCGCCGAAGAGAAAGGCGCCAAACTCCGGAACACGGGCCTCACGGTGGAAATCCCGCAAACGAACCAAGCGAAAATTTACTGCCTGACGATTGCCAAATAGAGATGGCGCGCCGCCGGTATGAAGGCCCGAGATGGGCCGTTGTTTATGGTTCTTACGAAGGGGCCGAACAGTTCGCCTTGCGGGAGTTGTGCGGCGCGGCGCAGCACGGCCTGCCCTATGTTTTGGAAGTTGCTCCCGCTTCAGCCAGCACCGGCAATGAGAACCACCTGATTGTCGCCGGAACTCCGGAGAATAACCGGATTATCGCGGAATTGACTCATGAAGACCGCATCCGCATCCCCGGCAAACCAGAGGCATACACGGTCGCCTGCGTGGAGTCTCCCCGGCGGAAAGATCGGCGGCTTGTGGTTGTCGCGGGAAAAGATTCCCGGGGCGTCCTTTATGGAGCGGCGGATTTCGCCGCGCGCGTCGCGGGGCGGCTGCCGGGAAACGAGGCCGGATGGGACAAGGCGATCCATTCACTGGATGATTTCTCAATAAGCGAATATCCGCGGGTCGAAAACCGGGGCATATGGACATGGGGTTATGTCATCTACGATTACCGCCGCTTCCTCGACAACATGGCGCGGCTGAAATTGAACACATTAGTTGTCTGGAACGATTGCCCCCCGGTCAACATCCGCGAAATCATCCATTGCGCGCGCAAACGGGGCATCAAGCTCATCCTGGGATTTTCATGGGGCTGGGGGCGGGAGGATTTGCGCTTGGACAATCCGGCGGACCGGCGGAAAATCAAAAACTCCGTCCTCCGGGAATTCGAAACACATTACCGGGACCTGGATATGGACGGCCTCTATTTTCAAACTCTGACGGAACACAGTGAAACTGAAACCGGGGGGCGGCCGCTGGCCGGCATCGCGCGCGATATGGTGAATGATATTGCGGGATCCCTCCTCTTGAAACAGCCGAACCTCAATATCTGGTGCGGTTTGCATGCCACTTCCATCCTGGACCATTGCGGTGAATTCCGCGCCCTCGACCCCCGCGTCACCATCGTTTGGGAGGACGCCGGCGTGATACCTTACGCCTACTCGCCGGTGCCGGAAATCACCGGGCAGGATCCGCACTTCGCTCCGGAGCTGAACAGTTTCGGGCGCACATTGGCCTATTCGAAAAAACTCGCCCGGCTGCGCCCGGGCTCGCCTTTCGCCATGGTGGCCAAGGGCTGGACAACCCTCGACTGGGAAAATGAGTTCGAGCGCCACGGCCCTTTCCTGCTGGGAGAACGCCCTCCCGTTTTCACCCGGGAACGTTTGCGCCGCAAGCAGGCCAAGTGGGATGAAGTGAACGCCCTGTGGATGAATAATTATCCTTTCGCCGTCCGGTTTTACCGGGAAATCCTCGAATGCAATTCCGCCGGAATGACCGTGCTGGGGCTGGTTGAGGACGGGTTGTTCGAGGAGAAAATCCAACCCGGCGTGGCGCTCTTCGCGGAAACTTTATGGAATCCGTCCCGGGACGAGGACCATCTGCGCCGGCTCGCCATGAGCCGTTCCGGCCGGGAAACGGCAGGCGCATAACACAAAGACCCGGATGCCGGGCCTATTATTCTTGCCCGCGCGAAACGTCCTGATTCCATATGCCTGCTGATATACCGCCGCGCTCATAACAACAACATCAAGGAGACGGAATATGAAACTCAACATCAAAGCATTCGCATTAACCGCCGGGATATTCTGGGGCCTGGGTCTTTTCTTTATCACATGGTGGATCCTGTTTTTGGAAGGTTCGGAGCCCGATGCTCTCATGTTTGCCCGGCTCTATCCAGGCTACAGCATATCCCCTGCCGGAAGCTGCATCGGCTTTGCGTGGGCATTTTTTGACGGGCTAATCGGCGGAGCTCTTTTTTCCTGGATTTACAACCGTCTCGCGGGATCCGCGTCCGCAAGCGCGGAAATGGCGGCGGGTTAAACCGTGGCAAACGGATCACCGCGGTCCCCGTAAAGCCGTGCTCCCGAAACGCGAAGAAATAAAAGGCAAAGGAGAGACGAAACACCGCGCGGGCGGCGGCGAAAACCGCCGGCGGTTTTATCAATGCTGGACTTGCGGAGGGCCGCGGCTTATCCATGAACAATACCGGCTGGCACGGAACCGCTCCGGAAGCCGTCATGGAAAAGAAAAACACAAGAGAGCTGACGCCGATGATGCGTCAATACCAGGAGGCGCGGCGGAGTCTGCCCCCAAACACGCTTCTGTTGTTCCGGCTGGGCGATTTTTATGAGATGTTCAACGAGGATGCCGCCGAAGCGGCGCGGCGGCTGGGCATCACTCTCACCCGCCGCCAGGGCACGCCCATGGCCGGCATCCCCTGTCACGCCGCGGACGCTTACATCCAAAAACTGCTGTCGGCGGGAAAAAAAGTAGCTGTCTGCGACCAGGTGGAACAGCCGCGCCCGGGACACTTGGTCAAGCGCGCCCTGACCCGCATCCTCACGCCGGGAACGATTCTCGATGACCGTCATATCGAGGCCCGCAAAAACAATTACCTGATGGCGCTCGATTGGCGGAAGGGAAACCTTCACGCCGCCTGGCTTGATTTGACGGCGGGCGAATTCCAAATCGCTTCCGAGAGCGCGCCTCTCAATCTGCTGCCGGTGCTGACGGCCCTCGACCCCCGGGAACTGGTCGTGCCGCGGGAGAGCTGGCGGGAAGGGGGAAAGGATTCGGGCGCGGAAGCCTGGCGGAAAGAATTCCAGCCTTTCCTGAACAGCCGCCCCGTCAATGAATTGCCGGATTGTCATTTCCGCCAGGAAGACGGCGCCCGGCTGGCCATGGAGACGCTGGGCGTGCTCAACCTCGAAGGTTTCGGCCTCGACCGGAAACATCCCGCCCTTGGCGCCGCGGGCGCCTGCCTGTCTTACGCCGAAGAGAACCTCCGCGCGAAACCGGAAAATGTCCGCAAAATCGCCGAATACAGCAGCCGCCAAAACTTGCTGCTCGATCCGGCCACATTGCGCAACCTCGAGATATTCCGGTCAGCCGGCCGCGCCCGCGAAGGTTCGCTGATCGCGGCCATGGACGGCGGCGTGACGGCGGCGGGATCGCGGCTGCTCGAACGCTGGCTGGCCTCGCCGCCTCTGCGGCTGGACGAGCTGCGGCGGCGGCATCAATGCGTCGGAGAATTGCTTGAAGCTCCCTCCCGCGCCTCCGAACTGCATGAATACTTGAAGGGTGTCCGGGATCTCGGACGCATCCTGGGCCGCCTGCAGAACCGGCTGCGCGCCCCGCGCGAGCTGGGAGGCGTGCGGGACACGCTCCGGCAACTGCCCGCCATCCTGCGGACACTGGCCCAGTTCGGAGGCCCCGCCTTGTCTCATCTGGCAGGCCGGCTGGCGGACTTTCCGGAACTGCGGGAACAACTGGAAAAAGCTCTTGTTGAGGAATTGCCGGGGAAGCTCGAGGACGGCGGCTGCATCCGCGGCACTTGCGACGAGGAACTCGGCCGGCTGCGCGACATGGCCCGCAACTCGAAAAACTGGCTGGCGGAACTCGAGGCGCGCGAGCGCGGCCGCACCGGAATCAAAAACCTCCGCATCCGCTATAACCAGGCCTTCGGCTATTACATCGAAGTCACCAAGGCGAATCTCTCCCTGGTTCCGCGGGACTATGTGCGGAAACAGACGCTGACCAACTCGGAGCGTTTCTACACTCCCGAACTGAGGGAAAAAGAAAAAGAAATCCTTCACGCCGAGGAGAAGATCCTGGCAAGGGAAGAGCAACTGTTCGAGCAGCTGGCGGAACGGGTGCTGGAAGAAAGCCCCGGCCTCGGGGCCGCCGCCGCCGCCCTGGCCGAACTGGATCTGCTCCTTGGATGGGCCAAGCTGGCCCGGCAGTGGGATTACTGCCGGCCCGATCTCGATGAAGGGGGGGACATCGTCATCGATCAGGGCCGCCACCCCGTCATCGAGCAGCAAATCCGCAAAGAAGATATGGGCCTGGCGGGGGTGCGGACTTTTATCCCCAACGATACCCGGCTCAGCGCGCCGGAAAAACAGATCGCCATCATCACAGGCCCCAACATGGCGGGCAAAAGCACCTACATCCGCCAAGTGGCCCTCATCGTCCTGATGGCTCAAACCGGCGCGTGGGTGCCCGCCAAACGCTGCCGCGTCGGCCTGGTGGACCGTATCTTCTCCCGCGTCGGCGCCAGCGACGATCTGGCCCGGGGCAATTCAACCTTCATGGTGGAAATGAACGAGACCGCCAACATCCTCAATAACGCCACGGAACAAAGCCTCATCATTCTTGACGAAATCGGCCGGGGCACCAGCACTTACGACGGCCTGAGCATCGCCTGGGCGGTAGCCGAGCGCCTGCACGGAGAAAAAACCTCCGGTCCGCGCACCCTCTTCGCCACGCACTATCACGAGTTGACGCAGCTCGCCCGGCTGCTTCCGCGCGTTCACAACTATTGCGTGGCGGTCAAAGAATGGAACGACGAAATCATCTTCCTGAGGCAAGTGTCCGAAGGCGCCTCTGACCGCAGCTACGGCATCCAGGTGGCGCGCCTGGCGGGCCTGCCCCAAAGCGTCGTCGAACGGGCCCGATTTATCCTGGAAAAACTCGAGGCGGACGATTCAAGCCACAACCTGCTGCGCCGGCGCCTCAAGAAATCCAGGCAGGCCGAAGCCCGCGGCGAAGACTCCGGCCAGTTGGAGCTGTTTTAACGCGGAAGCGCCCCGCCTCCGCGGCCTGACGGGAAATCCCGCGTCTTCCGGATGTTATTTGGCGCTTGGCTTTTCTGAATTTCGCACTTTAAACTGCACCATCGCCAAGCCAGGAGGAAACACTGCATGAGCCAATCCAAACGGCCCAGAAAAAAAAAGCTCAAAAAAGAAGCCCCGCCGGCCGTGGAGGAGCCGCCGGCCGCGGGCAAGCACTTTATCCGCCAGATTATAGAAGAGGACTTGAAAGCGGGCAAAAACGAAGGGCGGCTGCAAACCCGCTTCCCTCCCGAGCCCAATGGCTGCCTGCACATCGGCCACGCCAAGGCCATCTGCCTCGATTTCGGCATGGCGCGGGAATACGGCGGCTTGTGCAACCTGCGCTTCGACGACACCA
>CAZYUX010000096.1:0-9484 GCA_964650745.1 uncultured Puniceicoccaceae bacterium
GTCTCAGGAAGTTCAATGGGGGGCGATGGCCAGCGTGTCTTTTAAACCTTCCGAAAATCACCAGTTCAAGGCCAAATATTTTCACAACCAGAGCGCGAATGACGTCTGCCGTTATTTCGGCGGTCCCGGGCGCAGGAATTATTGGCAGTATGTGGAGGGTGAGCATAACTGGTTTGATATTCATTACACGGAAAACGCCATCTCTTCAATTTATATAAAAGGGGAGCATGTCTTTGAAGATTTGTGGGATATCGGATTTGACTGGCGGGCGGGTCGCAGCGTCAGCGAGCAGGACGAGCCGGATTACCGCACCTTTGGATTCCAATATATGCCTGACACGGACTACTATTGGATCCGCGCCTCGGAGGATCAGACCCCAACCCGTTTCTTCCGCGAAATGGATGAAATCAATGACGAATTCGCTGTTGATTTGACCATTCCCTTTCCCCAGTGGAGCGGGTTGAAGGCAAATGTTAAAACAGGTTTTGTTTCCGTCGAGACCACCCGTGCCTACAGCGAACGCGCTTTTGAATTCGAGGCCAACAGCGGAGTGGAGTTCCGGGGAGACACGGACAACTTATTCGCTCCGGAAAATGTCGGCATCAACTGGGAAAATTCCCAGCCGGGCCGGTGGAGATTCAACCGCTATGTGCAGGACGCCGGAATCATAAACGATTATGACGGCCGGCAAACCATTGAGGCGTATTATGCGATGTGCGACCTGCCCTTGTGGTCAAAGATGCGCACAATCTTCGGCGCCCGCATGGAAAAAGCGGATATGGAAGTAATATCCCTCGATCCAAATAAACGTCCCGGACACCTCGATGATAAAGACCCGCTGCCCTCAATCAATTTTGTTTATGCGCTGACTGAAAAGATGAATTTGCGGGCATCCTGGACGAAGACCCTGGCCCGGCCCAACTTCCGTGAAAAAGCCTCCTACCGCACTTTTGACCAGGGTGTTAAGCATTTTGTCCAAGGCAATCCGGACTTGGAGCGCACTTTAATAACCAACTGCGACCTGCGCTGGGAATGGTTCCTCAGCCCCCGCGAAATCCTGGCCGTGGGCCTGTTTTACAAGGAAATGGACGCGCCCATCGAAATGGTGAGAGTGTTCGGCGAGGGCCGCCCCGGTCTCACCTGGGAGAACGTGGACAGTGGAAAAGTTTATGGGGTTGAACTCGAGACCCGCAAAGAACTCGGATTCATCTCTTCTGAAAAGAATTTTATATTCACGATCGGAGGCAATTTCGCCTGCATCGAGTCGCAGATGGATGTGCTGGAGGAGGAACTGGAACACTTCCCCGAATTGGATGACAAACGCGACTTGTGGGGCCAATCCGCCTTTGTCATCAACGCCGACTTCAGTTTTGAGAATTTCAACACCGGCACAGTCGGCACGCTGGTTTACAACATCATCGGAAAGCGCCTGATCGAGGTGTCTTACGGTTACGAGCCGGATGTTTACGAGCAGCCGCGGCATTCTTTGGATTTCATTTTCCGCCAGCGGCTGTGGCCGGACTTGTATCTGAAGTTCGCCGCCAAAAACCTGCTCGATGCCAAATACCGTGAAACCCAGGAGTGGAGAGGAAAGAAATACTCCTATAACGAATACGACAAGGGCCGCGCCTTCTCCGTCGGCCTGTCCTATGATTTCTGACGCTTTCTTTCTCGAACCCTAAACCATAACGATGAAAACAACAAAACGAATACTACTCACAACCATCCTGTTCGCGGCCTTGGGCTTCGGCCTGAATGCCGCCGTGATCGTTATCGACGATAACGTCACCAATGGCGCCAACGGGATCCCGACCACTTGGGCGCCGCCCGACACTTATGTGTTGGACGGTTTCGTCTTCGTGGAACCGGGCTTCTCGCTGACCATCGCTCCGGGCACGCTCATCAAGGCCAAGACCGGCGTGGGCGTCAATGCCAGCGCTCTGATTGTGTGCCGCGGGGCAACCATCAACGCCGACGGCACCATCGCGGATCCGATTGTCTTCACCTCCGAATTCGACCAGATCCAGGACGTTCACGACGAGAACAGCAACCTTGGCATCGAGGACATCTCCCTGTGGGGCGGTGTCATCATCCTGGGAAGCGCCCGCCTGAACTCCACACCCGACGGCACCTGCCCGTCCCCGGATCCATGCCTGCTGGAGACCGTGATCGAGGGCATACCTTCTTCCTACGGGGCTCTGGCCATGTATGGCGGCGAAGACGACAATGACAACTCCGGCGTGTTCAGGTACGTCTCCATCCGCCACGGCGGCTCCGTTCTCGAAGCCAACAACGAGATCAACGGCCTGACCATGGGCGGCGTGGGGGCAGGAACGACCATCAGCCACGTCGAAGTCTTCGGCAACAAAGACGACGCCTTCGAGTGGTTCGGCGGCAATGTCAACACCCACCACTTGGTGGGGGCATTCTGCAACGACGACCACTTCGACTGGGACCAGGGATTCCGGGGCAAGGGCCAGTTCTGGTTCTGTGTCGAAACCTCCATCGGCACCGATGCGGGCGACCACGGGGCGGAGAACGACGGGGCCGAAAAGGACTTCATGAACGACCCGAACCTGCCGTTCCAGGGCGGCGCGAACGTGTTTAACGCGACCATGATCGGCCGCGGCCAGGGCATCGGCTCGCAGGCGATCCGGCTGCGCGAGAACAATGTGGGCAAATACCGCAATTCCTACTTCACGGAATACGCCCGCGCCTTCCGGATTGACTCCAACACCCAGAGCAACATCGGCGCGCCGGACAGCGGCACGGGATTGCTGCTCGAGGGCAACATGGCGGTCAACTGCTGGGTCACCAATAACGACGCCCCCGGAAACATCACCGGCGGCGCGCCCGCCGAGGAGTTCTACAGCAACGCGGCTTATGACAATGTCTTCACGGGACCGGCTCTGAACAATATCAGCCGGGAACTGGACGGGACGCTCGATCCCCGGCCGTCCGCGGCCGTGCCCGTCGCTGCTGGCGCGCCCATGCCGCCGGGCGACGGTTTCTTCGACACCAGCGCCAACTACATCGGGGCTTTCGATCCGGCCTCGCCGACGCTGTGGTATGACGGCTGGACTAAGCTAAGCCAGGTGTTGAATCCTCCTATCGAGGTGCTGGGCGAGGACCAGGGCCCCGGCGCGCATCTCGATCTCGAATTCGACTCGGTGACGGGCGTCAACTACCAGCTCCAGTATTCGACCGATCTGGACACCTGGGTCAATGACGGCGATCCCATTGCCGGCGACGACACCCGTCTGGTGGTTCCCGTGCTGAAGGATGAGACGCGGGAATTCTTCCGCTTCGCCTACAGTGACGGCAGCGGCGACCACAAGACCGATCCCGTCGGTTATGTGACCTTCAACGTGGCCGGCGCCGGAGCGGATCCGCAGACCTACTCCTTCATCGCTCCTTCGATGACCGACCCGGCGTCCGCCGCCGACACCCCGGGCACCGTGACGTTGGCCGAGTTCTTCGCCAACGCCACCGATGTCCTGACGGGCGACGAAGTGGCCGTGGCCGACGAGGTTTTGTTCCTCGATCCGGTCACGAAGGACATCAAAGTCTATTTCAAGTTTTATTCGGCCGGTCCGCCGGAAATCGGCCCCTTCTGGGTGGATTCCTTCCTGAATATCTGCGATGACGATCCCATCCCTCTGGGGCAGGGATTGATCTACAAAAGGAAGGACCCGAACCCCATGTCCTTCAAGTTCGCGGGCAGCGTGGAGGCGCGCAACAACCACGTGCGCATCCGCAGCGGTTACAATGTCGTGGGCGCGGTTAATCCCGTGGGCACCATCCTGGATCTGAGCGCCTTGAAGGAGAGCGGCCTGCTGGGGGGAACGGAAATCGCCCTGGCGGACGAGATCACCATCTACACCGGCGGCGCGGGCGCGGTTTACTGGTATTACCAGGCCGAACCGCTGGACGGATTCGAGGGCTGGTATGATTCCAGTTTCAATCCGGCCGGCAACGTCCTCATCGAAGGCGGCTCGTCGTTCATATACAACCGCAAATCCGGCGATTACTGGTGGACATCGGTCGTGCCGGTCAACGTAGACTAATAAATCGCTTCCGATTGAAAGGAGAAAAAAACATGAAATTAAAAAAACTACTCGCACTATTGGCTGCGGTCAACTTGGGCCTGGTTTCTATCGCTTCGGCTCTGGACCTGCAAGTCACCTTCAGTTCCTCCCCTGACGGGGAATCTTTTCTCTACGAGGGGATTCCCCTGCCTGACGGCGACGCCGTCGTTGTTGGAGGCATCGCCGATTCGGCAGCCTTCGACAACTTTGATCCAGCCACCGCCGGACTCAATCCTAATTGGGCCACGGACTTGATCGAAGCCATGACGGTCTTTTCTAACGAAGGAACCGATTCCGTCTTCGGCAATCCTGGCAAACTTACTGGCACGACCGTGGCCGAAGCTTCCGATTTAGAGAACGAGCAGGCCTATTTTCTGGTTTTCGACAGCGCCGACCCGCTGTCAGCCACCGCTGTCGGCTTGTTCACCAATGACGCGGCTTCCCAGGTGTTCCCGATACTCACGGGCGATCCCATCAACGACCAGGTCACCTGGAGCATCAACGACCTGAATCAAGCTTATGCCAATCCCTTTGGAGGGATTGGCTTCATCGGGAACATGAACCTGGTGTCGGTGGTTCCAGAGCCGGCCACTTATGCCCTGATCTTCGGCTGTCTGGCCTTGGCCGGGGCCGTTTATCGCCGAGCTAAGAAATAATCACTTCCAAATAATCAACCAAATTGGGGCGCCGGACTGTTCATCCGGTCCGGCGCCCTTCCATCAAAGAACATTGAGTAAAGTTGAGGCTTTCATTCACGAACGTAATAAAAAATCTAACCTGTTTACTGAAACATGAAAAAAGCATTCATTCGCTATTTTATCGTATTTCTTTTTATCTACTCGGCCGCTTTCCGTTGCCGGGGGACGACAGTAACCTTGTCCTCCAGTCCCGTTGGACGATCTTTGGCGGACAGCTCCGGGCAAGTGATGCCCGACGGCAACCTGGTCCAGATCGGATCTTTTCCAGATGGATTCGATTTCGGGGCGGTCGCATCCATAGACGATGTCACTTCGGGACTGATTCTTTTTCATAACGCCGCCACGGACTCGGCCTTTGACACCTATCCCGGCAAACTCCTCGGAACCTACACAGTGGCCGATTTTAATGCCGCCCGGGTCTTTAACAACCGCCCGATATATGTGGTGGTTTTTAACGGGCCAAACACTGGCACGGCCACGGAGGCGATTATCTTCACTTCAAGCGACGATTCTTATATTTTCCCCGAACACGTCATTGGGATAGAGACGGCGACTGTTTCCATCAATGTGGAACCCATTGATGTTAAGTTGGGAAGTCTCGACGGGAACCTGCTGAAGACTGCCCCGCTGCAGGCAAGTCCGGCCTTGGCTTATTTTCCTCATTCCACTGGTGTGGGCGGGAGCCTTTTATGGGTGAACGGACTCGGCTGGGTGGATGTGTCCTTTTTCCCTTGGGCTTATCATTACTCCCACGGCTGGCTGTATTGCGCCGGACCGGGAGGCGATGCCTGGTGGTTCTACGATATGCCAATTGGATGGATATGGATCTCGGAGGCTTTTTACCCGTGGATTTATCAATCCGGTTATGGCTGGCTCTATTTTGCCACCGGGAGCGTTTTCCCGGAACAGTGGTTCATGGATTACCAGCTCATTCCGGGTGACTGGATCAAAATCGAGGGCTGATCCATGAGAGCGATGACAAAATTTGCGGCTCTGTGGCTGGTTCTTTTTTTAGCGGCATCTTTGACGGCGACTGTCGTCAATCCGTCTTCCAGCCCGGCCGGGCGCGCCCTTCGAGACAGCCAGGAAGACATACTGCCGGACGGCAGCCTGGTGATGATCGGCTCTTTCCCGGATGGTTATGACTTCGGCGCGGCCGCCTCGATAGACGACCTGTTTTCCGCTTTCAGCCTCTTTGGCGAGACCGCCACTTCTTCGGTTTTCGGTCAGGGAGGAAAAATAACCGGAACGGTCACCTTCGAAGACACGGATCAGGAATTCACGGGGAAGCTCATCTATTTCATTGTTTTCGACCAGCCTTCGGCTGCGGCGGCTTCCGAACTGATTGTTTTCACCGCCGATGAGGATGATGACTACGTCTTTCCCATGCACACCGGAATCGGAACCGACACCACCTCCCCCTCCATTAATTCCGCGCAAGTGAACGCTCCCATCGGCTCGGTCACGGCTGATTTCTTAACCCTTGTGGCTTTGGAAACGCCGGTTTACACGGTCACGGCCGCAGTCAATCCGGAAGGAAGCGGCACGGTGGAGGGAATCGGCTCATACCAGGAAGGATCGGTAATTCAATTGACGGCTGCGTCAAGCACGGGCTGGTGTTTCGTGGAGTGGAACGGGGACGTTCCGCCAGGCCAGGAGACGGTTAATCCCGTAACTATCACAGTGGACGCCGGTAAAGCCGTCATAGCGCATTTCGAAGCTATACTATATACTCTGACGGTCGAGGCGGTCAACGGAACAGTGACGGTTGATCCGGACCAGGCGGAATACAACGAGGGAACGCAAGTCACTCTCACCGCTGTCCCCAATCCGGGCCAACGGTTTGTCAATTGGTCCGGAGACCTTGCCGGCTCGAATAATCCCGTCGTTATCACCATGGATTCTGATCGGGTTATTACGGCCAACTTCGAAGCGGTAACCTGCACTTTGACGGTCAACGCCGAAAACGGGAGCGTGACTATTGACCCCGGCCAGGCGGAATACGATTGCGGCGGCACGGTTACGCTGACCGCCAGTCCCGCCGATGGACATATCTTCGCGGGTTGGACCGGAAGCGTCGTGAGCGCCGATAATCCCCTGATCCTGACAATGGACAGCGATAAATCCGTTATAGCGAATTTCATCACCGAAGCGGAGGCTTATTTTGAAAATCCGGTTTTTGAGGGTCAGGGCTGGTGGAACATCGAGTGGTTTGGGCGGCTTTATCTGGCCGAATTTCCTTGGTGCTACCACGAGGGACACGCCTGGCTCTACGCCGCCGGGGAGGGCGCGGGCGACCACTGGTTTTGGTTCTGGGAAGGGGGCCTTGAATGGATGTGGACGTCTCCGGAAGCGTATCCCCTTTTATGGAGTCCAGTCCGGGAATGGCTCTATTACTGGCCCGATTCGCCTCTTCCCGACAGATATTTCTACGCCTTTGCCACGGAAGAGTGGCTCTTTCTCTAACCAGATTAATTAATCTTATTAAGCACCAAGTAATTATGAAATACAAACACTTATCTCAATTATTACTGTTCGCCGGAGCGGCCCTTATTGCCTTCCCGGCATTGGCCACTACGGTAACCCTTTCTTCCGGTGTCAGCGGACGCTATTTCGCCGACAGCGCGGGAACCGTTTTGCCGGACGGCGATTTAGTGAAAATCGGTTTTTTTGAAGCCGGGTTTAACTTCGACGGCGTAAATACGATTGACGACTTGCTGGCCGGTTTCACGACCTATGACAATACGGCCACGACGAATGTCTTCGGTGCCGAGGGGAAAATCCTTGGCTCCTACACAATAGATGACAGCGCGGGAGTCTTTGCCAACCAGGCCATTTCCATCATCGTCTTCAACGCGCCTGACAGCTTCGCCGCCGATGAAGCCATTGTCATCACCTCCGCAGAAGCCAACTGGGTTTTTCCCGTGCACACGGGAGGCGGCACAGACACCACCACCGTCTCCATCAATGACGAGGGTGTTTACGCCAATTATGGAACACTCGCCGAATCGTTGCTGAAGACAACCCCCATCGGTCCGCGTGTCATTCCCCGCCTGGAAATCGCCGTCACGGGCTTGGATGTCACCCTTCAATGGGAAAACGCCGGGGGAACCAACTGGATGGTGCAATACTCCGGTGATCTTATTAGCTGGACGGATTCGCCCGATTCCCCCGTTCCCTCCGGTGAAATGATGACTTGGGGCGAAAACTTGGGATCCATCACCCGCCGGTTCTACCGTGTCCGATACGACGCATACGATTACGATTAGCGAATTTCATGGGGAACCGTTGTTTTGTGGCGGCGGTTCTCCATTCAGTAGATAGGTTAGCAGCAATCCGATCCCCGCCGGTGTCTGTCGGCGGGGATCCCTTTTACTTTTTACAAGACAGCTTTTTCCGTTGTAATGCCTCAGCGGGAAATGGAATTTCAGGCGGCATGAGTTAGAGACTTTTCGGGCGGGATGGTCAAAGTTTTTTCTCCGGTTCTTGGGGGATGAATTGCGGGAATTGGCGGGGTTGTTTTGCGGTTGGCGGCAGCGCGCCCGGCCTCCTTCACGGCTTCCTTCAGCTCCCGGTAAACGATGTAGCAGCTGCACCCGTCCAAGAGCGAGCACAGGTAAAAGAACGTGCCGATAATCAGAAATATGCGCGTTGTTCTCATTTGGAGAGAGGAAAAGCGAAACTTCTGATCCTCGCAATCCTTAAGAAGGGACGCGCTCCGGCATGCGCTTCGAAGGCGGGTTCCGAATTACTTCTTTTTCGCGAAGGCAATGGTCGTGTTGATGATGGGACTGTGCCGTCCCAGCAGGCGGGTCAGAGCCTTGAAAGTATAAACCATCCACCGGCGGTTTTTAGGAAACGGGCGGATAATCCTGGCGTTGGGTTCCGTATCAATCCAGCTTCCGATTTCAGACACCAGTTCGGGGTAAAGGCCGGGAGTTGTCAACCGGTCAAAAGTCACATAATGAACCTTGAATTGTTGCCAAAAATCCTGAAAGTGGGCCGTTTGCCGGCCGAATTCCGGCCTGCCGTCAACAACGGGCTGCTCGCTAAATAGAATCTTTTCGATCGTCAGAAGATGAGCGACATGATTCTCAAACGACCGTCCGGCTCGCGCCTTGCGTCTTTGGAGAATGCTTTGGGCCGTTTCGAGGAAATCATCGACGGATCGGAACACGCCATTGATTCGATTCTGGCACAAAAGACGTTCGGCCATTTGAAAAAGGCGGTATTCCTCTTCAAGTCCCTGCAACAGCCGATCATCGTTCGGAATCGCGCCGAAGTCCTTGATGCAGTGATACAGGACTTCCAATGTCTTTTGGCTGAAGTCGATAGTGGACGGGACATCAGTCAGTGTCTTTGCGTATTCGCGAAACAGCCGGTCAACGCATTGGGAAGGGTCTTCGGGGGGAACCGACTCGGCGTCATACAATCCCCAAGTCCCAACGATTTCGACACCCAGAGCCGCTTGGATATCGTCGATGTCTTCTTCCGTATCCAGAACATAAGCCTGAAACTGCCTGTCGCCTGAAGGGATAAAGACCAGCAAATCGCCCACATTATCGCCCGTCAGCCAAGGGAAATCCCGGCCCGCAGTTAACCGGTCAGTCTTTTTCCGGGTCCTGCTTCCGGCCACGCCTCAAGCGCTTCAGCAATCGCTGCAGGAGAAAGAGCGGCAGGCGGAAGCCCAGCAGGCGG
>CAZYUX010000097.1:0-9388 GCA_964650745.1 uncultured Puniceicoccaceae bacterium
GTGGACTTCGGCCTGCCCGGCCTGCTGCTGGGCGCGTACCTCGTGCTGCGCGCGCTGCGGCGAAGACCCGACGAGCAGAGCATCCGTGGCCCTCCCCTGGGAAGCCTGGTGGCCCTGGCGGTGGCGGCGATCATCGCGTCGCCGCTGTTTTTCGCGCCGACCCTCGCCCTGGGCGCCGTGAGCCTGGGGCTGCGCCTCGGCCTCAAACATGCCGAAAACCTCAAGGCCAAGTTCGCCAAGGCTGTAGTGGATAAAGATGACAAAAATGACATGGTCTGGCTGACGGGGGACTTGGCCATAGGCGACCGCCAGATCCCGCGCCGCGCCATCTGCCAAATCACACGCGCCCGGATGGAGGAACTGTTCATGATCTTGAAAAACAAACTGGGCAGCCTGCTGAGCGAACAAAACTTGCCCGGCGGCGTGGTCCTGACCGGCGGCACGTCGCGCCTGCCCTGCCTGCCGGAGTTGGCCCGGCAGATCCTCGGCGTCCCGGCCCGCCCGGGCGAAAACAAATCCTGGGTCCGCCCCGACCTGCGGGAGCCGGAATACTGCACCGTTCTCGGCCTGCTCTACTACGGTCTCACGGCGCAAAGCAACGCCGTCGAGCCGGAACCGGCCCTCAACGTCCTGCAAAAAGTCCTCCGGCTTTTCGGCTGCGGCTGACCGGATTCAAGTTAGTCCTGAAAAGAGAAAATCCAGCAATGAACACCGACGACTTCTCCTCTCCCGACACACTCTTCGAGGAACAGGCCGAAGAAGAGACCATCCGCATTAAAATTATCGGCGTGGGCGGCGCCGGCAACAACGCGGTGGACCGCCTTAAACTTCAAAATCTTACCCATGTCCACCTCGCCGCGGTCAACACCGACAGTCAGACCATTGCTTCTTCGCCAGTGGAGGAAAAAGCCGCTATCGGCCGCTCCCTGACACGGGGCCTGGGTTCGGGCGGCGAGGCGGAAATCGGCCGCGAGGCGGCCGAAGCCGACCACCATCTGCTCCGCCGCATGGTCAGCGGCGTGGACCTGGTCTTTCTGCTGGCCGGGCTGGGCGGCGGCACCGGCAGCGGCGCGGCCCCCGTCCTGGCCAGCCTTGCCGAGGAGGAAGGCGCCCTCGTCATCGCCTTTGTCACTCTCCCCTTCACTTTTGAGGGCGCCCGCCGTGTCAAACAGGCGGATGACAGCCTGGCGGAGCTCCGCAAGATATGCCACGCCGTCATTCCATTGCCCAACAATCTGCTTTTGCAGGAATCCGACGATAACGCCAGTGTTCTGGACGCTTTCGCTTTGGCTGACGAGTGGATCAGCAAGGGCGTGCGCGCCATTTGGTCCATGCTTTTCCAAACCGGTCTTATCAACGTGGACTTCGGTGCTCTCCGCCGCGCCTTCACCAGCCGCGGCGGCAAAACCCTGTTCGGGTTCGGCGAAGCCCGCGGGGAAGACTACACCGCCCGCGCCCTCGACCAGCTGATGCTCTGTCCGCTCTTGCACACCCCCGAATTCTCGCGCCGGGCCGACAGCCTGATCGTCAACATCACCGGCGGCCCCGATTTGAGCATGAGCCAGGTCAACGAAATCATGGCGGCGGTGACGGACAAGTTCGGCAGCAAAGACAATACCCTCATGGGAGCGGTGATTGACGGGACAATGCGCCAGAGCCTGGCCATTTGCGTTCTCGGCGCCACGGACATCGGCGCGGGCAAGCCCGCATGCGGCCAAGGGCGGCAAGTCCTTTCCCGCGGTGGCCCGAAATCTTCCGCCGCCAAATCACCCTCGAAGCAGTCCGGTTCTTCAGCGCCCGGGAAAATCCGCCAGAACGAGTTCGCGTTCAGCCAGGACGACGAACAGCGCGGTTTTTTTGAAGACACCGACCGCAACCTCCACGAAGGCGAGGACCTCGACGTGCCCGCCTACCTCCGCCGCGGCCTGCGTGTCAGGATATGAGCCGCAAGAACCCGATACACCGCCCTTATCGGCGGCCCGGACGGCAGCGGCGGAACAGCGGCCGCCGAGCTTTTGCGGGACGGCTTCGGTCTTCAGAAATTCGTTAACGCTGACGCCGCCGCTCAATGATTATCCGGTTTTCGGTATCCGCGGGTTTCCATCCACGCGGGCCGGATCATGCTGGAACGCTTAAAGAATTTGGCGCAACGGCAAGGTTGTCTGGGTCCCGCCTGAGGAAATACCCGGTTCCCTGTTTGCGGATTTGGACTTGTTGTCAAAATAGAAACCGGACGAAGCCGCCGGGGCGGTCGAGGCGGGTGACGCCTTCCTCGGCGGCGGCTTGCAGCGCGGCCTCGAAATCGGTTTGCGCGGGGCTGTCCGCCAGCTCCGGCAGATGGGAGGCTTTCCAGCAGGGGCGGTATTGAAACAGGATGTTGACGTAAACGCCGGGCGACACTTCCCGCGCCAGAAAACGCATCACCTCGCGCGTTCCCGCCAGGCCGTTCGGCAGAACCAGGTGCCGGACCAGCAGACCCCGCCGGGCCAGGCCTTCTTCGTCAATGAATAAGTCGCCTGCCTGCCGCTGCATCTCGATGACGGCTCCGCGAACCTTGTCCGGGTAGTCCGGCGCCTGGCAGGCTCTCTCCGCCACCTTCGGATCAGAAAACTTGATGTCCGGCATGTAAATGTCGAAGACGCCCTCGATCAGGCGCAGTGTCTCAACCTCCTCATAACCGCCGCAGTTGTACACCAGCGGCACGTGCAGACCCGCCCCGATGGCAAGAGGCAGCGCTTCGAGGATTTGCGGGACGACGTGGCTGGGAGTGACGCAGTTGATGTTGTGACAGCCCTGGTTTTGCAAGGCCAGCATCATCCGGGCCAGCTCCTCCGCCGGCGCTTCACGGCCGCGGTTTCCGTGGCTGATGTCATAGTTCTGGCAAAAGACGCACAGCAGGCTGCAAGATGAGAAAAAAATCGTCCCGGAACCGCCGCGCCCGACCAGCGGCGCTTCCTCCCCGAAGTGGGGGTGAAAGCCGGCCACGCGCGCCCGGCGTCCGGTCCGGCAATAACCCGTTTCTCCTTGCAGGCGGTTGACGCCGCAGCGCCGCGGGCACAACCGGCATTCCTCCAGCCGCGCCGCCGCCTCTTCGGTTTTTTTCTTTAGCCGTCCGTCTTTACAAGCATCCAAATAACCCGGTCCGCCTGTCTTCTTGTCCATGTTTCGTGTCCGGTCCGGACTTTAACTCACAGGCGCAATATCAGTCAGCCGCCGCTCCCCGCAGAAACTCGGCGCTTTTTTCAGGGAGGGCGGGGTTGATGAACATCCCGCTGCCCATTTCGAATCCCGCCGCCTTGTTGACGCGGGGGATGACCGTCAAATACCAGTGAAAAAAATCGGTGTAGTGATAATGAGTGGGAATCGAGCGGACCGAATAATTGTAATCCGGGTTGTTCAGCCCATGATAAAGCTTGGCCAAGACGGTTTTCAGATTCAGGGCCAGGTCGGCGGTTTCCTCCTCCGTGATTTCGTCATACGACGCCGCGTGGCGCCGGGGGAATATCCATATGTGAAAGGGCGAAAGCGCCGCATAGGGAATGAAAGCCGCGAAATGTTCCGTTTCAAAAACAATCCGCGCCCCGTCAGAGAGTTCTTCCCGCAGGGTGCGGCAAAAGACGCACTCCCCGGTGTCGTCGAAGTAACGGATGGCCTCCTCCAGCCGGGAGCGGAACTGGAACGGCACCACCGGCGTCGCCGCCACCTGCGAGTGGGGGTGCTCGAGGGACGTCCCTGCCGCCGCGCCGTGGTTCTTAAAGATGATGACCGCCTCCATCCGTTTGTCGGCGCGAATTTCCGCGTATCTGCGCTTGTAAACACCCAGCAAATCCGCCAGGCCATCCAAAGGGAGCAGCGCCGGATGCATATCGTGCCGGGGCGTTTCGATTATCACCTCGTGGACGCCTACGCCGGTTACCGAGCGGAAGATGCCGTCCGCCCGGCGTTCGCGTTCGCCATCCGGTGACAGCGCTGGGAATTTATTCGGGACGATGCGCGCCTTCCAGCCCCCCGGCCCGTCCAGCCGGAAGATTTCCGGCGTGCATAAGTGTTCGTTGCCGGGGCAGAAGGGACAGTCTTCCCGGTAGGCGGGCCGCGCCGCGCCGCCGTCCGCCGGCCGGGTGAAATCGCGCGGCCGTTTCGCCCGTTCCGTGGCGATGATAACCCAGTCCCGCGTAATCAGATTCTGTCTCAGCTCGGGCATCGGCAATCTTCCGCGCATCCTGCCGGATTTTTCCTCTTCCGCAACACCAAACTCCCCGGCTTAAGGCGTTGCTTTTTTGGAAAAGTTTTTGCTTAATGCCCGGCAATGAAACCCGCGTTGCTTGTCCTTGCCGCCGGAATGGGAAGCCGCTACGGCGGACTCAAGCAGCTTGACGGTTTCGGCCCCGGCGGTGAAACCATCCTTGAATACTCGGTTTATGACGCTTTGCGGGCCGGGTTCGGGCGCGCCGTCTTCGTCATCCGGAGGGACTTCGCCGCCAGTTTTAAAAAGCAAGTTGCGGCGCGGTTTTCCGCGCGGGCGGATGTCGGCTATGTTTGGCAGGACCTGGGAAGCGGCCTGCCGCCGGGCTTCAAGTTGTCTCCGGAGCGCGTCAAACCCTGGGGCACGGGCCACGCCGTGCTTTGCGCCCGCGAAGAAATCCGCGGGCCGTTTGCCGTTATCAACGCGGACGACTTTTACGGTGCGGCCTCTTTTGACGCCCTGTTCCATTTTCTGGAAAAAGCGCGCGCGGGCCGTCCGCCTTTCCGGTTCTGCATGGCGGGTTACCGGTTGGGCAACACGCTGTCGGAACACGGCGCGGTCGCCCGCGGCATTTGCACGCTGAACACAAAGGGAAGCCTGCAAAACATTGCCTAGCGCGCGGGCATTGAAAAAGCCCCGGAAGGCGTGCGCTGCTCCGATGAAAACGGCGCCCTCCGGTCCTTGCCCTCGGACACCGTGGTCTCAATGAACTGCTGGGGTTTCACTCCCGCGCTTTTCCCTTTGCTTGAGGAGCGGTTCCGGGTTTTCCTTAAAGAAGGGGGATCGCAACCCGGCGCCGAATTCTACCTGTCTGATGCCATCGGAGCGATGATACTCGAGGGCCGGGCTGTCGTCAGGGTTCTGCCCACGCCCGAGCAATGGTTCGGCGTCACCTATCCGGGAGACAAGGAGACTTGCCGCCGCGAACTTGCGGCCCGCCACCAGTCCGGCCTCTATCCCGTCCCCCTGTGGGGCGGCCCGGGAACTGGCACCGCGGAGCGAAGACAGGAGAAACGAAAGCCTTCCGCGTTTTGAGAGAGGCTTCCGGGAAAATCGCTTTCCGATGCCGGGCGTTGCTTGCGCCGGCCAAGGGGCTTTTTCATTGCTTTCCGCCCGCCTGCGGCAAACTCAAATCCGCGCGAAGCGGCAGGTGGTCGGAAGCCACCTTGCAGGATGAATGGCGGATGATTTCAACCGCATCAACTTGAACCGGGCCGCGGACAAATATGTGGTCCAGTGAAAAAATCGGGCGCATGGAATAAAAAGTGCCTTGGAAGGGGCGAGCGGCGCCTTGGCGGACGTCCCGCAGGCGTGCGGAGAGCAGCCGGTAAGGGCGGGAGCGCCGGCCGGCGTTCAAATCCCCGCACAACACGAGGGCGCCGTCCCGGTGCTCTTCCGTAACATTGAGCAGTTCCCGCGTGTGCGCCAGCCGTTCCCGGCGGTTAAGGCCCAGATGCGTGTTGATGAACTGTATCCTCACCGTTCCCAAATCAGCTTCCACCCAGAGCATTCCCCGTTCTTCCCGTCGGCTGGACGGCCCAGGAAAGGGGCCTGCCCGCACTCGCCGGATGGGGAAGCGGCTGATCACCGCCAGTCCGTATTGTTCCCCTTCCCGTTCCACGACGGGGCAAAAAACGCAGCGCATGCCGAGAAAGCCCGCGATTAATTCCGCCTGGTTGTCGCGGCCGGTGCGCGGGCGGCCCGCGTCCACTTCTTGCAAGGCGGCTATATCCGCGCCGCTTTTCTCGATGATCCGGGCGATGCGCGCGGGCCGGTTTTTGCCGTCAAGGCCGATGCAGCTGTGAATGTTATACGTTATGACGCGCAAGTGCCGGGCCGGCTCCGGGCGGTCCGTCGGCTTGCGAACAGGCGGTTCCCGGCGCGACAGGAAAGAACGCGAGCACTCCCGCAAATCCAAAGGGCGCCACCAGGTTCCGGGGGGCTTCGGCGCGCAAGAAGCCAGAGCCTCCGGCAGGATCAGAAAACCCCCCGTTTCCGCCGCTCCCGGCCCGCCGTGAGCGCCGTTTTCGACGGGGAAGCTGACAGGCGTCCCCTCCGGCCGCCATCCGGAAACCACAAAAGTTCCCGCCCATTTGCGGGCGCAAACCCGGGCGAGATCCGCCGCCGCCATATCGAGGAAAGGGTGATTCTTTCCCAGCACTTCGGCGGCGTCTTCGGGAAGCCGCCATTGGCCGTTGGCGTTGACGGCTTGAACCCCGCCGTCCCGGCGGAGGAACAGGACCAGGGGAATTTGCGCTTCGCGCACAAAGCGTGCGGCCAAGCGTTCCTTTTGTCCGTCGTCAAGATCTCCCGGAAAATAAACATGGCCCAGTGGCCCCATTGCTGTCACGCGCAGTTTGCCCGGTTCCACCGGAAGCGGAGGCGCCGCCGCCCTTCCCGTCAAGAGTCCGCGCCGCCAGGCCCGGTTGCCGGCCATGCGCTCCGGTTTCTCCCGCTTCCGTGCGGGGATATGAGACAGTTCCGCGTTTTCAGCTTGGCTCGAGATCGCTTCGATTTCCTCCCGCAGGAGCCGGCCCCGGGCCTGGGCGTAGCTGGTGACTTTTTCCTGGCCGTGGTCAGAAAAGATGACGACCTCGTAGTCGCGCTGGTCCGAGCGGGCGGCGCTGCGGCAGATATCGCGGATCACGGCGTCAATCCCTTTCAAGCTCCAATGGGCGAAGCGGGAGCCGGGCCCCCGCCGGTGGGCTTGTTCGTCATAACCGAGCAGATTGGCATGAATGACGGGCACGCCCCGGGCGATGTCCATCTTCACCATGAAACGGACTGTTTCTCTGAGAATGACGCAGATGGCTACTCTGGCCGGGATAAACCTTAACTCGTGCACGAGGTTGTGACGGCTGATCAGTCCCCGGAGGAAATCACTGACGGCAAGAAAGAACTCCACCGTCGCCAGGGCCAGGACGCGCAAGACTTTCGGCGCATGCAGGAGGAAGACGAGAATCAAACGCGAGGGCCGCACGAGGTCCAGCAGCGATTCGGCGTCCAGTGTTTGGGCGCAAAAGCGCGCTTCGCTCGCGCCCGCCGTGTAAGTGTTGGCGTAAGAACTCCCGCCGCGCAGGAGCGGCTCCCCTCCCGCCGCCTCCAGTTCCGCGGCCATGGCGTCCGCGCATGCCGCCTTGTTCATTTTATAAATTTTACTGGCGCGCCGGTGATAAAACTGGAAAGCGGGGACGGCGGATTTGACGCCGAACATCAGCTCCGCCTGCGCGGCGGGGGTGGCCGAGGGCACACCGGAGTAAAGGCTTATGAGTTCCGCGTTATCCTTGAGCATGGATTTTAAAAACGGCATGCGGCCTTTTTTCAGCGCCGCGCATAGCTGCTTCATGGCCAGCCCGTCAACTTGCGCCAGAATCAGCCCCTTTGCGCCGGGCGGGGGGGTGGAACGCGGCATCTGGAACAACCGGACCGCCCATTCGCTCCGGCTGGCGGCCTTGCGCAACCGGCGGAAAAATCTCGAGGCGCGGTCAATCAAGCTTCTTTTTCTCCGCGGGCATGTCCTTAAAGGCGGCGGCGGCGGCGGACGTTTTTTCGGCGAGCAAGTCCCATTCGGTTTCGAGGCGTTTGAGCAGGCGGTTAAAAGGATCTTTGTTATGGGCCTTCGGTTCCCCGTTTTCGGCGAGCCGCTGATAGATGGCGAATAGTTTTTCGGCGCACGCGCTTTGCGAGAAATTCCGGCTCGTTTGCCGGGCGGCCGCCGCCATCCGTTTTAAAGCGGAAGCATCGGCCAGCAAATCGTCCAGGCGGGCGGAAAACTCTTCCGGCCCGGCGTCACCGGGCAGCAGCGCGCCGTTGGCGCCGTCCCGCACGACTTCGCGCACGCCCGGCCCGTCCAGCGCCACGACCGGCAGTCCCGCGGCCATGGCTTCAGTCAGGACCATACCCTGGGTCTCGGACTGGGATGAGAAAACGAACACATCCATCGCCGCGTAAGCGCCGGCCAAGTCCTGGCCGGTCTGAACGCCCGCCGTTATCAGCCGGTCTTCGATTCCGTGTTTGATGAAAGCGCTTCGGATGTCTTTTTCCGACGGCCCCTTGCCCGCCACAAGAAAACGCGACCGCGAGTCCTTTTTCACGGTCAAGGCCGCGGCATCAGCCAGATAAGCCAGATTTTTCTCGGGCGCGAGGCGGCCCAAATGGCCGATCACCACATTTTCCCGCTTCAGCCCCGTTTTTTCCCGGAAGGTTTCTCTGTCTCCGGATGAAAAGAATTCGATGTCTATGCCTGTGGGAATGACTTCCACCGGTTTGGTTACGCCTCTTTCCCGGATCAGCCGGGCGACACTCTCACTTGGGGCGACGACCTGGGCGCACAGATTCGCGTATTCGGTGGAGAGGTGGATGACCAGGTTCTTGAGCTGTTTCGCGTCCAGCGGCACATAGTGGGTGTACTGTTCGTATAATGTGTGATGGGTGAAAACCAGCGGCAGGTCCAGCTGCCGCGCTATGCGCAGAGCCGAGTCACCAAGAAGAAAAGGATGATGGCTGTGTATGATGGCGGGTCGGAACTTCTCTATTCTTTCATCTATTTCGGGGGGCAATGCCAGGTGCACGGAAAAATCGCTCCCGTTGAAGTTTTGGATGGCGGGAACGCGAATCGTGTGTCCTTTCGAGGCCTCCGCTCCCGGAAACCGCGGGGCGATGACGAGGCACTTGTGCCCCATGCGCCGGAATTCTCCCGCGAACGCTTCAACGGACCGGGCCACGCCTCCGACATGCGGCAGGCAGGTGTTGGTGAACATCGCGATGTTCATGGTTGCGGTCTTATTCCGGAGCTTGCCCGCTGGCAAGTGTTTCCATCCATGTCCCGTTTTACGCCGCCGGCCAGGGAGGTGAGGATTGCGGATGGCTTCCCGCGGGCGGCCTCGGAGCGTTCAGCCTTCGTTTTTTTCTGGAGGGGCGGCTGCCAGGCCGAGGGCCGCGAGATCGCCCAGGATTTTCTGGAAGCCGGGATCATCCCAGAAATTGTCCAGGGGCTGGTCGCTGCTCAAACGGATGAAATACTGCTCCGGTTTTTGGTCGAGGCCGTATTTTAAAATGTCGTGGAAAATAAAAGTCACCGGGGGGTGCTCGCGGTAGCCGCCGTAGGAGTGGATTTGCCCTTTGGCCAGATGCCAGAAATAGGTG
>CAZYUX010000098.1:0-9371 GCA_964650745.1 uncultured Puniceicoccaceae bacterium
TGACAATGCGGGAATCATGCATGAGGAAGTCTTTTGGGGTATTCAGCCGGCTGTCAACGCGAGAAAACGTTCCGGCCGTCATTCCTCCGCGCCCGTTCAACCGGCTCCGCGGCCGTGAACCGGCAATTTCATGTGCCGGCGGTCACAACATAAAAACATGAACATTTTTTCACCTTTTGGCTTGCAAGAGCGTATGTTTGAATTCAAAGTCTTTCTTGCCGGATGATTCTCCGCGCTTTTAAATCACAGCCGTTAAAACCTGACCAAACACCTTCAGCCATGCCTAAATCCGCCTCCAAGAAATCCGCTCACAAAAACGAAGGAAAGGCTCTCGACCTGGCCTTTTCCGCCATCAACAAGCAATTCGGGGAAGGCTCCCTGATGCGCCTGGGTGAGGCTTCACGGGCAAAAATCCCTGTCATCTCCACCGGCTCGGTGGCTATAGATCTGGCCTTGGGCGTCGGCGGTTTGCCCCGCGGGCGCATCTGTGAAATTTACGGCCCCGAAGCGTCGGGGAAGACCACCCTGGCCCTCAGCGTCATTGCCCAGGCCCAGCAAAACGGGGGCAACGCCGTGTTTATTGACGTCGAGCACGCCCTTGATCCCCGCTATGCCCGCATCGTCGGGGTGAACCTTGACGACTTGATGATCTCCCAGCCCGGATGCGGCGAGGACGCCCTGAACATCACCGAAACCCTTATCCGTTCCGGAGCCATTGACATCATCGTGATAGACTCCGTGGCCGCGCTGGTCTCCCGGCAGGAACTGGACGGGCAGATGGGCGACGCCACAGTCGGGGTTCAGGCGCGCCTGATGAGCCAGGCCATGCGCCGCCTCACCGCCACTATCAGCAAAACCCAGTGTGTCTGCCTCTTCACCAACCAGATCCGCGAGAAAATCGGCGTCATGTTCGGCAATCCCGAAACCCAGCCCGGCGGGCGCGCCCTCAAGTTCTTCTCATCAGTGCGGATGGACATCCGCCGCATCGGCGCCATCAAGGACACCTCCGGCAAGGTCATCGGCAACCGCACCCGGCTTAAAGTCGTCAAAAACAAAGTCGCGCCTCCTTTCACCCAGTGCGAGTTCGACATCATGTATAACGAGGGCATTTCCCGAACGGGCTCGCTTCTCGACCTCGGCCTCGAACAGAAGATTCTCGACAAGAAAGGTTCATGGATTTCCTACCAGGGCGAGCTTGTCGGCCAAGGGCGCGAGGCGGCCAAACAATACCTGGCCGAGAATCCTGACGTGATGGACGCCATCGCCAAGGCCATCCTGGACACAGTCAACATCGCCGGCGGAGTCTCCCTCGCCGCCCGAGGGGACGAACCCGCTGCCGCGGAACAAAAATAACCGCCGCCGGATCCATTTTCCGGAACGCAAAAAAAGAAGGGGCGCGCGGACGCCTCACAATCCGGGCAGCGGAAACTCGTCCCGGGTGTCGGCAATCCACTGGCGGAGGCGCTCGTGCAGGCGCTTGCGCTCGGTCCGGAACTTGGTGTTGTGGGCCAGGTTTGCCTGCTCGCAAGGGTCGTCATCAAGGTTGAACAGCAGCCAGGGCTGATGTTCGAGGCAGACGTATTTCCAGTTGTCCGCGGTGACGACACCCCGCCAGGGGCGGTCAATACTGTCGCCGTGGCCGGTGGGGATGACGCTCTGGATGTATGCGGAATCAGGCATGTCATCGTTGGGGCGGTCTTTGCGGACGAGGCCCGAGCAGTCGCGGCCGGTCATCCAGTCCGGCGCGTCGAGGCCGCACAGGCCGAGGGTGGTCGGAGCGATGTCCACATGGTTGACAGGGAAGGGCGGGCGGCCCCGGCGGCAGTTGTAGCGGGTTCCCAGAGAGCCTGACGCGCCGATGATGAAAGGGATCTTCAGCGATTCTTCCAGCGGGGAGGTTTTATGGAACTGGCCGTGCGAGCCATGCAGGTCGCCGTGGTCGGAAAAGAAAACGATGTAGGTGTCGTCGGCCAGTCCGGTTTCTTCGAGAGTCTGGATGATGCGCCCCACGTTCCAGTCGAGATTTTCGGCCATGGCGTAAGCCCCGGCCAGGTCCCGGCGGGCGCGTTTCTCCACCCAGCCCGCTTTCGGGACGTTGGGCCGCAATTGCACCGCGCCGGGAGTGTGGCGGCGCATGAATTCTTCGGGGGCGATATAAGGGTCGTGCGGCGGCTGGACGGAGAGCGCGGCGAAGAAGGGCTTCGCTTCCCCGTCTTTGCGGGCTTTGGCCTGGTTTTTCAGGTGTCCGATGAACAAATCGGTCAGGCAGTCGGTCTCGTAGCCGGGCAGCCGGTAAGGTTCCTCCGCGCCGGTGCCGTGAACCCGGCAGTCCCACTGGGCGTTGTTGTTTTCATAACCGAGCCATGTGTCGAACCCGCCCCGGCGTTCCGCAGGCACGACGTGCAAGGCGGCCCGGCCGCCCCGCCCCTCATGGAAGCCATCAACATGCCATTTGCCGAAATACGCGGTGTGGAAGCCGTGCTCCTTGAAAGCGGCGGCGACGGTGGGCATCTCCGGCGGCATTCGGTATTCGTGGCCCGGCACACACTGGTGCGGGTAGCGGCTGGTCAGGAGCGATCCGCGGAACGGGCAGCACAGAGGAAAGCCGCCGACGGCGTTTTCGAAGTTGACCCCTTCACTGGAGAGGCGGTCTATGTTGGGGGTGTGGATATTCGGGTCGCCGTTGCATCCGAGCATTTGCCCGCGGTGCTGGTCCCCGAAAATCCAGATAGCGTTTTCGTGTTTGTTGTTGGCGCTCATGTTTTGCTCCTTTCCACGCGGCAGGGCAGCAGGGCAGCGTCCCGCATTCCGTGGATGATCTTTTTATCCGCCGGGCAAAAGGTGGCCAGCACCCCGCGCAACTCGGCGCGGTTTTCCTTGATAAAGTAATAAGGACACAAGCGCAGGCGGCCTTCCATGTCCTTCACCTTGTCAGGCCCCTCGTAAACGGGATGGCGCAGGCGCATGGGTTTGCGGTAGTCCTGCAGGATGTAAAGGTTGGAAGAGCCGCGCTTCAAAGCCCGCTGGATGCCTCCGGCCCATTCGAGACGGGAAGCGTCGCAACCCGCCATGACGCTGCGCGCTCCCCAGGCCTCCTCATGGAAACCGCTCATTTTAATGACCCAGTTGCGTTCTTTTTGGGAGGCTTCCGCCAATTGTTCCCATCTCGAAACAGGACGCCCGCCGACAAAGGGCGCGTCCAGCACGGCGTTTGGCGGCAGTTCCACCGGGTCCATGACCCATGCCGGAGGGATGATGCGGCGCAGCAGCCGGAACGTTTTCCCGTCCAGATTTTCCCGCCAGAAGTCCTCCAGCAGATGGTGGTGAAAAAGCGCCATGAGGAGTTTTTCTTCATGGAAATGCCGCATCGGGGGCGTCACCGCCAGTGCGGATTCTTCCCAGGCGTCGAGGATGAATTTCGCCGCGGGCAGGTTGGTCAAATCGAACAACTCCCAAAAGCGGTAAACGATGTCCACCTTTTCGGGGTTGCCGTCCACGTCCGCGCATAACGTGGAGCCGAGGGGCATCACTTTGCCGGGGTCGAAGGCGTGCGCGCGCTTGCCCCGGCGCTGGAGAGTTGCCGCCAGCCACCGCATTTCCGGCCGGTAGGTTGCCGCCTCGTCGCTGACCAGGATGGCGATGAAGGGGTTGGCCTTCCCGGGAGCGAGAGCGGCGATAGCTTCGTAAAAACCGTCAATCATGCCATCCTTCCCGCCGATGACATTTTGGTGTCCGTACAAGCGGTTGAGAAAGGCGGTCAGTCCGATGCCTCCCGGCACGGAGTCAATCTCCGTCAAGGCGAAGCCGTTTTCCGTCAGGAGCAAGTCTGGCCGGATGACGATGGGGAAGGCGCCCCGCAGGCGCTTGCCGCGGGCGTGCGAAATAAGCGCTTCCGGCTTGCCCCGGTCGAGGTATTCCGCCACCCAAGGCGCGCGCAGCGGCTTGTTGCTCAGGATTTTTTTGTTTTCGGCCGAGCGCAGGTAAAGCGTCTCCAGTGCCCGGTGGAACTCGAGGCAGGCCTCTCCTATGCGTTCGAGTTCCGCCACTTGTTCCGGGGCCAGGGGCCATGCCCAGGGGGAGAGGCGCCATGTCTTGTTCTCGAAAAGCGGCTGCTTGTCGAAGGCTTCGCGGATCTCCGGGCAGCTGGCAGGCGCGAGTTTCATTGGCCGTCTTTTTTAGGGGTCATTCTTCCACCTTGATTTCCTTGTTGCGGGAGGCGGGGCAGCCGGCCCGCAGCCAGGCGTTGATGAACTTGTCCAGGCCGCCGTCCATGACCTGTTGCAGGTTGCCCTCCTTCAGGCCGGTGCGCAGGTCGGTGACCAGCTGGTAGGGCTGAAACACGTAACTGCGGATTTGATTGCCCCAGCCGATTTCGTTCTTTTCCCCGTAGATGCGCTCGTTCGCCGCCCGTTTCTCATCCTGCATTTTTTCATACAGGCGGGATTTCAGAATCCGCAGCGCGGTGGCTTTGTTCTTGTGTTGCGAGCGCTCGTTCTGGCACGTCACCACGATGTTCGTCGGCAGGTGGGTGATGCGCACGGCGGAATCTGTTTTGTTGACATGCTGGCCTCCTTTGCCGCTCGAGCGGAAAGTGTCAATGCGCATCTCGTCTTCGTTCAAGTCGATTTCGGCGTCATCCTCAACCTCCGCGATGACATCCACCGCCGCGAAGGATGTGTGGCGGCGGCGGTTGGCGTCGAACGGGCTGATGCGCACCAGCCGGTGGACGCCGCGTTCGGCCCTGGCCAGCCCGTAGGCGTAATCGCCCAGGAGCCGGAAAGAGGCCCGGTTCAGCCCCGCTTCTTCCCCGGTCTGCAAGTCCTGGATTTCCGCCTTGAAACCCCGCCGTTCCGCCCACCGCGTGTACATGCGCAGCAGCATCTCCGCCCAGTCGCACGATTCCGTGCCTCCCGCTCCGGCGTGTATGCTCACAATGGCGTTGTTGGGGTCGAGGTCTCCGCCCAGGAAACACCGCGTCTCCAGTTCGTCCAGTTCTTTGTAAAGACCGGCGGCGGTCTCCGCCACCTCGTCCAGCAAACCGCTCCCTTCGGTTTCCGAGCTTTCTTCCACCAGCTCGGTCATGGCCAGCAAGTCGTCCACCCTCCTGCGGTAGGCCGCCGCCGGGCCGATAAGCCGTTTGAGGCGCTGTGTCCGGCCGATCACCTCCCGGGCGTTTTCCTGGTCGTCCCAGAAGTCCGCCCGGCTCATTTTTGCCTCGAGCCGGACAACCTCATCCTGCTTCTTTTCGGCGTCAAAGATACCTCCACAGATAACCCGCCCGTTTGGCGATTTCCTCGATCTGCGAACGTATTTCCGGTTCCAAAGTCATGACATTTCCTTGTTTTTCATCCTCACGTAAAACCGGACCCCGCTCTTTGGCAAAGCAAATCCGCCTGGCGCGCCTTGTCTTTTGCGGCGGGTTGAGGTTTCCGGCTTGATTGTTCCGCGGGCTTCCGGCAGGCTGACGCTTTTACGGGTTCACTGCCAGGTCTTTCGGATTCCATCTTCCTGATACATTCATGCCCTCTGATACGCCATCCGATGCCGCGCCGGCAGGCCCTTTGACAATCGAGTCTTACTCTTTCGGTCAAATGACGGTCGCCGGGAAGCTCTACACGAGGGATCTCATCGTCTTCCCGCGTGAAGTGCGGCCCGGGTGGCGGCGAAAAGAGGGCCATTCGTTGGCGTTGGCCGACTTGGCGCCCGTCATCGCATTTCATCCCCGGATCCTGGTGGCCGGGACGGGAGCTTGCGGAGGGATGAAAATCCCGGAGAAAACGGCGGAGGGAATCCGGGAGCGCCATATCGAGCTTATCGCCCGGCCCACCGGCGAGGCCTGGAAAACTTACAACGGACTGCTCCGGCAGGGGCGGAACGCCGCCGGAGCCTTTCATTTGACCTGCTGACGGTTTCGCATTCACAGATTCAAAAAATAAGCGCCCATCAGCCCGCTTTTCGCGGTTTTGAACAAAAAGAAAAAGCAAAATGAACAGCTCCGATTTAGCCCGGCCGCACATATTGAACCAGCCGGTTTACGAGCCGGGCAAACCCATTGAACACGTGGCCCGCGAGTTTGGCCTTGACCCGGATGAAATCGTCAAACTGGCTTCCAACGAAAATCCGCTGGGGCCTTCGCCCAAAGCCCGCGAGGCCGCCTCGAGAGCGCTGGAGCACGCGAACTTCTACCCCGATGGCGGATGCTGGTTTTTGCGGCATAAACTCGCGGAAGCCCTCGGCGCGCGCCCGGAACAGCTTGTCTTCGGCAACGGCTCCAACGAAATCATCGAGCTGGCCGGGCACGTCTTTCTTGGCCCGGACGCCGAAGCGGTGATGGGAGAGCAGAGCTTCGCCGTCTATAAACTGGTGACGCTTCTCTTCAACGCCGCGCCCGTCGAAGTCCCGATGCCGGATTACAAACACGATTTGGATGCCATGCTTGACGCGGTCACGGACCGCGCGCGCATGGTATTTCTCCCCAGCCCGAACAACCCCACCGGCACCGCCAACACGGCGCGGGAGATCGACGCCTTTGTTGAAAAACTTCCGGATCACGTGATTTTCATCTTCGATGAAGCCTACGCCGAATACCTCGACGATCCGCCCGACTTGCGCCCGTGGATTAAAAAAGGAAAGAAGATTCTGTGCTGCCGGACTTTTTCTAAAATCTACGGGCTTGCCGGGCTGCGTTTGGGCTACGGTTACGGGCCGGAGGAACTCATCGGGCTGCTTCAGAGAGCGCGCGAACCGTTCAACGCCAACGCCATCGCCCAGGCCGCGGCGCTGGCCGCGCTGGACGATCACGCCTTTGTCGAGGAAACCCGCCGGATCAACAAGGCCGGGATGGCGCAACTCGAGAACGGTTTCAATCGGCTCGGTGTCGAGTTTGTTCCCAGCCGGGCCAACTTCATCCTCTTCAAGGTTGAAGACGCGCCGGCGGCGTTCCAATACCTGCAATCGCGGGGTGTCATCATCCGCCCGATTCCCTCCTTGCCCGGCCATCTCCGCGCCACCATCGGCACTGAATCGCAAAACCGCCGTCTCCTTGACGCGCTCGAAGGTTTTTTAAAACGCTGATGCGCGCTATTCCAAGGCTTGCGCGAACCGGGCGGCAATGAAATCGGGGCGGGTGATGGCGCTGCCGATGACGACCGCGAAAGCGCCGCGGCCAATGGCTTCCGCCGCTTGTTCCGGGCGGGTGTAACGCCCTTCCGCCACAACCGGCGGCCCGTCTTCAAGCGCCGCCGCCAGCCTTTCCACTAAATCGAGGTCTGGCTGGTTTTTCCGCCGGCGGCCCCGCGTCTCTTCAGTGTAACCGGAAAGCGTCGTGGCCACAAGGTCGAAACCCATTCCGGCGGCGGTTCGGCCTTCTTTTTCAGCCGAAATGTCAGCCATGAGCAGGGCTTCCGTTTCGCCGCGCAAAATGGACACGGTCTCTTTTAAATTGACGCCTCCAGGCCTGCGGCGGTTTGTGGCATCGAGCGCGATGATTTCCGCTCCGGCGGCCGCGGCGGCCCGCGCTTCCTCGGCGGTTGGAGTGATGTAAACCGGCGAGTCCGTGTATCGTTTTTTGTAAATGCCGATAAGCGGAACCTTCACCGCCTGCCGGATGGCGCGGATATTCTCCGGGCCGTCGGCGCGCAGGCCCGCCGCCCCGCCGAGAACCGCCGCCCTCGCCATCGCGGCCAGCATTTGCGGCGCTGATAGAGGATGGTCCGCCGGCGCCTGGCATGAGACGATTAACTTCCCTTTCAGCCGGTTCAGTATCCGGCTGTGCCGTTTGATGCGCGGTTTCATGGCTCCATCTCCAATATGGCAGGGTTCACGGCGTTAGTTTTTCCGGCAAAGGAGAACAAGCAGCGGCGGACGGTGGATGCCGGTGGCGCGCAAGCGTTCCTTGACCGCCGCGGCTTCCCGCCGCAGGGTTTCGCATTCCGGTTTGCCGGCGATTTTTTCCAATACCTCATCCATGACTCGGGCCACCCGCGCCAGCTCTTCCGGATCCTTGAAGTCCGCCTTTTCCTCAACCCAATCGAACCGGTCAAAGATACTGAACCCCGCTCCGCGGACCAGCCGGACGATTTCCGCGCCCGCGTAAATACCGCGGTGGCTGATGCCGAGGAGGCCGTCCGCCGCCGCGCGGAAGATGTGGTATTGGCGGTGGGTGATTTGCGGTTCGGACAGGCCGTCCCTCCGCATTTCGGCGGCGATGAACAAGCCGCCCGGGCGCAATACCCGTTTGATTTCCAGCAAAGCCTTTGGCGGATCGGGCAAGTGGTGCAAAGCGTTCGAGACCGCCGCCGTGTCGAAGGTGTTATCCTCGAAAGTCAAATGATGCGCCGATTGCTTTTCGAAAGTATAACGCGCATCCGGCAGCTGGCGGCGCGCTTCGGCAAGGGCTTTTTCATCCACGTCCACGCCCGTGAAAGACTCGAAACCCCGGAAGCTCGCCGTCAGGATTTTCGCGAATTGGCCCGCTCCGGCGCCAGCCTCGAGGATCCGCCCGCCCGGCCAGCCGGCCAGTTTCTCTTTGAGGATATCCATGCTTCATCGGTAACGCGGTTTTTCGCCGGCGCCAGCTTTAAATCTTTTGATTGAGGTTGCTTTTCATTTGGAAGACCTCTTGGATGAACGGCGCGAAAGCAACCGCCCTTTTGATGATGGACATTTACCTCGCCACGGCCAACGCGCACAAGTTCCATGAGCTGTCGGACATGCTGGACCGCCGGGGTCTGGACGCGCGGCTGTTTTCCGCGTCGGATGCCGGGGGGATGCCTCCGGTCGAGGAAGACGGCCAAACCTTCCGGGCCAACGCCACGAAAAAAGCTTCGGCGCTGCGGCCTTTGATTCCAAAACACGCCTGGGCGCTGGCCGACGACAGCGGGCTGGTCGTGGACGCCCTGGGCGGGCGCCCCGGGGTTTTATCCTCCCGTTACGCCGGAGCGGACGCGGGCGACCGCGAAAACAACCGGAAACTTCTGGCCGAACTGGCCGGGCTGCCGACTGCGGAGCGCACGGCACGGTTCGTCTGTTGCCTGGTTCTGCTCAGCCCCGGTGAAGTCCCCTATATCTTCGAAGGCTGCTGCGAAGGCATCATCACCCCCGTGGCCTGCGGCGCCTACGGATTCGGCTACGACCCCCTTTTTCTCCCCCTGGGCCATCAAAAAACCTTTGCCGAACTGGGCCACTTCCAGAAAAACGGCATCAGCCACCGCGCCCGCGCCATGAACAAACTCCGCCTCTGGCTCAAAGAAGGCATGGAAGGCCACAAAAGCGCATAAGCCGCTGATTGCATAGGGCAGATCCATTAAACGGAATTATTATTAATCCGAAAAGTAAATATTGGACATTTGGAAAAACTATGCTATCTTTAG
>CAZYUX010000099.1:0-9338 GCA_964650745.1 uncultured Puniceicoccaceae bacterium
GTCTCGATGGAGTGTCTCAGACGCGTGCGGTAGAAGTCGTATTCCCCCGGCTGGAAAACCTGGGTTTTAGCCTGGAGGCGGCGGAAAGCGGCAGAGTAAAGGATGCGGTCGCGGTCCCGCTGGAAGGGATGGCGCTCATCCTCCTGGCGGTGCGGGTAACCCGGCAGGCGCTCGCAATCAAACTCGTTGTAGAACCCGTTATTCATCCGGAACCATTCCATGAAAGCATAAGCGGCGGAAAATTCACGCAAAAAGTGCGGCATTGAGGCCGCTCAACGGCGAAGAAAGGCTGCCGCGTCCAGCGCATAAAAAAGCCCCGCTGTAAAAAGCGGGGCTGTGTTTCTCCCGCGGCTCTTTACTTTTTATTCGGGATTACTGCCATTGCCTTACCACCTGTTAAAACCTTCCCGCGTCAAACCATGAAAATCCGTTTCGCTGAAGCGGGAGCATCTTCAAATCCTCCAGTTCCGGTTCCCGCAGCTTTTTATTACGGCAGGGAAAGCTTCTGATTAAGTTTTTTTCCGGACAGCGCCCAGCCCGCGGCAGGAGGAAGGAGATGGAACGCTCTTTTGCCTTTCCGCCTTAAAACGAGGCGCGAGGGTTTTGTAGATCTCTTTCACCGAGGCTTCCGTCCGTTCCCAGCCCAGGCAGGGATCAGTAATGGACTGGCCAAAAACGAGATCATCCCGCTTCTCCGCCAACGGCTGACGCCCTCCGGCCAGACCGCTTTCGAGCATCGCCCCGATAACGGCGTCCTGCCCGGTCAGCAAAGAGCGGACAACGGCCCGCAGCACCACCGGCTGGCGTTCCGGGTCTTTGCCGCAGTTATCATGGCTGCAGTCCGCCACGATAGCGTGGCGCAAGCCGTTTTTCTCCAGCAGGGAACGGGCTTCGGCAAGGTGTTCCGCGCCGTAATTAGGGCCGTTTTCCCCTCCGCGCAAAACCAAGTGGCAGTTGGGGTTGCCGTTTGTCGTCACCGCGCAAGCCAGCCCCTGGTGGCTGACGCCGAAAAACGTTTGGGGCCGCCCGGCGGCACGGATGCCGTTGACCGCCGGAACCAGGTTGCCGCAGGTGCTGTTTTTAAATCCCACGGGCATGGACAAACCGGAAGCCATCTGCCGGTGCGTCTGCGACTCCGACGTTCGGGCGCCAATGGCCGACCAGCAGATCAAGTCCGCCAAATACTGCGGCGTAATGGGGTCGAGCAGCTCAGTGGCCGCGGGCAGGCCGAGATCAATCACGTCCCGCAAAAACCCGCGCGCCATGGCCAGACCGGCATGGATGTCATGCGTGCCGTCAAGGAACGGGTCCATGATCAAACCCTTCCAGCCGACGGTGGTGCGGGGCTTTTCGAAATAGACACGCATGACAATGAGGATGCGCCGCGACACCTTGCGGGCAAGGGCCGCCAGCCGCCGCGCGTATTCGCGCCCCGCCTCGACATCGTGAATGGAACAAGGGCCCGCAATCAGCAGAAAACGCCGGTCCCCGCCGAAAATAATCTCCCGGATCTCCCGCCGGGATTGGAATACGAAAGCAGCCTGGCTTTCGCTGCGCGGCAACTCCCGGCACAAAAGTTCCGGAGCCGGCAGCACGGCGTAGTCCGTGATGTTGATGTCGTGCAGTTGCGGCGTTTTGGACATGATTTTTGTCACACTTCAGGCGGGCCTTTTTTCGCGGGATTCACATAGATGCTGACATCGGCTTTTTGTTCGCCAAGGATTTTCGCCGCGCGCTTCAGGGCGTGCGCCGTGGCCAGGGTTGGATTCGACGGATCGTCTTCTATCACATTTTCCTTCCCCAGCAATTCGATCAAGCCCGACCGCCGGAAAATCTCCATCGCCTCTTCGCGGGCTTCGCTGACGATGAGAATGCGGTCGCGGTCGCGCATGTAGTTGACCAGTTCCTCGAGGGCCATGACGCTGGTGGCGTCCAGGTGGTGGGCGTTGCGCATTTTCAGGATGACGATTTTCAGGTTGGGGTCGGCGCAGATGCGCCGCATCTGGTCGTGGAAGAGTTCCGCCGCCCCGAAAAACAAGTCGCCCTCGCAGTGCACGATTGAAACCTCCGGGGCGTTGCGCTCGTTTTTTTCTTGGATTTGGGAAAGCTGACCCTCTCGCGTGAAAGCGTATTCCACAAGCTGCGGCACCGCCGCCTTGCGCAGGAATAACAGAATGGACGTGACCGCCCCAAACAAGATGGCGGTGTCCAGCTTGAACAACAAGGCGGAACTCAGCGTGACGCTGAAGACGATGGCGTCGGAGCGCGTCGTCCGCGTCACCATGCGCAGGTTTTTGCGGTTAAACAGCGAGACGCCGATGCTGATGACCAGCACACCCAGCACAGGCTCGGGGATATAACGGATAAACGGCCCCAAAACCAAGGCGCTCACGCCCACGATCAGGCCGTTGATGACGCTGGCCGCCGGCGTGGCCGCCCCGCTGGTCCAATTCAGCTGCGAGCGCGTCAAAGATCCGGAAGCGGGCATGCCGCTTAACACTCCGCAGGCCAGATTGGCCGCCCCCATGCCGAACATCTCCTGGTTGGTGTCCAGCCGCTCCCCGGAACGGGCTGCCAGCGTCTTGCCGATGGATGTCCCTTCCAGAACACACAAGAAAGCGATCGCCAGCGCCACGCTGGCCAGCTGGCTGATCCACTCGAACTTGAACATCGGCAAGGTCAAGTTCCAGTCCGACGCCCGCACCGCCTCCAGCATGGCCACTCCTTCCTCCCAAACCCGCGGTTCCGCCCCGGACCGCACATACAGCCACTTGAACGCCGCCGCCAGCAGCGACACCGCCACCAGCGTGATGGCCACCAGCGGCAAACGGCGTTTCCGCAACAGAACCGTCAAGGCAATAAAAACCGCCGCCGCCGCCAGACCGGCCGCGGCCGAAAGCCAGCGTGTTTCCGGCAAGTGCAAAAGGGTGGAAATGGCGGTATCGAAAAACGTCGAAGCATCGGGAATGCTGAAACCCAGCACCTTGCGAACCTGGTTGGTGATGATGAGAACGGCCGCTCCCGTGATGTAGCCCGCCACCACCGAGCGCGAGATATATTGAATGAGGTTGGCCACCCGAAGCCAGGCGCCCACGGCCAGGATCGCCCCCACCATCACCAGCAGCAGCGGCAGCATCTTCACTTTCTGTTCCGGCGGCACGTTGAGGGCCAGAAATGAGCTCATAATCAGGACCGACGTGGCATTCGTCGGCCCCAGCGTGATGAATCGCGATCCTGAAAAAAGCGGCCCGACGACAGCCGCCACCGCCGAGCCGTAAATGCCGTGCTGAATCGGCAAACCGGCAATCATCGCATAGGCCATCCCCTGCGGAAACGCCAGCAGCGCCACGTTCAGGCCCGCCTTTGCGTCATCCCGCAGTTGCGCCTTGCCATAGCCGCGCAACGCCTCGCGGAAAGGCAAAAGCCGCAAATGGCTCCGTTTCAAGCAGGCCAGTCCCTCCTCTATAAATGCAGGCTCACGCGTCATTGCTTCACATGCCTACTGCAACATAAGAGATGAAAACTCAAGGCTATTCCCGCCCGCCCCATGCCGCTCTTCATCATAATCGTTATCGTAAAGGCGCGTCCCATGACCGTATTTATTCCGGAAACAGCCGCCGGAAGGAAGCGGCCGCCCGCGTCCGCTCAAGAACGGAGCGGCCGGATTCATGGTCGTCAAACTTCCCCTCTCAACATGAAGGCCTTATTTGGAGCCGCTATGGCTGTTTGAAAGTTTGACGCATCCGAGGGCTTTCAGCCGCTCTTTCCATCGGGCTTTTGTGTCTTCCCCGGCGGAGTCCATATCCGGCAGGGGATTGGCGAGGCCGTAACGGTCATACTTGGCGCTGCCGGCGTTATGATAGGGCATGATTTCAACCTGTTTGATCTGCGGGTATTTCTCCGCGAGGCCGGCAACCGCTTTCAAATGCTCCGGATCGTCATTGATTCCCTGTATCATGGGGCAGCGCAAATGCAGGTTTCCGTGTCGTTTGCACAGAAAATCCAGCCTGTCTAAAACGACACCGGAGGGAACGCCTGTCAATTTCTTGCTCTTTTCATTGCCCGTAACCTTGTAATCGAAAAGGATGAGATCAATATGCGGAATAACGCTTTTGAAATTATCTTCTCCGGCGCGCCCGCAAGTCTCGACGCAAGTATGCACGCCCTTTTCCCTGGCCGCTTTCAATAAAGTTTTTAAAAACGCCGCCTGATCCATGGGCTCTCCCCCGGTGACCGTCATCCCCCCTTCTGACCGGGTGTAATACGTTTTGTCGCGTTCGACGACCGCCATCACTTCCCCGGCCGTCCACTCCCGGCCGGCAATATGCAGGGCGCCGGATCCGCAGACCTGAGCGCATGCTCCGCACCGCGCGCAATTTCCGCGGCGCATGAGATGACGGCCGCCGCGAATGCCGTGAACATCCCGCGGACAGACGTCAACGCAAGCCCCGCATAAAGCGCAGCGGTCCGGCCAGAATGCCAGGTCGGGGCGGCGGGAGATGGACTCGGGATTGTGGCACCAAACACACCGCAGCGGACATCCCTTGAAAAAAACCGCGGTCCGGATGCCCGGCCCGTCATGCAGGCAGAAACGCTGAATGTCAAAAATGACGCCCCGGTCCTTCACCGTTTTGCTCAATAGAGTGTTCTTTTAATGACTTCTTTCTGAATGTCCCGAGGCAGATCAATAAAGCGCTCACTGTATCCGCCGACTCTTATGATCAGGTTGGCATATTGCTCCGGTTTCTCCATTGCCCGCTCCAATTCTTCGCGGTCCGTCACGGTAACCATCAATTGGGTTCCGCCTTCCTGAAAAAAACCTTTCACCAGCGATGAAATTTCCCGCTTATGATTCTTGAATAATTTCCGGCTGATCTTCGCGTTATGGGCCGCGCCGGCATGGATGGAGGGATCCAGTTTTGCCATGGAATTCAGCAGCGCGGTCAACCCCGACTGGTCGTAACCGGCGCCTGGCTGATTGCCGTTGGAGACCGGCTGGCCGGCCTTGCGCCCATCGGGAGAAGCGGCGGTGGTTTTGCCGAACAGAATCGAGTCGCCGTTGTTGATGAGGACGATCATGAAAGTGTCCAACCCGAAGCGCCCGGCCTGTTTCCGTGAAGCGCGGCAGAGAAACCCGTTCAACCAGACGGACATGCCGTCGGCTTCCGCGTCGTCGTTGCCGAATTTGGGATAACGCCGCAATAGTCCGCGGACGCGTTCATGCCCTTCGAAATTCGCGTCCAGCGCAGCCAGCAGCTCATCCGGAGTCAGCGTTTTATCTTCATAAACAGCCTTTTTAATGGCCACCAGGCTGTCCGAAACGGTGCTGCTGCCGAAGGCTTCCAAAGTTCCCCCGAGATAGCGGACGCCTCCCGCCAGCAGCGGTTTGCCCCGCTCGACGCAGTCGTCATACAGCAGGCTCAGAAACGGATAACACGCTTGTTCTCCCGTGGTTTTGTAAATGGCCGCCTGCGCTTCCGCCAGCAGCCCGATCTCATGCTCCATCTGCCGGGCCAGGGCGTCCTTGAACGCCTCAAATGTTCCGAATTCCCGCAACGGACCGGGAGCCAAACCTTTCGGTTCTTTGAAGAAAGGATCCCGGCCGTTGTGAAGCGTCACGTTCAAGGCCTTGACCAGGTTCAAGGCGGCATCCGGCGAGCCGATGCTCCGGTGGTCAATCACGTATTCGCCGCAGCCATACATGACGCATTGCTCGGCTTCTTCGGCAGTCACGCCAAAGGCCTTTGCCGCCGCCGGAATGTTCACGTCGTCGTTATAGAGCATGGGCTGGGTCGAGCCGTTTCCGATGACTTCCAGGGCCGTGTCCCAAATCCGGGGGTTCATTCCCTCGTGCCAGCGCAATGCAATCTGGGGAATCGGGCCGCCGGTCATCCCCTGGACTTCAAGTGCCAGCAAGGCGAACCGGTCGGCGTTTGCTTCGTTCCGCCTGCCGCGTCCGCCGATAATCATCCGGTTGTTGAAGTTGTTTCCCCGGGCTGAAATCAACTCCCATAGCCCGGCTGTCATCCGCCTGGCCTCGTCGCTGGAAAGCCGCCCCTCATCCAAATCTCGCGCAAGAAAATCGCCAAGATACAAGTCCATCCGCCCGTAATTCTTCGCCAATGCCGCCAACGAATAAAGCCATACGATTTGAACCGCTTGATGGTAAGTTTCGGGCGCTTTTTCGGTGATATGCTCAAGGCTCCCGGCTATCAAACCGAAGCGCGCCGCGGATTCGGCCGAACCCGCCTGCCCGGCTTTTTCCGCCGCTTGCGCGGCATACGAATGAATGGCGCGGCCGAAAATATCCAGGACGCCGAGGAGGCAGTTGAAGAAAATGGTGTCTTCCCCGCCCCGTTCGGCGCGGCGGCGTCTTTCCGCAACTTCATTTCTTAAACCGCCAACGCCCAGGCGGACCAGTTTTTCGTAATCGAGACACGGCCCTCCAAGGCCGAACATGGGATATGAAATCTCCGTGCCGCTATAGTAATTGTCTTTGGGCAAGCCGTTGCGCAGGCGTTCCGGAAAGGCGGCCCGGCAGCGGTCATATGTCGTCTTCCCTTTCCAAAAGCTCATGAGGAACTCCATGTCTTGCCGGAGTTGAGGGGCTGTCCGCGGATTCTCCAGATGCGTTTCCAACTCGCCGAACCGGCAGTAATAAGCGCACTCGACAAGATCCCCCCGCTCCGGATCCAGTCCGGCCAAAGGCCGGTCAATCCGGCCGGCGAACCAGTCGCCCGCTTCTATTGGCTGGAACATCAAGGAAGTTTGCACACGCAGGCATTCCAGTTCGCGGGTGAAGGGATGCTCATTTTCATGCCGCCGGTACGCCTCCGTGAAGGCCATCTCGCGGTCCACTGAACTGACCGCGCGGTGTTCCTTGGCCAGCTGCACTCTTAAATCCTGACTCTTCCGGGCCGCGGTCATGGCTTTTGGTTTTTGGGTTGCGGCAATTTCCCCTTGCTTGCCCGCTTCAGCCCGCCCTTTAAAATTTGTCTCTTTCGCGGGTCAAGATCCATCTCGAAAAAACCGGCCGGGCAAGGCGGGTTATGACCCGGGCGAGAGCGGGGAATGACAGCTTGGGGCAGAAGGGTTTCACAGGCAACAGGGAAAAGCAAGAGGATTTTTCGGGGAGAGCGGATGCTTTTCGGGACAGCGGTTTCGCCGGGGCCGGCGCGGCTTTGCGGGTTCTTTTCAAAACCATCAGGAAAGACGCTTCCGGACCGCATCCATCCCTTGATTCGCGGTGTGCCCAGGCTGTTCCATGTTCCGCCCGAAAAGAATTTGACAAAAGGGACGGGATGGGGTTTGTTCCTCTCATCAATACCGGATTAACGATGAAAGTTGTCTCCTCTATTAAAACCTTGAAGACGCGCCATCCAAACTGCCAGGTCGTGCGGCGGAAGGGGCGTGTTTACGTCATTTGCAAAACCCACCCCCGCTTCAAGGCGCGGCAGGGGTGACTTGTTTTTTTGTGTTCAAGCCGTGAAAGCGAAAATCCATCCTCCTTCCCTTCCCGTCTGTTTCGTGGACGTTTCCACGCAGAAAAAGTTTCTCACCCGCTCGACGATGAAGTCGGACAAAAAGGAAACCATTGACGGCGTCGAGTATAATGTCGTGTTGCGGGACGTGACCAGCGCCTCCCATCCGGCCTACACCGGTGAAAAACGTTATGTGGACACCGCCGGCCGGGTCGAGAAGTTTCAGCGCAAATTCAAGCGCCGCCGCTGACCGCCGGTTAAAAGCCCGGCTCCTTTCCGGAGCGGAAAATCCCGTCCGGCAATTGGACCGCCGCAAACCAAATGAGCCTCTGTCCTCTTTGAATGGATGCGAGGTCTCACCATCTCATGGAGACGAGGAATTCGCCTTTGGAAGGAACACGGAGAAGTTGCTTTCCGGTGTCCGGCAGGCTGGTTTGCCCGTATTCCAGTTCACCGCCGCTCCGGCTGGCGATTCGCACCGAAACGTTCCCGGTCAGGTTTTCGAATATCAAAGTGCTGGCAAGAGGATTTGAGAAGTGACAGTCCGCGCCGCCTTTGCCGGAAACAACGCCGAGAAGCACGGCGTCGGAGGCGAACAGGCGGGCTTCGCGGGGCGGGTCTCCGCGCAGAACTTCGATGCTGTTAAAATCCGGGCGCAGCGAGCTTTCGGGGATTTGGAGGGTGTGTTTCATCTCTCTGCCGTTCAATTTCCACGAAACGACGGCGTCTCCCCGGCCTTCGGCTTGCGCGGTGATGCGGCGCGTCCGCCAGCGGTAGTTCTCGACCCGGTTGACCATGCCGCCGGCGCGGATGGCCACACCCTGGGCCAAAGCGTGCAGCAGATTGGAGCAAAGAGAGAAAACAAATGTGCCGGCGGCAAAAGGCAGGGCGCACCACTGGCGGTTGGAGTTTTTGGAATGCACATAGCTCTGGTATTCGCCCAAAGCGCCTTTCATGGGATAAGCCTCCGCATCGGCCAGAGCTTCTTCGATTTCCGTTTGCAACATCGTTTGGTAATCCTGGCTGGTGAGTCCGAATTCCTTCAACATGCGGCTGACGGAATTCCAGGGGCAAAAGCCGTATTTCTCCGTCCATTGTGCCCGCACGGCGCGGGCGCCGCGCAATGCAGCGGGCCAGTCGGGGAAGAACGGCCCCGCTGAAACCGCCCAGGAATATTCCCAGGGGTTGTTGTCGTCTTTCAGTTCCGTCCACTCTTTTGCGCCGTCCTCCAGCGTCACCATTTTCTCATAATACAGGCCGTCAGGAGCGATGAACTTGCCGCGCAGGCTTTTTTCCAGGATTTGAACCGCGCGGCCGCAACGCCGGAGGATGCCTTCATCCAGCCCAGCCCGGCCATGGGCCATAAGGAGGACCATCTTGATGGCGTTATAAGTGTTGATGTTGTTGTAGAAGCTGTAATTGCGCCAGACGGCTTTGCCTTTCGCCTGGACTTTCTGGTCCTGATACATCCGGCCGTCAACGATGTCGTAGCCGAAATAGGGGGAACTGGCCAGGGTCGTCTCCCCGATCGTGTCGCTGCCAATCATCTCCTCGTCCTCGTCGAGGCGCGTTTCGATAAAATGATCGAGGAGTTTCAAAAGAGGGTTGAAATGCAAAGGCGCCAGCAGGCGGTCCTCGCCCGTCATTTGAAACAGGGTGTAGAGGCCCATGATGGCGTAGTAGATGCCGTCGTCCTCGCACTTGGACCACCGCGTGCCGAGAATCTGGGTGTATTCCAGGGCGTGCCGGCCGTTTTCCGTCAGTTTGCGGGAGGGATTGGCCAAAGCGAAGGGCGCCCAGATTTTGATGAACTCCGGCGTTCCTGCCCGGGCGAAAGATGCCGCCGTCATCGCGCCG
>CAZYUX010000100.1:0-9288 GCA_964650745.1 uncultured Puniceicoccaceae bacterium
GGTGGCCGGCGAAGACGGTGCAGGGCCGGTCTCCCAGCGCCTCTTCGATGGCGGGCCAGCCCCGGCTTGGGGGATCGTTCCACAAGGGCGTGTGCAGGAATATTAAAGTCCAGCGCGCGTCCTCATGCCGGGCCAGCGTTTCCCGGACCCATCCCGCCTGCTGCTCCGTTATGTGATGCTGTTTCGTGTCGCAGGAATTGAGACAGAGAAAGAGAACATCGCGGTACACAAACGAATAGGGAACTTTTCCGAAGCGTTCTTCCCATTTTTTAGCCATGACGGGATTGGAGATGTCGTGGTTGCCGGGGACGTGGAAAAAAGGCATCTCCAGTTGACCCGCGATGGATCCGAACTCGTCCCACTGCCGGTTCAGGATGGCTTCATCCTCCGTGTATCCCTCGATGAGGTCGCCCACGCACATGACGAATTCCGGCTGGAGCAGGTTGAGTTTTTCCACCGCCTTTGCGAAGACGCCGGGGCGCTCCCCGCCGGTGCGGTCGCTGACGATGGCGAACTGAAAGGCCGCCGGATCGTTCACGAAAGCCGTATGCGTCCAGGGGACGGGGCCCCCGTGCCCGGTTGGGACGAAATGTTCAGGATGAGCCCAGGGGGCAGGAACAAGGAACAAAAAAAATAGATATGCGGCTGAACGGCGTTTCGGTTTCATGTTCATTGAGGGCGGATGATTCTCCAAGGGTTAAATATCTTCTTTAATTTTTTCCGCGGCGGAAGTCCACGAAAATAAAAAGGAGATGATGCGCCCGGTCTGGTTAACCGAATTTCCTCTCCATTTCGGTTTTTGGAATTTCAAAAAAAACGGGCCGGCCGCGCGGATCGGCCAGGGGATTTTCGCAGCGCATCAAATCTCCGGCCAGTTCATTCAGCGCCGCCAAATCCGAGGGAGGTTCCGTTTTGGCCGCCCGGGCCGCCGCCAGCCGGGCCACTTCTTCATGGGCCATGTCGGGGCGCCATCCCCGCTCGCGGATCAAGGCCGTCAGATCGCGCGCGAATTCTTCCGCTTCCCCCGGCTCCAGCCAGTCCGGAATGGCTTCAATTCGGAAAAAATGCCGCCCGAATTCCTCAATTTGAAAACCGCATTTTTGGAAAACCTCCAGGTGTTCCGTCAAAGCGGCCGAGTCCACTGGATCCAGTTCCAGCGGCGCGGGAAAAAGCAGGGGCTGCCCGGCCGGGTTTGTCAGGCGGCCGCGGATGCGTTCGTAGGTGATGCGTTCCACGGCGCGCCTTGGACGCAGGAGCACCAGTCCGGCTTCCGTCTCAAAGACCGCGTGGACGCCGTGCGCCAGCCCCATGCACCGCCATGCCAGCCGTGCCGCGGCGCTCTTTTCAGGCGGCGCGGCGCGGGGCGGCGTTTTTTGCGGGCTGGTTCTTTCTTTCAGCATTTCCGCGGCCTGCCGTTTTGCGGGCTGGTTTTCGGGGCTTGGAGGGGGCATGGCTGCGCCGGATGGCGCGCTTTTTCCTTTTGGGCGGTCCGGCGCGGCGGTTGACGCGCGGTTGCGGGCGCTCTCCGTTTCTTCGCGCAGCCGTTGCAGAACGGTTTGGATGACAAACCGGCGCGCGCGCCCCTCGTCTTTGAAGCGCACCTCCCGTTTGGTTGGGTGGACATTGACATCCACATCTTCCGGGGGCATTTCCAAAAACAAGAAGGCGAGGGGATAACGTCCCTTGGGCAGAAAGGTGTGGCAGGCCTCTATCAGCGCGTAAAGAAGGGCGCGGTTTTCCACCGGGCGGCGGTTGACGTAAGTGATCATCTCCTGGCGGGTGGAGCGGCTGGCGCCCGGCCTCCCTATCAGGCCGCTCAAACGCCAGTTTCCGTCCACCGCTTCGGTTTCCATCAGCTCCGCCGCGGTCTTCCGGCCGAAGACTTCTCCCACCCGCCCGCATAAATCGGGGCAGACGGGCGACCGGAAGTGCTCCCGCCCGTCTTCCGTTAAAACAAAAGCCACCTCCGGGTGCGCGATGGCCAGCAGCCGCACCAGGCGCGAGATGTGCGCCCCTTCCGTGCGGTCGGTCTTGAGGAACTTGCGCCGCGCCGGCACGGAATAAAACAATGCCGCCGCCTCGATCTCCGTTCCCGGCGCCATGCCGCATTCCCGGCGCCGGGCCAGGCGCCCGCCATTGACGCGGATTTCCGTTCCCTGCGGGCTTTCCGCGGGGCGCGTGCGCAAAGTGAAGCGGGAAACCGCCGCGATGCTCGATAGCGCCTCCCCCCGGAACCCGAAGGTGCGCAGATTCAGCAAATCCCCCGCCTCGTGTATTTTGCTGGTGGCGTGCCGTTCGAGGGCCGTCAGGGCATCGTCCGGGCTCATGCCGCAACCGTCATCCCGCACGCGGATCAGGTTCTTGCCGCTTTTGCGGACCTCGACCTCGACACGCGAGGCCCCGGCGTCGAGGCTGTTTTCCACCAGTTCCTTGACGGCGGCGGCGGGCCGCTCGATGACTTCTCCGGCGGCGATTTTATTGACCAGATGATCCGGCAGTATGCGAATGGCGCCCATGCAATCCATTTTGCTATGGGGACGTGTTAACCGGGTGTCCGGCAACCGCAATCCTATTCCCGGAAAACGGCGGCCCGTCATTTTCCGGAGGGAATCCAACGGCGGTTTCAGGAAAGGATGTCCCTGGCCCGGGCCAGAAAAGCTTCGGCTTCGTCGAGATCGCGGTGGCAGCGGTCCACCCAAGTTTCTCCCCAGGAAAAGTGGCAGCTGGTTTCGGACCGGAGCAGGCGGCAGGTGGCTTCCTCGATTTCCGGAACCGGCGTTCCTTTTTCTTCCGCTTTGGCGGCGGCGGCCTGCACGGCGGCGCTCAACTTTATTACGCGGGTGGCCGCTTCCTTCTGCGGTTGCGAGCCTCGCCAGCGCCGGAAAATTCCCTCCTCCTCCGTGTCGGTGTTCCAGGCGCCCGTGCGCGCCGTCACGCTTCCCTTGGCTCCGAACTGGCCGAGGTATTCCCGGATGAAAGAAGGCTGAACAACCGCCTCTCCCTCTTGTGCGCACCGGAGCAGCGGCTGGTAAAAGGAATGCCAGAAGTTGCCCGCCCCAGTCGTGCGGAAACACGGCGCGTTGTCCCCGTCCGTGCAGGTGCACACCAGAGGCGGAAAGCGGCAGTTTCTGGTCCGGTTTCTCACTTCTTTCTCGAACCACTCCAAGTCCATCCCCTTTTGCTGCGCTTCGGACAATTCCCGGTCCCGCGCCACTACGATGATTTTCTCGCCGCCGTATTCAGCGTAGTGGGGCCGGTAGCGCAGCTCGTGCCATGACATGGAGGTTTTCGGAATGATATGCTCGCTGTCCACCATCACGTAACGGTAGCCGAACTGCTTCAGCAGAGGGATCATTTCCATCGAAAAAGCCATTTCCGGAGGCCAGAAGCCGTCGAAATGCTCCCGCCAGAAAAGGTGCCGGGCGATAGTCTGCCAGCGCCGCAGATGGCCGGGGCGGTCCGCCGGCGGGATCAGCGGCAGCAGGGGGTGGTAGTAGCCGGTGCCGAGGATCTCGAAAATATGCTGGTTTTGCAGGTGCCAGAGCATGTCCCCGCACTTGACGATCCCGTAGACCCGGCTCTGGAACGCCGGATCGGCCAGCGCTGCCAGCAGGGTTCCCGACAGCGAAAGGTGCACCTTGGCCGTGTCCTCGTAGGGCCAGAGCGAGCGGGGAATGCGGTCAATCGCATAGAGAATCTCCCGCGCCTGCCATTCGCCGGTTTCGAGCAGCTCTTCGAGGTTGCCCTCCGGTTGGTGCAGGTTTAAAACTAATGCGTGATGAATTTGCTGCAACGGCAGTCTCTCCTGATGAATGAAATGTTTAAGCGAACTCGACGAAATTCCAACCGGCATACAAAAATCATTCTTCACCCTTGGCAACCGGAAAACGATCCGCCGCCGCTTTTCCTTTGAGGCCGATTGCTTCTGTGAGGATTTGCGTCTCCACCGCATCCAGACAACTGTGGCCGGGCTGGCGGAATCCCTCCAGCAGCCGGCCAAACTGGGACTTGGCGTGAACCGGCGCGGCGGCGTTCCAGGCTTTGCGGTTGGCTTCCGCTATCTCTTTGCGGGTCATGCTTGTTCCTCCGGCAGCGGCTCATAATCGAACCAGCCGAAATAGGCGGGCGCCGCGCAAGGCCGTTCCTTCGCGGACGCATACATGCCAAGGTAAACGCCGGTGAATCCCCCCGCCGCCTCGGTGCTGATTAGTCTTGTTTGCGCTCTGGCCAGCCCGCGCGGCTGTTTCCCGTCCCGGCTGAAGGCGAAAGCGTATTCCCAGGGATTGGCCCGGATTTCCAGAATGACGGGGCCGTCTTCAAGGGATTGATTGGCCGTTTCCATTTCCATGTCGCCCGCGCGCCGCCGGACGGTGATTCGCCGCTGTTTTTCCCGGAGGGCAACCGCGATTTCATAATGATGCGCTTCATCCATGTAGACTGTCAGTCCCGCTTCTTCGCCTTCGTTCGCGGGCTGGAAATCCAAGAGAGCGGCGGCGCGGCACCAGGGGTGCCGCTGGCGCCGGCCGATGAACGCGGGCGACGCGCCGCGGCTGTTCAAAGTTTTATCCAGGCCTTTTAACGCCAGCCAGCCGGGCCGTTCCTTGAGCGACCAGCAGCTTTCATCCGGATGGCGCAGAAAATTCCAGCAGCAGGCCAATGTTTTTTTGTCAAAATCGTCTCTCACCGGCTCCGGTTCCAAGGGTTTTAAGGGCGGCGGGGGAACATCCATTTCCAGCCGGACCGGCCGGCCGCCGTTGACGGCGGGCCAGCCGTCGTCGTTCCATCTCACGGGCGCAAGAAACGTTTCCCGGCCCAGGTGGTGTTGCATGTGGCAGCACCCGCCCCAGTTGCGGATGCCCAGAAAGACCAGCCACCAGCTTCCGTCACAGGCCTGGACGAGGTCTCCGTGGCCCGCGGCCTGGACGCGTTCGAGAAGATGATCGCGGTGGCTCAAGATTGGATTGCGCGGACAGGATTCGAACGGCCCCCAGGGGCTTTCACTCCGGGCGATGGTCTCCATGTGGCCGGCATGCGTGCCGCCTTCGGCAATCATCAAGTAATAAAGTCCGGCGATTTTATAAAGATGGGGCGCTTCCGGGCCGAAACCGCCCGAGCCGCGCCAGATCATCCGCGGTTCGCTCAGGCGTTTGCCGGTTTTCACGTCCATCTCGTATTGGACGATGCCGAATTCACCGTAAACATCGCTGCCGTTGCGCTGGAGGTAAACCTTTCCGTCGTCGTCGAACAAGAATGAGGGGTCCCAGCCGTCCGGATCGAACCAGACCGGCTCCGACCACGGCCCGGCGGGGTCTTGCGCCGTCACGTAAAAATTTCCTCCGTGAGTCTTGTTCGTCGTGACCATGTAAAATGTTCCCTCGTGAAAACGCAGCGTTGGCGCCCAGATGCCGGCTGAAAGCTTTGCCTCTTCGAGAGGGAGCTGGCTGGGGCGTGTCAAGGCATGGCCGGTCTGCCGCCAGTTGACCAAGTCGCGGCTGTGAAAAATGGGCGCGCCGGGAGAATAAGCGAAGCTGCTTGCGGCCAAATAGAAATCCTTTTCCGCCCGGCAGACGCTGGGATCCGGATAAAAGCCGGGAATGACTGGATTGCGGTAGGCCATGCGTCAAGCGTGGGAGATTTGGTCCGGCCATTTGCATTGCGTGGAGAGGAGTTCGTCAAGCAACCGATCCCGCATGGCGCGGGTTTGCGCCGGCGCTTTGGCCGCGATGTTCTCCTTCTCGAGGGGGTCATTTTTCAGATCCGCAAGTTCCTCTTCGCCTGTCTGGCTGCGGACGTATTTCCAGTCCCGCGTTGTCAGCACCGCCGCCGCGCAATCTTGTTCGCCGTAGCCGTTGCGGTATTCGGTCAGACAACCGTCCCGGACGGTTTTTTGGGGATTTTCAAAATGGGGCAGCTGGGACTTCCCGTCCGCGTAAAACGGGACGGGCGCGCCCGCCAGATCGCACAAGGTCGGGACGAGATCGAGATCCGAGAAGAGCGCTTGCGACACCCGGCCGTCCCGGAAGCCGGGCGCGGAGATAATCAGCGGGGTGTTGATTAAGCTTTCATAAAAGAACGGCCCTTTGGCCCACAGGCCGTGATCGCCCAGTAACTCGCCGTGGTCGGTGGTGAAAACCACAATGGTGTTTTCCAACAGGTTTTCTTTTTTTAATGTTCCCAGGATTTTGCCAATGTTCTGGTCAATCAGGCCCGCCATGGCATAAGTCAGGGCGATGCGGTTGCGGGTTTGTTCTTTTGACAGGCCGTCCGGATGAGAGGCTTTCTTTGGGCCCGCGCGGCTCCATTCGCCCCGGAAATGCGCTTTATAGCGCGGCGGGCGCGTCTCCAAATCCTCCGGCGAGCCGTCGGGAGGAATCACCTCGCCGCCCAGGTATTTCTCCGCCGTGTCCCGCGGCGGATCGAAGGGATGGTGCGGATCGGGAAAAGAGGCAGCCAGCAGGAACGGCTTCGCGCGGTTCCGGTTTTTCAGAAAGCGGCAGGCGCGCTCCGCCACGAAGGCTGAATCGTGCAGTTCCGGCGGGATATCGCGCGCGCCGGCTTCGGGATCATTCGGCGGGGAGCGCCTTTTTAACATTTCCTCCGTTCCGCCCTTTTTCCGGAACCACCGCCCGTAGTGGGCGAGCGCCGCCGTGTGGCCGATCGTCAGCTCCACGTGTTCAAATCCCCAATACGGCCCGTTCCAGTCGAAACCGTCTCCTGATTTTCGCCAATACGCGCCGCACTCGCGGTGTTCGCCTTCGCCGCCGAACGGCGTGAAATGGATCTTGCCGATGCTGGCCGTCTGCCAGCCTTGCGCCGCCAGCTCCGCCGCCAGCGTGGGCTTTTCGTGCGGCAACAGCAGGCCGTTGGTCCACAGGCCGTGGCTGGCCGGGCGCTGGCCGGTGAAGATTGAGAGCCGGCTGGGCATGCAAATCGGGTTGGCCGCGTAATGGCGCTCGAAACGGATGCCCTCATTCGCCAGCCGGTCCAGGTTGGGCGTTTGGCAAACCGGATTGCCGTAACATCCCAGTGAATCCTTCCGCTGCTGGTCCGTGAGGATCATCAGTATATTCTTGGGCATGCCGCAACCCTTGCCATCTCCCGGCCCCCGTCAAGCCTCCGGATAAATAAACAAAAAACAAAGCGCTTCCATTTGCCGGGAGCATTGAAGGCGGGCGATAAAATGAAAACGGTTCACCGCCGTGAGGATGCTTCCAGCGCGCTTTTCCGGGATCGCTTCCTGTTGATTATCCGGGGTTCCGGCCTTTTCTCTCGACAGCGCCCAGAAACAGCCCGCCAAAGAGCAATTGGAGGGGGTGGTAACACATGACGGGCAGCAGCACGAGGCTCATCTCAGGCAGTCCGTCCGCGCCGTTGGCGAAGATGGACGAGGCCATGGCCACTCCCGCGGCGAGGCTTTTTTGCGAGCCGCAAAACAGCGCCGCGAGGCGGCTGGGAAAATTGAACCGCATCCAGCCCGTTCCAGCCCAGACGATGGCCATCATTGCCAGCAGCAGCGCCAGGACCAGCGCTATGGCGGCGAAAACCGGCCCCGTTCCGCCGCGGCTCCAGACGCCTTTGACAACGGAGTTGCAGAAGGAGGCGTAGAGGAGGAAGAGGACGATGCCGGTATTCAGATTCTGGATGGCTTTTTTGCGCCGCCGCACGCGGTTTTTGAAGAAAGGGCGCAACGCTTGCCCGATGGCGAAGGGCAGGAGCAGGAGCGAGGCGATTTTCACCAGCAAAGGCAGCACCGGCAGGCGCTCTCCCGCCACGCTGGCCAGGATTCCCACGGCCCAAGGCGGCACGATGAAAACGCCGATGATGTTGGACAGGGAAATGTTGAACACGCACCCGGCCACATTGCCATCAGCCTTCGATGTGAACACCGCCGAGGTCGAAAGTGTCGTGGGCAGCATGGCCATGTAAAGGAAGCCGATTTTCAAATCGGGGCCGAGCCATCCCCCGCAGGTCCGCAAAGCCAGGAAAACCAGCGCGGGGTATAAGAGAAAAATACAGGCCTGAATATAGAGGTGCAGGCGCCAGTCGAGAGCCCCGCGCTTGAGAGCCTCTCCCGGCAGCATCAAGCCCTGGTTGAGGAAAATGACAAAGATGCCGATTTTGATGAGGACCGCGCTGCGCAGCGGCCCGCCTGTCGCCCCCAGTTCCGGGAACACCCACGCCAGACCCACCGCGAGAAACAGCGCGGTGAAAAATCCGGGAACGGGCAGGCGGCGTTTCATGTTGCGGGTTCGGAGTTTTGGATTTATTTAAATTAGGGTTCTTGGTGTTTGGAACTTATGTCCGCCGGTTGCGTTTCAGCATCTTGAGCAAGAGCGCGGCGGCTTCCCCACGCTCTTCGAATTTGAGGAGCCAGAGCATGGCGAAATACACGGCGAGGGCAAGGGGGATAAGGCCGGAAACGGCAATCAAGGCCGCGGTTTTGGTTTGGCCTGAAAAGAGAACCGCCAGCCGGCAGCCGCCGGCGGCCGCCGCTGTCATGACCGCGGCGGCCGCGAGGATTTTGCACAGGGGCGCCCAAGCCATTTCCTTCCGCAAAGCCGGCAGTTTGCGCGACAGCAGGCGGCTCATCCAAAATCCGTGCGCCAGCATGGCCAGCACGTTGGCCAAAGCCAGGCCGTTGACTCCCCACCGCCGCATAAAAAGCAGCCCTAACAGGATGTTTAGAACAGCATTCCACACGGCCAGTTTCACGGGCGTGCGGGTGTCTTTGAACGCGTGAAATCCGCGCGTGGCAAAAGTGGCCAGAGCGCAGAAGGGCAGACCGGCGGCGTAAATCAGGAGAGGCCCCCCTGCGGCGGCGGCGTCTCCGCTTCCAAAAGCGCCCCAGGCGAAAAGCAGATCAAGGATGGGCCGGCGCAGGACCATCAGGCCCAGTCCCGCCGGGACGGCCACACTGAGAATCAACCGCAAGCCCTGCCCGTACGCGGCCGCAAAGCCGGCGAGGTCCTGCCGCGCCGCCAAACGGGAGAGGGTCGGGAAATAAACGGTGGCCGCGGCGATAACGAAAACGCCCATGGGCAGTTCGACCATCCGGCTGGCCAGGTAAAGCAGAGAAACCGCGGCGTCATTCAAGGAAAAAGCCAGCAGGCGGGAGATGACGATGTTGATTTGGAAAATGGCTGCTCCCGCCACGCCGGGGAGAAACAGCGCGTAGATTTCCCCGAGGCGGCGCGAGCTTTGCCGGACCAGCGCGGGCCGCCATCCTTCCCGGCGCAATGCCAGGACCGGAATAGCCACTTGCAGCAGCTCCCCGAAAAGGATGCCGCC
>CAZYUX010000101.1:0-9240 GCA_964650745.1 uncultured Puniceicoccaceae bacterium
ACGGATTTTTCCGCTTTCCTCAATGGGGCGGTGGCGGCTCCAGGGCAGCAGGCCGGGGTCGCAGCAGACTTGGCGCAGGCGCGTCAGCAAAGTGAAAAAACTCATCGCCCGCCGGCGGGCGGCGGTTTCGAGATCATCGCCCAGCCGCTCCATGCCCAGGCGGGCCAGCCGCGAGTATTCCTTCATCTGCGGATCGGTCATGGGCGCGGGCAGGACAGATTCGGCTTTCGGCGGCAGGTCGGGAAGGACTTCGTTTTTGGTCCGCCGCAGGATAAAAGGCGCCACTTGGCGGCGGAGCCTTTCGGCCAGGGCGCCGCCGTCCTTTTGCCGCCAGGCTTCCCCGATCAGCCGGCGCTTGCCGAGCAGACCCGGCATGAGGAAGCGGAAAAGCGTCCACAAATCCATCTGCCGGTTTTCCAGCGGTGTGCCTGTGAGGACGAGCCGGCGCCGGGCGCGGATGCTGAAACAGGCCCGTGTCACCTTGGCGTCCGGGTTTTTTATGAACTGGGCTTCGTCGAGGATGGCATAACCGAATTGCGCGGCGCCGAGCAAGTGCTTGTGGCGGCGCAGTTGCGTGTAACTCGACAGCCATACCGCGGGGCCGGGGCAGTTAAGGAAATCATGGCCGTTTTTGAGTGTTTCCACCCGCATATCCGAATAAAACCGGGCCGCTTCGCCGCGCCAGACGGGGATGACGCTGGCCGGACAAACGATGAGATGGGGCAGGCCCGGCAACGGACAGCTGTCCAGAAGCGCCAACGCCTGCACGGTTTTGCCCAGCCCCATCTCATCCGCCAGCAAGGGGTGGCACCCAGCCGCGGCCATTCGCGCCAGCCAGGCGGTCCCGCGTTTTTGATAGGGCCGCAGGAAACCGGGCAGCGGAATGTCCGCCTCCGGCGCCTGCAGCAGTTCATCCCGCCATCGTTGAAGATCCGCGGACAAAGCCAGGCGGGGCATGTCCGTTCCAAAAACGGAAAAAATCATATACTTCGGCAGAGGCGCGCCATCATTTTCTTGCGTGATGGAATGCCATTGGAGCAAATCCCCGGCCTGCTCCTCGGGAATCCGCAGCATCCCCATTTCCGGCAGGATAACCGTGCCCGGGCTTCCCCGAAGCAGGCGCCGGCCTTGTTCGGCCGTCAGCCACTTATGGGCCGCGCGCAATTTCAAACGCATGGAGACGCCCCCGTTCCGTTCCGGCGCCGCTTCCATCCCGGCGGCCACGGTTTGCGGGCCGCGCGCCAGCCGCGCCACATCAGGCTCGATCTCGACGCGGAAGCGGCGTTTCCATTCCGGAAGCTCTTTGTTGAGAAATTCGGGGATGCGCGGTAAATCGCTCAACAGGTAACCGCCTCCGCGGGACAAAGAGACAAAGCCGGCCTTGCGCGCCATCCCGGTCAGCCGGATCTGGTTTTCACGTTCTTGCGGTGTCAGCGAGGCATGCTTGCCGGCGCGGAGAGAAAAAAGCGGGGAGGATTTGCCGTCGCCGTCATTCCAAAAAGCCCGCAAAATCAAGCCTCGGGAGGAAGAAGCCAGGCGCAGCCGGAGCGGCCGTTCCGGGCGCGCGGCGCCCGGCGCCGGCGGAACCTCTGCCGCAAGCGGCTTTTCCGGTTCCGGTTCGCTCTCCGCCGGCAAACCGGCTGCCGCCTCGTCCGCCACCAGTTCCTCGATGGCATACAATCCTCCAGCGGCCAGCATCCGCCCGAAAGCCGCCTTCTCCACCGAGGACCGCACGGACAGCTTCTCATCCCAGTCCACCACCGCGTAACCCTTCCGGTTGTTCACCTGGCCGCGGATGATGGCATCGGCGCGCCCCAGCTCGATTTCCCGGATGGCGTCCTCACGGTAAACGTTCCGCCCCCCCTCCAGCTCCTCCGGCGAAAAAAAAGGCTCCCATTCGGCTTGCAGCCGCTCGAACCACGCGTTGAGAGCGGCCTGGGAAAAGGTGCGTTTGGGCGCGCGCGCCGTCATTGTGCAAACCGGCCATTATCCCGCTTGCCCTCCCCAAAAGCAAGCCTTTACCGCCGCGCCGCCGTAATTCACCAATGGGACGCGGAGGTGATTTCCGGCATGCAATGACGCGTATGGCGAAAAACAAAAGAGAACGGAAAAAACAGAAATACAGTCATTTAACGATGACGATGCATTACGGCGCGGACTGTTATCCGGAACACCCGCCGGATCCATGCCGGGAAGCGGACTGCGGCCTCATGCGGAAAGCTCACATCGAACGCCGCGGCGATCAGCGGCGGCCGCAAAGCAGCCGTCCGTCTGCATCGCCTTGTTAGGCAGAGCAATCAATTGAGTCAGTCCTGCCAACTCGTTAGCAGTCCGTTCTCGAAGTACAGATAGCTCGTCGAAACGAAGCCGGAGACACCCGATCCATAGTACTTCGTGTAACCATAAACCCATTGCTCATGGACACCCCATGAGCCGACGGTCCTGTTGATATCATGGGGTCTCCCCCAGCTCGCGATGACCTGCTCCGTTGTCATACCAATTGCAACCTTACCCTGAAGTATGCGATTTCTTGTAGCGTCGTCCAGCTCAACATGGGTCTGGACATACGCTTGTCGCCGTTCGGCCGCCTGCCGCGCTCCTTGCTGAAGCATGGAAGCGCAGCCGGTGATAGTGGCCAGAACGACCAGACACACGACAATCGTGGGCGTCTTCCTCATGATTCGATCCTCTGCCTAACTTCTGTTTATATGGTTTCCTGATAAACCCGCATAGGGGTCTCGCTTCCAGATAACACGCCTTGCGTGACTATGCGTAACGCTTTTATTGGCAACACCATACATCGTTTCCTTCCTCGGAATGGCATTTTATATGGTTTCCGCATAACACACGCCGCGCTCTCGCTCACAGGCTGTCCACAGGGCTTTTCACGCCTCTGCCTTCCGTTGGGGGGAGGGTTATGGATTTCAGGCGGCGTCCCGCCCCGCCGGGCCGGGGTTTTCCAAAGGGGATTCCGGGGCAATGGCCATCTGCCGCGGGAGCTTTTCGATGCGGGGTTGAGGCGGAAGCCGGCTGGCGCGGCGGTCCGGGATTTCAGGTTTGGCGTTTTTTGCGGGCCGTTTTTTTAGCGGCGGTGACGGGGGTGAGCTTGAAGAGCTTGCAGCCGTGGGCTTCGACGTGACTGGCGAAGACGCGCTCATGCGCGCCCAGGTCCTTGCGCTCCCACAAGTCGCGCACGACGGCGGGATGGCGGTCATGCAGGCCCATGGATTCCCAGGAGAAACAGATGAGCCTTTTGCCCTGCGGGCGGCGGTTGAACAGGCCCACCGCGACCGAGCCGCCGGCCAGGGGCTTGCGCCAGACTTCTCCCCCATGCCCGTCGGCGCCCAGGCGGTATCCCTGGCAGCCCAGGGGGTCCTGGTTGACGGCCAGCACCTCCGGCGCCGTTAAGATGTCTTTTGTCACTTTATCCATTTTGCGGACGTCGCAGCCGATCATCAGCGGCGCGGCCAGCAGGCACCACAGCGAGAAGTGCGCGCGGTATTCGGTCTCCGTGCAGCCGCCCCGGCCCACGTTCCCCTTGCCGTTCATGCCCACGACCAGCATGTCGGGGTCGTTCCAGCGGTCCGGTCCGGCGTAGGCTTCGAGGCCGTCCTGCCGGTCGAAACCGATTTCCTCGATGGATTCCCATGAGTCGTTGATGTCTCCCGTGGTGCGCCACATCTGGGCGCCGGCGCCGGGGCTTCCCCAGCGCCAGGGCTTTTCGTGGCCCCATTCGCACATGCTGAACAAGATGGGGCGGCCCGTCATCCGCAGCGCCTGGCCCATGCGCTCATACAAGGCCCGGCAGTCCGCCCCCATCGGTTTGTAGCAGAAATCGTATTTGAGGAAATCCACACCCCATTCGGCGAAAGTGTTGGCGTCCTCTTCCTCGTAGCCGAAACTCGACGGTTTTCCCGCGCAAGTGTGGGATCCGGCGCAGGAATAGATGCCGAATTTCAGACCTTTTCGGTGGACGCAGTCGGCCAGGGCCGGGATGCCGCCGGGGAACTTCTTTTTGTCCCATTGCAGGCGGCCCCGCCGGTCGCGCTTGTCCGCGTGCCAGAGGTCGTCAATCACCACGTGCTGGTAGCCCGCCGCTTTCAAGCCTTCTTTGACAAAGGCGTCGGCGGTCTCCCGCACCACGGTTTCATTGATGTCCGGGCCGAAGGTGTTCCAGCTGTTCCAACCCATCGGCGGAGTTGGCGCCAACATTTCGTATTCGGTATTCATTGTTTGCCCCCATACCCTTGTTTCCTGTTTTGTCCAGATTATTCCACCGGTGAAGGAAACCGCGCCGCTTGTCCGCTTGCCGCCCTCGCGAATTGCCCGCCTCGGGGGCGCGCGAAAAGGAGTTGGACGCTTCAATGTTTGTGTGTCATGAGTTCGCGTTATGGAGAAGAACAGCGGAAGACCGAACGTATTGTGGATTTGCACGGACCAGCAGCGGTTCGACACGCTGGGGTGTTACGGGAACGAGTTTGTGACCACGCCGGCAATAGACCGGCTGGCGCGAGAGGGGCTGCTTTTCGAGCAGTGTTACGCGCAGAATCCGCTCTGCCAGCCCAGCCGGGGGGCTTTTCTTACCGGGCGGTATCCGGTGACCAACCGGCTGCGGCAGAACGGACAGGAGTGCCCGCCCGATTTGCCGCTGATCACTAAAATGATGGCGGACGAAGGCTACGTCTGCGGCCTGGCGGGCAAGCTCCACCTCAACGCCTGCGATTACCGTCTGGGGCGCTTTGGCAAAGAGTGGTGGCGCGTCGAAGACCGGGACCGCTACTTCGACGGCATTGAAAAGCGGATGGATGACGGCTACGCGGAATTCCACTGGGATCATGCCCCTTCAGGCCATTTCCGCTCGAGCGCCTACACGCAATGGGTCCGTGCCAAAGGCCAAAAGGTCATCGAAAACCGGCCTTTCGAGGACTCGAAGCACGTCTTTCTCGGCATGCCGCCGGAGCTGCGCCAGACAACCTTCTGCGCGGAAAAAGCGGTTCAGTTCATGGAAGCCCACGCCGGCGCCCCGTACCCGTGGCTTTTTTCGGTCAACATCTTCGATCCCCATCCCTCTTTCAATCCTCCGGAGGAATACCTGAAGCCTTACCTTGAACGGTTGGACGAGATTCCCCCGCCCAATTATGCCGAGGGGGAACTGGAAAACAAACCCAGGCACCAGAAGGAGCGCCGCCTCAAGCATGATCCCGCGATAGGCGAACGCGAGCACCGGCTCGCCCGCGCCGCCTACTGGGCCATGGTGGACCATATTGACGTCAATGTCAACCGGATGCTCGAAGCCCTCGAGCGAACCGGCCAGCGGGAGAACACCCTGGTCATTTTTCATTCCGACCACGGCGAGCTGCTGGGCGACCATGGGAGCTATCCGAAGGGTCCCATGCTTTATGACTGCGCGGTTCACGTGCCTCTGATCCTCGCATGGCCGGGCGTCATCCAGCCGGGGCGGCGGTGCGCGGGGTTGGTGGAGCTGGCGGACATTGCCCCGACGATCCTCGACGCCATCGGGATGCCGCGCCATCCAGGGATGCAGGCGCGCTCGCTCTGGCCGCTGGCTAAAGGGGAAGCCCCCCTGGATCATTTCCGCGACGACATTTATTGCGAGTACTACAACAGCAATCCGGACAACCCGGCGCTCAATATCACCATGGTGCGGACGGAGAGGCGCAAAATCGCCGTGGTCCACAACACGGGCGAAGGCGAGCTTTACAACCTCGAAAACGACCCGGCCGAGACGCGCAACCTGTGGGACGATCCGGCGGCGGCGGAGTTGAAGACGGAGATGCTGCTCCGCCTGGCCGCCCGCATGGCCTTCACCGCCGATCCCCTCCCGCCAAGGATCGGGATTTATTGATTATGACGGACACAATTTCCTCCGGCGGCAAGGAAGCGTCCACGGCGAGGGCCTCGTCCGGGCCAGGCGGCTCGAGGGCCTCGAACTGGCTTCGCAGCAGGCGGGGCTTGAAATAATGGCCGCGGCGGTTCTTCAACCGCCGGGCGAAGAGTTCGTAATCGCCTCGCAAAAAAACAAAAAACGCGCCGGGGCAAGCATCCGCCAGTTGCCGCCGGTAAGCTCTTTTCAAGGCCGAGCATGCCACGGCCGCGGAAGTGTTTTCCCTGTCCAGCCTTCGCAACAGTTCCTTCAACGCATCCAGCCAGGGCTGGCGGTCCTCATCTGTCAAAGGCTGGCCCCGGCTCATTTTTTCGACGTTGGCGAGGGGATGAAAATCGTCGCCGTCGTGAAAAACCCAATTCCGCCGCCGCGCCAAATGCCGTCCCACAGTGGTTTTGCCGCAGCCGGATACGCCCGTGAGGAGGATTGTCATCATTTTCGCGCCATACGCCGGAAACGGGAACCCTCTTATAAAGCGGATATCCCGTCAAGCCGGGATAAAGCGCGGAAACCTTCCATTCTCCGCGCTTGACGGGCGCCGCGGAATGCTTTAAACGCGGGAGGGTTAAACAACGGACTCGATGCTTCCTTCCGGAGGGGTGGCAGAGCGGTCGATTGCGCTGGTCTTGAAAACCGGTGTCCCGCGAAAACGGGACCGGGGGTTCGAATCCCTCCCCCTCCGCCATTTAAACCTCGCCAGGGGCTCCGTTACCCTTCGTTGAATATCCGGGTTAACCGGGCAGCCAGGGATTCAAGGCGGGCGCGGTAGGCTTCGTAATCCGTAATGGGCCGGCGGGCGGCGCCGGAGCTGGCCGCCGCCCGGGCCACGGCCAGGCTTTCCTCTATGAGGACGCGGGGGTCCAGCGGTTTTGGGATGATGTATTCCGGGCCATACTCCAGGGAGGGAATTCCGTAAGCGTCCAGCACTGGCTGGGGCACGTTTCCGGCTTTGGCCAAATCCGCCAGAGCTTTTGTCGCGGCCGCCTTCATGTCCTCGTTGATGTCCGTGGCGAGGACATCCAGCGCGCCCCGGAAAATAAAGGGGAAGCCCAGGACGTTGTTGACCTGGTTGGGGTAGTCCGACCGCCCCGTGGCCATGATGACGTCTGGAACGGCGGCGCGGGCTTCGTTGTATCCGATTTCCGGCTCGGGGTTGGCCATGGCGAAAATGACAGGTTTTGAGGCCATGCTTTTCACCATTTCCGGTGTGACCAGGCCGCCCGAGCTCAGGCCGGTGAAAACGTCCGCGCCCTCCATGGCTTCGGCTAAAGTGCGCTTGCTCGTGGCGGCGGCGAACTCGCTTTTGCAAGCATTCATCCCTTCGGCGCGGCCTTGGTAAATCACGCCCTTGCTGTCCGCCATAAGTATGTTTTTCTTCCGCGCGCCCAGCCTTTGATAATGCCGGGCGCAGGAGATTGCGCTGGCGCCGGCTCCGGAGAACACGATTTTCAGTTCCGCCATTTCCTTGCCTTGCAGCTCCGCCGCGTTGATGAGAGCGGCGCCTGATATGATGGCGGTTCCGTGCTGGTCGTCGTGAAAGACCGGGATACGCATTTCCTTTTGGAGTGTTTCCTCGATGTGAAAGCACTCCGGCGCTTTGATGTCCTCAAGGTTGATGCCGCCGAAGGTCGGCTCGAGGGCCTTGATGACGCGGATGAGCTCGTCCGGGTCCCGGGCGTCCACTTCGAGGTCGAAAACATCCACTCCCGCGAAGCGCTTGAAAAGGACTCCCTTGCCTTCCATGACCGGTTTGCCGGCCAGGGGCCCGATGTCCCCCAGGCCGAGGACGGCGGTGCCGTTGGTGATGACGGCCACGAGGTTGCCGCGGATGGTGTACCGGGCGGCGAGTTCGGGGTCGCGGCGGATTTCCCGGCACGGCTCGGCCACGCCCGGCGTGTAGGCCAGGGAGAGGTCCCGCTGGGTGGAGCAGGGTTTGGTCAGCGCCACCTCGATTTTTCCGGGGCGTTCCCGGCTGTGGTATTCCAGTGCTTCTTGTTTGGTTGTCATGGCCGGTTTGTCATACCGCTGGCTGATTTTTGATTTTCCTTCTTGCACAAAGCCGGCACTGCCGTGTTCTGTCCACCCTTTTCGGAGCGCCCGCGTTTTTCGGGAAAAAAGTTTCCGGGTGTTCAAGGGGTTTGCGCGGAAGGCCGCTGTTTTCCAGTTCGCTTTTCCGGCGGCATTCCCGGCTGCCGGCCTTTGATGACGGCAAAGGTGGCGCCGCCGCGGCTGATGGTGCGGACAGTTGGAGTGTGCGGAAAGTTGCGGTCGAAGGCATAGCGCACGGTGGAGAGGTAGTAATCGTATCGCGGGGGGAGCCGTTTCTCTTTCCGGTGTTCGTAAGTTGTCTCCGGCTGTATAGGCTCGTCCAGGAAATACAGGGCGCAGTTTCGCGAATAGTCATTGGCGGCGATGAGGACGCGGAGAGGGCGCCGCGCTTCCGCCTGGCGCCGGTTGAGCCATTCGGCCGCCTCTTTGTAGCTGAGCAGCCAGTAGTCGGTCTCGTAGTGCCGGTGCAGTGTTTGCCGGGGTCCCGCCAGGGGGTTGAAGTAGGTCATCTGGAAGGGGTGCAGCCGCGCGAGGGCGCAGGATTCCATGAGAAGGGCGGCGCCGGCAAGGATGGCCGCGCCCGCGGCGCCCAGCCGGGGCTTGAATTTTTTAAAAACGAAATCCGCTCCCAGTCCGGCGAAGAGGGCCAGCGCGGGAAGCAGAAAGAGGACGTGGCGGATGCCGTCGTAGATGTTGGGGCGGAAAATAACGATGTAAAAAACCGGGAAGAAGAACCAGAACAGGAGGAGGAAGAAAGCCCGCGCGGCCGGAGTTCCGCGGGCCTTCCAATGCCTGCCGAGACCGGCTCCGAGGCCAAGCAAACCCAGGAAAAGAAGATTGAGCGGCGTGGTGACAGTCAGGAGCCAGGGGAGGTAAAACCAGGGGAGATGGCCGCTGTCATAGGCCTGGCCGGCGAAGAGCACGGAGACGGTGTGCTGGTAGCGGTTGAACATGAGAAAGGTTTCAGCGGGTTTGAGCAGCGGGCCGCTGTGAGCGTAAGGCCAGACGGCCGCCATCACGGCCCAGGCTGCCAGAACCGCCGCGGCCGATTGAAACATGAGATGAAGGAGCTGTTTGTTAATTTCCGGTTTTCGTTCCCAGGCTTTGTGCTGGAGGAGCCAAATGGCGCCGGCGGCTCCCAGGAAAAGGAAAAGCAGAAATCCGCCCGCGCGGATGCCGAGGGCCAGCCCCATTGCCAGGCCGCAGCCAGCGGCCCAGCGCCATCCGCCCCCGTCAAACACTCGCGTTATTGAGTAAACCGCCCAGGCGGTGAAACCAGCAAAAGG
>CAZYUX010000102.1:0-9190 GCA_964650745.1 uncultured Puniceicoccaceae bacterium
AGCAAAAAATCCGGAACGCCGCGACGGGTGATCCAAGCAAATCCGGGCAGAACGGCGGCATGCTTAAGGACGGTTAAACCATACGCGATTCGCTTAATGCCGCAGGTTGAAGGGAACGGGGAAACAAGCACTGGCGGCAAGTCACTTCACCCCGCCGGCGGCCGGGGCTGACGGGCCGGTGTGGTTGTCGTAGCCGGGCGGGTGGCTCCGCCAGCGGGGGTCCGCGCGCCAGGGCAGATTGAAATAGTCATCCGCCGTGCTTTCAACGTGCCGCCGCAGCAGCTCGCGGTGCTCCTCGAGAGCGTCGGCGCGGGCGGGATCGTCAATCAAAGTCCGCGTCTCCCCGGGGTCGTTTTGCAGATCATACAGCTCTTCGCCCGGTTGCTCGAGATAGTGCATGTATTTATAACGCGGGGTGCGGATCATGCGTCCCGGTTCGATGGTGAAGCCCCACTCCGTGTGCCACTCGCTTGCAACGTAACCGTGAGGCGAGCCGCTCCGTTCCCCTTTCAGCCAGGGCAGCAGGCCCGTTCCCCAAAGGCCTTCTGGACAGGGAATGCCGGCGTAATCCGTCAAAGTGGGCAGCAGATCCAATGAAGACACCAGCGGTGTCCCGATGACGCGCCCGCCATCGCGGACGCCCGGCCCGGAAAAGATCAGCGGCACACGGGTGGTTTCGTCGTAAAGGCTGACCTGCTTGGTGATTTTCTGATGGGCGGCCATGCCGTCGCCGTGGTCGGCCATGAAAACGATGAGGGTGTTTTTCGCGTCAACCCGTGACTCCAAAGCGTCGAGGATAAGACCAACCTCGCCGTCGAGGCGCTGAACGTAATGGTAATACGCGTCCAGATAACGCCGGTATCCGGTCTCGTGCCACGGCGCGGCCTGCGACTGCCGCCGGTGCGAGCAGCAGATATACTGCACCGGCAAGGGGCGTTTCTCAAAGTCGGCATCCTTGAAATTATCCGGCAGGGGCGGCAGCGGACCGCCGTTGTGCTGATTTCCTTTTTCTCCGGCGTTTTCTCCAACCCAGCCGCAGATGTTGTGCGGATTGTTCAAATCCGCCACGGCCAGGAAGGGCGGGCCGGCGTGGTTTTTCAGAAACTCCACAATCTTTGTCGTCGTCCAGCGGTCCTGTTTGGTGTCGTAGTTGAGGGGATACTCCGGGGAACTTTCGACGGGGAGTTCTTTTTGCGGCTCGATTTCGAAACCGCGCAGGGAGCCGGAGTCATGCTGTTTTCCGAAGTGGACGGCGCGGTAGCCCGCCTCATCAAACAAGGTTCCCATCGTCGGCAGGTGTTCCGGGAAAGGCGGCGCGGGAAACTCGCGGCCGTTGGAGACGATGCCGGTCTCGTGCGGGAAACGCCCGCTCCAGATGGCGGGCCGGGCCGGCATGCACAGGGGGGAGGGTGTGTAGCATTGGGAAAACGCCGCCCCCCGGGCCGCGATACGGTCTATGTTCGGTGTTGGGCAGTGCTCGTTGCCGTAAACCGGCAGCGCTTTCCATGAAAGCTGGTCGGCAAGGATGATCAGGATATTGGGCCGTCCGGTCATGGAAATCAGCGGGCGTTACATGTATCCGTCTTTCAATTTGCCGGAGAGCGGTTTCGCGCCGGGCAAGCCTTCAATGGCATAGGTCTCCTTCGCCAGGTTGACGCGCACCTTCACCTTGTCCCCGAAAACCGACTCCTGCTCCTTTTTGTTCGCGGATAAAAAGGTGTGGGACGTCAGAGGCATGAATGCCGTGGCCTTGAGCAGCCGGCGCAAAACCCGGTCTTCCGCGCGGAAGGTGTTGACGCCCCACAAGGCCGCTTCGAGCGGGGACAGACCGCCCGCCCAGGACAGACCGCCCGCCCAGAACACCGCGCAGTCGTGGAAGGCCAGCGCGAACAATGGCGCGGCCGCTCCCGGTATCTTTCCCTGGTGCGGCCCCTGGGCGACCTTGGGCGTCAGAACGCGCATCGAGTCGAGGATGGGCGCGGCCCAGTCGCTGGCGCTCTCCGATGTCACGAGCCAGCCCAGGTCCCGGTAGTATTCAAAAACCGAATACCTTGCCTCCCGGCACTGGGCGCGGGTCGCGGGGTGGCGCGGGTCGTAGCACTCTTCCAGCGGGATGGCCGTCAGCACGTCCTGGTAAACGGAGTTGGGCCGCACGTGCTGGTCAATCAATTGCCGGGTGTTCATTTTCACGAACTCCAGCATCAGGCGCGGGCAGAGGATGGACTGGACGCCGCCGGCCCAGTAGTGGTGCCGGGGGGAATCGCGGCGGGAGTCCTTGCGTGTCCGCTCTTCCGACCAGAAGGGTGAGGAGTGGAAAAAGTCGCGGTATTGCTCGTGCAGGTTGAAAATCATGCCGTGCTTTTCCGCTGTTCGGCTGATTTGGCGCATGCCTTCCCAGCCGCCCGCTTCGGGGCTGGGAGGGCAGGCCGCCGGGTGGGCGTGGTCGTATCCCAGGAGCTGCCAGCCGCGCAGGTTCAGAAAAATTGTGTCGCCGGGATATTTCTTCGCCAGCGCTTCGGCCTCTTTGGCGATTTGAGCAAAGGATTTAAACTCCCTCCGGACGCCGTCCGCGTTTAAACTGACCAGCAGCGCCATCGGGCTGGTTTTTACGGACCCCGGCAGCTTTTCCAGTTGCGGTTTTTCCAGGCGTTTTTCTTCCAGGGAGCGCCAGCGGCCGGTTTTTTGGCAATACTCCCGGTAGCCCAGAGCCAAATCCACGTGATTCGCTTGGGGGTAAAACCGGTAGCGCATCTTCCGCGGGTAGCGGAAGGCCTCGAACGATGTCAGCCAGCGCGGCGCGATTGCAGTGGGTCCGCCGGAGGGGTGGGCGAAATCATAAGAGGCATCGTCCGGAGTTTCGATCAGGGCCAGATAAGCCGCGCCGCCCGCGTCCACATGCCCCCACCACGGGCCGGTGCAGGCGTTCCATGTCCAGGGCGCGAAGGAGTTGAGCATCGGTTCGCCGGTTAAATTCATGCGCAGGTTGCCGGGCAGGAGCACGCCCTGCTCCAGGGGAACCGCCGTGTGAGCCTGGGGTGAATTGGAGTGCCGGAACGAGCGCGGGTAATAGACCTCGCGCACCCAGCGGTCGGCGGTGAAACCCGGCTCCTCGCAGGGCGCCACAGTGACGGCCAGCTCCGGCGCTTTTTCGTGAAGCAGAACGCGAACGCGAACGCTCTGAACCTGCCAGGCGTCCTCGGGCACGCTCATCAATTCGACGCCCCGGAATGCGCCTTCGAGGACCTCCCGCCACCGCAGCAAGCGCAAATCCGCCAGCGGTTTCAGAACTTGCACGCCGGATTTTTGAATCATGAAACCCTTGGTTTCCGGCTCCATCTCCCATCTCTTGCCGCTTTTTTTGTCTTTGACCGACAGGGCCAGGCCGGCCCGGAGCAGGCGGACTTTGAGAAATTCATTTTCCAAGGTCCAGGCTTGCCTTGGTTTTCCTTCGGAACTGACGGATATATTCATAATGGGGTTATGGTTAGTCGTTTTGTCATTCTGTTTTTGGAAGAATTTTTAATAACCAACCGGGGGCGCGCATGGGTTTGCCTTCGCGGTTGACGATGGCGTGGAGGGTGTGGCCGGAAGCCACTTTCGCGCCGCCGCCGGCGTGTTTGATCTCGACGTCGAACCGCAGCCGGGCATGGCCAACCAAGCGCATCGCGGTTGTCATCGCCAGCAAATCATCGTATCGGGCGCGGCCGTGGAATTTCACATGGGCCTCGACGACGGGCAGGAACGCGCCGCGGCGCTCCCATTCGGCGTAGGGCAAGCCCATGCTCCGGGAGAGTTCCGAACGCCCCACCTCGAACCACTCGAGCGCCCGGCTGTTGTAGTAGGTGCCTAATTGATCTGTTTCGCTGTAACGGACGCGGAAGGTGTGGGTGTGCTCCGGCATAATGAAGGGAACATCATTCACGCCGGTTCCCGCGCCCGTCAACAAGGAATTGTTTTGGGGTTGCTTTGAGCGCGCGGAAGCCGGATGTTGGGCGCGAATGGATGAGGGTTTGTTGAAGAACCATGTTGAGGAAATCAACCGCTGCAACCAGCGCGGGGGACGGATGCTTTCTCTTGTGGATTTGATTGACGCCGGTTCGGCGGACTTGCCGACGGCGGCCTGGCTGGCGGCGGCTATGCGGGCCGGGTCATCCCTGCTTGTCGGGGCGCGGCCCGGCGCGGCGGGCAAAACCGCCGTCATGTGCGCCCTGCTCAACTTTTTGCCTGACGAAACCGGACTGCAGGCCGCGGACACCTGGCCTTTGCCGGAGGCGGAAAGCGCAGCGGCAGGCGAAGTCTGCTTTCTGGCCCACGAAATCGGCGCGGGACCTTACTACGCCTATGTTTGGGGAGAAGCCGCCCGCGGATTTTTCAGCCTGACGGAGGCCGGGCGCCTCATCGCCTCGAACCTTCATGCCGATACTCTGGAGGAAGCGCGGGATCAGCTTTGCGGGGAAAACGGCGTGGCGCTGTCCCATTTCCGCAACGTGCGTCTCAAAATCTTTTTGCGGATGAAATCCGGCCTTATGGGCGGGACGAAACGGTGGATCTATCAAGTCTACGAAAGTGACGGCGGTGAAGACCGGCTTGTATGGGAACGCCCCCGGCCGGACGGCGAAAGCAAGCGGCTGCTCCCGGACAGTTCCCTCGTCACTCCGGAACAGGAAAAGCAGATGGCCGGATTCCTGGCGGATCTCCAGCGCCGGAACATCCGCGCTGTGGAAGATGTCCGCCGGCTGCTGCTTGCCGGCTGAACCAAATTCAACCCGCCGGAAGGTTTTCAGCTGCCGAGCGCTTTTTTGATTTCAGCAAGCTGGCCGGCGGAGCCGAGAAGCTCGTTGCGGCTGGCAATGAACGTGGCGTATTCCTCCATGAATATCTTGCCGGGACCGCGGAAGTCGAACTTGTCCGGCTGATCGCGGAAATACTCGCGGTGGACGCGTGTCCAGACAAGGCGGCCGTCGGTGTCAATGTTGATCTTGGTGACGCCGCGTTTGGCGGCGGGGAGGTATTCGTTGACATTCACCCCGCAGGCGGAGGGGTCGAGCTTGCCTCCGGCGGCGTTGATGCGCTCGACTTCCTCTTTTGGAACGCTGGAGCTGCCGTGCATGACCAGGGGGAAGCCGGGTTTGCGCTTTTGAATTGCTTCCAGGATTTCGAAGTGGATGCTTTGCTGGCCTTTGAACTTGAACGCGCCGTGGCTGGTGCCGATGGCGCAGGCGAGGGAGTCGCAGCCGGTTTTGTCAATAAATTCGATGGCTTCATCGGGATTGGTCAGGTGGGCGTGGGCCTCGTCCACTTTAACGTCCTCTTCGACGCCTCCCAGCTGGCCCAGCTCGGCCTCGACGCTGATGCCTTTGGCGTGGGCGGCGTCAACGATCCGCTTCGTGATCTCGATGTTCTTCTCGAATGGCTCGTGAGAGGCGTCAATCATCACCGAGCTGTAAAAGCCGCTGGCAATGCAGTCCATGCAGGTTTCCTCGTCCCCGTGGTCGAGGTGGACGGCGAAGACGGCCTCGGGGAAAATGTCCCCGGCGGCGCGGATCATGCCTTCCTGCATGAGCTTGTTGGTGTATTTGCGGGATCCTTTGGAAAGCTGGATGATGAAGGGCGCCTTGGACTCGGCGCAGCCCCGGAACAGCCCCATGGTCTGCTCGGCGTTGTTGATGTTGTAGCCGCCGATGGCGTATTGGCCGCAGGCGAGCTTGTAAAGTTGTGCGGTGGTGACGATCATAGGCCCCCGGTAAATTGCCCCTCCGCCTAAAAGTCAAGCCCAAGGGGAGTGGAGCTTTTCCGGTTTCGGCAGCGGCAATGTTTATATTATGAAGGGTCTCTTTCGGCGGGGGAAGAGAGGCGGTTGCGCTTGGCGGGGGAGAAATGAAACAGGGCGATGGCGGCGGCGGCGGACGCGTTGAGGGAGCTGACGCGGCCGCCCTGGGGGATGCGGACTGTGTGGCGGGCACGGTTGAGAATGTGCTGGCCGACGGACTTGTCCTCGCCTCCCACGACGAGGAGCAGCTTTGCCGGTGTTTCCGCGGCGGCTTCCGTTAAAGAAATTTTCCCGGCGGCGTCGAGGGCGGTGACGGTGAAGCCGTTCTCAAGGGCCTGGCTGACGTATTGATTGGCGGAGCGGTCGCGGGCGATGGTCAAAAACTCGGTGGCGCCGGCGGAGGCTTTGACCACCGACGGGTAAACCTCCGGCACGCCTTTCACCGGCAAAAGGATATGGCGGAAGCCGAATACTTCGGCGCTGCGCAGAATGGCGCCGGTATTTTGCGGGTCTTCCACATTGTCGAGGAGGAGCAGGAAGGAAGCGGTTTCGAAGAGCGGTTCCGATGGGATGTAAGGATAGGAGCTGGTTTTGAGAACGGCGCCCTGGTGCTCGCGGTTTTTGGCCAGGTCGGTTAAACGGTGGCGTGACACCCATTGAACGGGGATTTCGTGTTTCGACAATAAGGATGCCAGCTTGCGCAGCCGGGGGTTGTTTTTCGAAGTTTCATTGAGAAAGCCGCCGAAAACCTTTCGCTGTCCGCCCCGCAAAACTTCGAAGGCCGGGTTGATTCCGTAAATGTATTCTCTTGCGCTTTTGGGCATGCGTGTTTAAGCTGTTCCGCACGGTTAAAGCGCAAGAAAGCGGGATTCCAAACGGCTGAAGCTTATGAGATGAGCGGTCAAGGTTTGAGGGCGGCGGCTTCGGCGCGGATTCTGTCGGCCAGAGGGGTGCTGAGGTAGCGTTCGCTGGGGCTGGGGCCGATGACCACGACGCGCTTGCCGGCCATTCCGGGGCGGGCGGCGATTTGCAGGGCGGCCCAGACGGCGGCGCCGGTGGAGATGCCGGCCGGGATGCCGTCGGTCAGAGGCAGTTTGCGGGCGGTCTCGAAAGTGTTATCACTGGTCGCGGTGATGACTTCATCAATGATTTCGGTGTTGAGGACTTTGGGGATGAAGCCGGCGCCGATGCCTTGGATTTTGTGCGGGCCGGGCCGGCCGCCGGAGAGGACCGGGCTGTCCGCCGGCTCGACAGCCGCGACGTGGAGCTTGCGGCGGGATTTGATAACTTCGGCGACGCCTGTGATGGTGCCGCCGGTGCCGACTCCCGCCACGAAAACATCAATCTGGCCCCGGGTGGCGCTCCATATCTCTTCGGCGGTGGCGCGGCGGTGGACTTCGGGGTTGGCGGGGTTCTCGAATTGCTGGGGCATGAACGCGCCGGAAGCGTGTTCCTGGAGGATCTCGCCGGCGCGGGTGATGGCGCCGGGCATCCCGTGCTCGCCAGGGGTCAGGACAATCTCCGCCCCGAACAGGCGCGGGAGGATGCGGCGCTCGATGGACATCGTTTCGGGCATCGTGAGGATGCATTTGTAGCCTTTGGAGGCGCAGACAAAAGCCAGCGCGATGCCGGTATTGCCGGAGGTTGGCTCGATGACTGTGCTGCCGGGCTTGAGCTTGCCTTCTTTTTCCGCCGACTCGATCATGGAGATGCCGATGCGGTCCTTGACGCTGAACAGGGGGTTGAAGAACTCGCACTTGAGGTAAATTTCGGCGTCAAGGCCTTCGGCGATGCGGTTGAGCTTGACCAGCGGGGTGCTGCCCGCGGTTTGGAGAATGTTTTGCGCTAATTGGGAGCTCATGGTTTCGTGTGAATGCGGCGGGTTGCCGGAACAATAAAAAAGCCAAGTTTTTCAGAAAACATGTTGACAGAGCGGGAAAAGTCAATACCCATACCCTATAAAGTCAATTAAAATTATCGTATTACCGTGAAAATCTCAAAAAAAGGCCGTTATGGCGTGCGGATAATGCTCGAGTTGGCTTTGCGCTGGGGACAGGAAATCACTACTATGAAAGAGCTGGCCCGCCGTCAAGACATTCCCGAAAAATACATCTGGCACATTCTGCGCCCGCTGGTAGTGGCCGGCCTGGTGAAGACCGCGCGCGGGCCCGCGGGGGGGTATGCTTTGGCCCGGCCGCCGGCCGACATCACGGTCCACGATGTGCTGGAGCCTCTGGAGGGTCCGGCCATTTTCATCGAATGTCTGGCGGATCTTGAAGCTTGCGACAAAACCGAAGACTGTGCCGCCCGCGATATGTGGGGCGAGGTAGGCCGGCGCATCAACCATGCCTTGGGGTCCATCACTCTGCAGGACATGGTAAAGAAACACCACCGCAAGCATGAAACTGTTTTTAATTACAGCATATAAACAAAGCTCCGCGTTATTCCGGCGGCTTTGCCGCGTTTCCTTCACATAAAACCATGGCCCGCGCGAACAACGCAAACACTCCCCGGCTCTCCGCAATGGAAGCCATCAAGGCCTCCAGCCAGGCTCTGACGCGGGGGAAAACGATCCTGCGGGACGCCGATATCCAGATACTCAAGCATCACGGCGTCTACCAGCAGCGGAACCGCGACGTTAAAAAGGCGGCCGGGAACGGCGGACAAGCGCCGGAGCGGGTTTACATGGTCCGCACAGTTTTACCCGGCGGCTGTTTGACGGCGGAGCAATACCTGGCCTGCGACAAGCTGTCCGATCTTTTCGGCGGCGGCGCGATGCGCCTGACGTCCCGGCAAAACATCCAGTTTCACGGCGTCCGCCAGGAGCATCTGCGCCCGCTGCTGGGCGAGTTAAACCAAGCCGGCGTTACCACTTGGGGCGCCTGCGGCGACGTTGTCCGCAATGTCACCGTATCCCCGAAAGCCGCCATGGCCCATAGCGCCCCCGGAAGGCGGCCGGATCTGCTGGAAACCGCGCGCCGGATCCGGGCCTTGCTGCGGCCGCAACCATCCGCTTACCGCGAGATCTGGCTGGAAGAAACGCCCGCCGGAGAAGAAAAAAATGCGGAGCCGTTTTACGGAAAAACCTGCCTGCCGAGAAAATTGAAAATCTCTCTGGGCGCCGAGGAGGACAACTCCGCGGATATTTACACGAACGACATCGGCGCCGTTTATTCCGAATCAGAAGGCGGATTCGAAGTTCTCGTTGGCGGCGGCCTGGGATTTTCATTCGCGAAAAAGAACAGCTTTCCACAATTAGCCGCGCCTTTCGCTTTTGTGAAGGAAGAGGAGCTGCTGCCGCTCATAACCGCCATCGCGGCTGTGTTCCGGGATCACGGCTGCCGCTCCGACCGCCAGCGCGCGCGGCTTAAATACCTCATCGCCGATTGGGGGCTGGAATCATTCCGCAAGGAAGTGGAG
>CAZYUX010000103.1:0-2819 GCA_964650745.1 uncultured Puniceicoccaceae bacterium
ACCGCCTCCTGGTAAGTGCTGTTTAGTCCCCGCTGCTCGGCGTTCAAGGCGGACTCCCACAAAGCGACCGGCGCGCAAGGGCTTTCCGGATACTTGTCAGCCAGCGTGATAAGGCGCAGCTGCGCATCCACCAGGCGGTTTTTTTCAGCGTAATAACGCGCCTCGATAAGGTAGGAGAGAATGGCGGCCTCTGAATCGGCGTATTGTTCGCGGATTTCCCCGAAGACGGGCGAGGCTTTCTCCGGCTGGCCGGCCCGCAGAAAGGCCCGCGCCTTGAGCAACAGCGCATGGCTGGCCACTTGGCGGCGCTGGCCTTTGTCCAGGGCTGATTCCGGCACGAACGCAAGATTTCCGAATATTTTTTCAATCAGGGGGAAAACCTCTTTGACTTGTCCCACTTCAAGGGAAAGCCGGGCTTGCAGCCACACCAGCCGCAGGTGCAATTCCATGGGAATGGCGCGCTCGTTTTCTTTTTTAAGCAAATCATCCAGGCGGTCGAAGGCCTGGCCGGTTTGGCCTTGTTTTTTTAGAGCGGCGATCAAGTTGTATTCCGCTTGCCAGCGGATCAGAGGGCTCATCGCTCCGGCAGGGCCGGCTTGGTCCAGACAGGTCCGGGCCTGCTCCAGGCGTCCGGTTTGCAGGAGCGAGAGCACGCATTGGTAGAGGAGCAAATCCTGAAGACCGGCGGGAGCCTGCAAGCGGGCTGTTTCGTAGGCGGCGGCGGCGTTTTCATAGTCTTCATTGAGGTAATAGCAATCCGCCACGAAAATGCCCAGTTCGGTTTTCGTCTCTCCGGGCGCTGTTTCCTCCCGCAACCGGTTAATCAAGTCGGCCGCCGTGCGGTATTGGGGCGGATCGCGCCGCAAAGCTAAATAAACCAGCAGGCGGATGGCGCCTTGTTTCAGCGGCGAGCCGGGAAATTCGTCGAGCAGGCGCCGGGCGTCCGCTTCAGCCTTGTCCAAATCGCCTCCGGCCAAATGCATTTGCGCCCGGTAGTGGCATAGCTCATCTTTTAAGGGATGCGGCCGGGGCCGCTCTATCAGGCGCGTGAGAAAGGCCGTGAATTCCTCTCTGCCTTCGCCCCGCGAGGGGGCGCGGGCCAGAAGGCGCAGAGCGATTTTTTGAATGTCTCTTCCGCTGTTTGTTTCCAGCAGCTCGCGGCAGGCCAGGCGCCCCCGGCCGTTTTCATGCCCCGCGATCAGGCCGAGGAGAAAAAGCAGTTGGGCGCGTTCTTCCTGATCCTGCCCTGTCATGGAGAGAAGCTGTTCCTCCAGGATTTCCACCGCTTCTTTTTTGCGGTCCATCTGGTGCAGGGCGATGGCCAGCAGCCGGGCGGCGTCGAACCGGCCATGCTGGTCCCGCATATCGCGCAGCTTGGATTTCAAGGAAGCGGCTATACTCTCATCCGCCTGGCCGCTCAGCAGCTGATGACGGCGGATGAATGTCTCGAACTGGAGGCGCAGGGACTCCGCGGGGGCGGTTTCCCTGGCTTTGGCAAAGGCCCGGCTGGCCGCCCGAAATTCCCCGCGGGCTTCCGCGAGCAGGCCGCTTAAAAGGTGATACCAGGGGCGGTCTGAAATTTCCATCAATTCCGGGTAAATGAACTCCAGCGCTTCCCCGGCGGCCGCTGTTTTCCCCTGATGAAAATCCACCATCGCCTTGCGCAGCAAGTAAGCGTAATTTTCTTTGGAGTGGAAGTCCGCCAAAAGCTGTCCGGCTTCCGCGTAACGTTCTTCGCTGATCAGCGCCGTTGCCATGTCCAACTGCAGGCGCTGCCGCTGTTCCGGTGAAAGGTCCGGATATTTGAGAGCTTTTTCGAAAAGCCGGGCCGCCAGCGCGGTAAAACCGCTGCGCAGGGCGTCTGCCGCCGCCCGGGCCGTCCACTTCCGGGAAGTTTCCGTCTCGAGGTCGCGGACCGCTTCCGGCGGCGTCAGGGGCGCTTCCTGGGCCGGCGCCGGCACAGGCGTGGCGCATAAGGCCGCCAAGAGAACAGAGCGCCAGCAGACCCGGCCGCCGGAAACCGCGAGGTGGTTGAAAAACCTTGGCATTTACAAAAACCGTAACCTCACTTATATTTTGTTCCAATGCAAGTCATTATGCCCAATCCATGAACCTCTTGCCGGCATCTTTCACGGGGGGGGGATTTTTCCCGCTTCCGCCTTACTGGTTTGACTGGCTGATTGTGGCGGGGCTGGCGGCGGCGGCCTGGCTGGCGGCTTTTCTTTTGCGGGACAAAATCGGAGATGACCCTCGGAGTCTTTTGTTGAAACAGATCCGCAGGCATGATTTTCCGCTGATGACCTGGCTGCTGCTGCTGGCGGCTGGCGCCATGTGCCGGGCCTTCGCGGTTCCCGCGCCGCTGCTGTCAATTTTTTTCATTCTGCTTTCTTTTTGGCTGTTGCTGGACTGGTTTTACCGCTGGAAGAGAAAATCCTTTTGGGCCGGCACCGCGGCCGGGGCCGCTTATGCCTTTTCCCTGGCTTATGTCGTTTACTGGGTTCACATCCGCATCGTCCCGGTGCTTGATGCCGGCATCCATGTCGCGGGAACACGCCTGACGGTCTTTGGGCTGATTAAAGGCGCCCTTGTCTTTGGGCTGGCGCTTTGGGCGGGCATCGGCCTCTCCCATTTCGCTGAGCGCAGCCTTGGGAAAAGCGCCCGTTTCAGCCCCGGCATTAAAGTTCTCATCGCCAAGATCATCAAGTTCACCCTCATCCTTTGCGCTTTTCTTTTCGCCGTGGATTTCATGGGAATGGACTTGACGCTGCTGGCGGTTTTCGGCGGCGGCATCGGCCTGGGCATAGGCTTCGGCCTTCAAA
>CAZYUX010000103.1:2829-9185 GCA_964650745.1 uncultured Puniceicoccaceae bacterium
AATCGGCCCCGAGCCCCTTGTTTACCTGGCGATCCGCCGCTCGGTGCGTGGGCCCCGCGCCGGGCGCCCGGTCAGCCCCCTGGCGCGTCCCGCAGGGCCTGGGCATAGGCTTCGGCCTTCAAAAGGTCATCTCCAACCTTGTCAGCGGCCTCATCCTGCTGACTGACCGTTCCATCAAGCCCGGTGATGTCATCGAAATCGAGGACACCTACGGCTGGATCAACCATCTCAGCGCCCGTTATGTTTCCATCATCACCCGCGACGGCACCGAGCACCTCATTCCTAACGAAGACCTTATCACCCAGCGGGTCGTCAACTGGTCTTTCACTGATAATAATGTCCGCCTGAAAGTTCCCATCGGGGTTTCCTACAATTCCGACGTCCGGCTGGCCCGCGAGCTGATCCTGAAAGCGGCCGGATCCATTCCGCGCGTGCTTCCGCAACCGGCTCCTGTCTGTCCGCTCACCGGATTCGGCGAGAGCTCGGTGGACTTCGAGCTGCGCTTCTGGATCAACGATCCGGCCAACGGCGTCGCCAACGTCAAAAGTGAAATCCTATTTCAAATCTGGGATCTTTTTCACGCGCGCGGCATCGAAATTCCATTTCCCCAGCGTGACCTTCACATCAAATCCGCCGCGGCTCCCCGAGATGCCGCCCGCGAAAAGGAACCGCCCGCATCCGCTTCTCCGCGGTGACTTTTAAGCGCCTCGAGATTGCCTTGAGCGTTTGTCCGAAGCCCCCGAAACGGCGCCGCCGGCGAGGGCGAGAGCTTCGCGTGTCAGGCGGGTGATTTCGCTGAAGCGCCTTGCAGCCAGCAGCTTCTTGTCCACGAACCAGGAGCCGCCGACAGCCGCGACGGACGGGATTTTGAAATACTCGGCGGCGTTGGCGGCGTTGACGCCTCCGAGCGGGATGAACCGCAAGCCTTTATGAGCGTAGGGGGCGGCCATCGACTGGAGCATTTGCGCGCCTCCGGCAGGTTCGGCGGGAAAGAACTTCAGCAGCTTGAGGCCGTAAACCAGCGCCCGCTCCACTTCGCTCGGGGTGAGGACGCCGGGGATCATGGGGAAATCGTTCGCGATGGCGGTTTCCACCGTCCTTTCATTCAAACCGGGTGAAACTCCGAATTGCGCGCCCATGTCTTTTAAACGCGGGATGGCGGCCGCGTCGAGGATCGTGCCCGCCCCCGCGCGCATTTCGGGAAAGGCGTCGCGGATGGCGGCGATGGCCTCGTAAGCCGCTCTCGTGCGCAAGGTTATCTCGATCAGGTTTAATCCCGCTTCGAGAAGCGCTTCGGCCAGCGGGACGGCGTCTTCGGCTCGCTCCACCACTGCCACGGGCACGACCCGGCGGGCGTAAAGAGTGTCAAATGCGGTATTTTCCATGGGTGGAAACAAATGGCAGTTCTGGTAAATATGTTGGGCGGTTGAAATACTTGAATCTTGAAACAGCATCCGGGCGTTGTTTTCGCTGCGCGGATTAAATGAGGATATCGGTGTGGCCTGCGAGCCAATTTTTCAGGGAGTCCGTCAGGCGGATCACGGATTCGGGAGTTTCAGTTTGCCCGGCGAGGGGGTGGTGGAGGATATGCGCGGCGGCGTCTTGCTCCGCCGGTTTGAGCGAGGGGCGCCACTGCTCCTTGACGGGGTAACCTTCAATTTTCGCGAAGAGATAGAGGCTTTTTAAAAAAACCGCCTCCGGCCGGGCGCCTTTTTCCCAGTTTTGCAGCGCCTTCAGGCACAGGGTGTAGACCGGTTCGCAAGGGCCGGCGCCTGCCAGGTTTTTTGAGAGGATTTGGGCGAAGCCGGAGGCGTGGAGAACGGCCTCGTAACTGGCGGCCAAGCCGGCGGGCCGGTGCAGCAGGCGGTATTCGCGGATGAACCACGATCCGCTTTGCCGGGATTGCTCGAGGGCGATCCGGGCCAGGTCGAAAAGGTCGGGCCGGGTTTTGGCTTTCAGCCGCCCGGGGCGTCTTTGCAGACACGGCAACACACCGTGCTCTGGCGTTAGAACTTGATAGCGCAGGTAATCCTCGCCCGAATCCTCTTTGTTCAGGATGACGCCTTCGGTGGCGATGTCACGCCGCGGCATGGCCAGGTCTAATGCCCGCCCGCGTGAGCGGCCCGCTGCGGGTTGCTGATTTCGGCTGTTTCCTTCCGGCCGGTTTTGGGGTTGTAGAAAGGGACGACGGCGCCCCCGGAAATGATAAGCTTCATGCCTTCAGGAACAGACATTTCAAGATCGATGATGTCGTCTTTAGGGATCATGATGAGGTAGCCGCTGGTGGGATTGGGCGTGGTGGGCAGAAAGATGTTGACGATTTCTTTGGCGGTTTTGGACTGGACTTCGCCCTTGGCGTCACTGGTGAAGAAGCCGATAGCGTAGGAGCCTTTGCGGGGAAATTCAAGCAGGACGACTTTTTGGAACACCGCCTTTTTCTGCTGGCTGAAGGTGTCAACGATCTGCTTCACTGTCATATAAACATTTTTTACGAACGGAACGCGGGTGAAAAAGCGGTCGAACCCCTGCACCACCATCCTCCCGATCACCAGTTTGGAAAACCAGCCAAGCAGGGTGATGATGATCAAAACGATGAAGACGGAGATGATTTTCAGCAGATAACCGGCCCACCGGAAGGCCGCCAGCTCCTTCGTCAGAAACGGGAAAAACAACTCCCGGGTGGGCGCTCCGATGCTGTCCACCAGCAGGTTGAAGACCCAGATGGTCACGGCCACCGGCGCCAGCAGCAGCAGGCCGGAGATGAAGGCGTTGCGCAGGGATTTGAACATGTCCCGGTTGGCTTTCCCGCCGGGCGGCATGGCTGGCGGAAGCCTATTTTAATTTAAAGGCGGGAACCTCCCCGTTTTTTTCCAGCAAGGCAAGAATTTTCGCCTCGGCCTCCCTCATGCGGCGGCGGGGCTTGGGGTGCCGGTCGTCCCATCCCGCCAGGTGAAGCCAGCCGTGGACGAGGTAAAGCGTCAGTTCCAAACCGAAAGGAAGGCCGGCCGCCTTTTCTTCAGCTGCTTCCGGACAAACGCAGATTTCTCCGGCGAAGTCCTCCCGCGGGTCGCCCGGGAACGCGATAACGTCCGTGAGGCGGTTCTTTCCCAGAAATTCCCGGTTGAGCCGGATCATTTCCTTTTTTCCCAGAAAAACCACGGACAGTTCTCCGGCGGGAATGCCGCCGCCGGTCTTCTCCTCGTCGAGCCGCCGGAAGAGGGCTTGGACTTCGGCGGGGCGCCATTGGAGCCGGGGGCACCGGCTGGAGATGCCGGCGGGGCGGGGAATCTTATGCATCGGCGTTCAGCCGTCCGCGTTCAAGGGCTTCACTTGGCGGCGGTTTCGGTTTGCTTTCCGGCATGGGCGTTCTTTTCGTTCCGGGGAGCGCCGTTGGAGGGGCGTTGGTGCGCTTCCTTAACCTCGGCGGCGGCTTGCTTTTGTTTTTCTTTCGAAGGGTATTCCACCCGTGAGTGAAGCATGTTGAGCAGGATGAAGTGAAAGCTGTCCTTGATTTTTGAAATTTCCCGCAAAGTTATGGCCGTGTCGTCCAGCTGGCCGTCTTCGATGCGGGTTTGAACGATGTTTTCGATCAAGTCCCGGACGCTTTGAGGAGTGATTTTTTTCAGGCTGCGGCAGGCGGCTTCGACGGAGTCCGCCAGCATGATGATGGCGCTTTCGCGGGACCGCGGTTTTGGGCCTTCATAGCGGTAGGTGCTTTCGCTGACTTGGTCGAAATCAATCACGGGGGCGTCGTTAAAATAATAAGCGGCCAGGTTGGCCCGCTGTTTTGCGAGGGCTTTATAGTAAAAATATTGGATCAGGCTGGTGCCGTGGTGCTGCTGGATAACGTCTGTGATGAGCCGGGGCAGTTTGTGTTGCTTGGCCAGGGCCGATCCCTCTTTGACGTGGCTTTTGATGACCAGGGCGCTCATCGAGGGGTTCCGGTGCAGGTGGGGGTTGGCGCCTTCCCGCTGGTTTTCCGCGAAATATTCGGGTTTGACGAGTTTGCCCGCGTCATGGAAATAAGAGCAGACACGGCAGACAAGGGGGTTGGCTCCGATTTGCACGGCCGCCCGTTCCGAGAGGTTGGCAACCATGAGGCTGTGGTGGTAGCTGCCGGGCGCTTCCATTTGCAGCCGCCTCAACAAGGGGTGGTTGAAGTCCGTCAGCTCGAGCAGCGTGATGTCCGTGCAGCGCCGGAAAAGCTTTTCAAGAACGGGCAAAAAACCGACCACCGCCATCCCCGTGAGGACTCCCACAACCAGTCCGGCTCCCATTTGCTGCAAGATCAGAGCCAGGCTTAAATTGTCCCGCAAGCCCAGGAAAAACGCTGATATGGCCACGCACAGCCCGGAGAGGAGGCCGGCCCCGAGCAGCCGCGTGCGCACCTGCACGTTGCGGCAGTAATAGATGCCCGTCAGGGACGCCAGCAAAGAGACCAGGAGCAGCGCCAGGGAGTTGCCTTGCATGAGGGCGTAAAAGACGCTCACCAGCAGGGCCGCCAGCACACCGTGCCAGGAGCCCAGCAAAACGGCCAGGATGACCGGCCCCAGCGCCACCGGGGACAGGTAGGGCGAAACCGCCACCAGCGCCGGGTTGAGGCTGCCGCCGATTTCCAGTTCCGCGGCCTCGTATATCAGGCGGATAATGAGCATATTGAACAAAATAATCAGGAAAGCCAGAGCCAGCAGCCGGGTTTGGCGGTGCAGCTGCTGATGGCTGATTTTGATGTAGATGGCGGCCGCCAGCAGCACCACGAATGTCATGAACAGCCGGCTGACCAGCAGTTTGTTCACGCCCAGATTGGCGGCCGTGTGTTTCTTTAGCTCCTGGCGGTAAACATTCAGTTTTTCCAAATCCATCGCCGTGACGTAGCTGCCCGGCTCGATGATGGACTCCTCTTTGGCGACTTCGACGGGTTCCGGTTTGATCCGCTTGATCGCCTCCTGGATTCTCATCTCGCTTTTCTCCGCGTCATAGACCATGTTCGGTTCCAGACCTTGGCTGAGGATCTGATACAAGGCGGCCGAAACCTCGCGGGGCACGTCAAGAGCCGCCAGGCTGATGCGAAGCGAGCGCAAGGCGTCCTGCGCTTCTTGCGCTTCCACGGGGGCGGCGCGGCCGGATTCATGGCGCACTTCAAAAATGTTAAGCCGGTTGGCGCCCGTTTTTAACGCGGTTTGCGCGGGGTCATACACGCCCCCGCGCAAAATGTTTTCCAGGATGAGCAAGCTCTCCCGCAAAACTTCTCCAGCCCGTCCCGCTTCCACTTGAGCGAGGATGGCGGCCAGGGATTCGGGATTGGCGGAGTATCCGCTGGCGGATTCAAAGGCTTTGATCCGCGGCCGTAGGAACTTTTCCGCTTCCGCCATTCTTAATGCCGGGTCGTCCAGTCCTTCGATTTCCCCGGCCAGATGGCGGGACCATTCGTTCAGTTTTCCCGCCAGTTTTTCCATGGAATCCCGGAACGCTTCATAGGGCGCCATTTCCAGCCGGTAAACAGGGGGAACTTGGCGGCGCGCCCGCTCGATTTTTTTCCGCCTCTGGATGGCGCTGGTGTAAGAATAAGGGAAATCGGCGACAATGCGGATGCGCGCTTCCTGTCCTTCCATCAGGGGCGGTCCGGCCGGCGAGAGCCCCACAAAGCAGACGACGGCAATAAGCAGGCCGAATCCGAAAAAAACGCCTCCCGCCATCAGGCGCTGGGGGTCGAGAAAAGACCTCAGCGGCGGCTTGGATTTTTTCTTCTTGCGCTCCCGGGCGGTGGCGCGCTGAAGCTTTGGCTTAAAGAGGCTCATGGCTGGTTGCCTGCTCCCGCGGGTTCTCCCGGCGGGGATGGCCGCCGTTCCCGTAGTATTTGGCGTAGGCTTCGATGATGTTTTGCACCAGCTGGTGGCGCACGACGTCCCCGGCCGTGAAGTAAAAAAATTCCAAACCCGCTATGCCGCTGGAAAGCACTTTGGCCGTTTCCTTGAGGCCCGAGAATTTCTGCCTCGGCAAGTCCACCTGGGTAATGTCGCCGGTGATGATCATCCGGCTGCGCTCTCCCAGCCGGGTCAGAAACATCAGCATCTGTTCGGGGGTGGTGTTTTGCGCCTCGTCGAGGATGATGAAAGCCTGGGAAAGGGTGCGCCCGCGCATGTAGGCCAGCGGGGCGATTTCAATGACTTCCCTTTCCATGTATTTCAGGCAGGTTTCCCGGCCCAGCATGTCGTAGAGGGCGTCATAAAGCGGGCGCAGGTAGGGCTGGATTTTTTCCTGCAGGTCGCCGGGCAAAAAGCCCAGCGCTTCTCCCGCCTCGACCGCCGGGCGCGTCAGGATCAGCCGCCCGACTTCCTCTTTCAGCAGGGCGTCAA
>CAZYUX010000104.1:0-9183 GCA_964650745.1 uncultured Puniceicoccaceae bacterium
GTTTACCGTTACCTCGGGCCGGAATCCATCCAATACGAGGTGGAGCAAAGCCTGAAACGGCTGAAAGTGGAGGCGATTGACCTGTATCAGACCCACTGGCAGGAGACGGTCACACCCATCCCGGAGACGATGGAAGCCTTGATGAAACTGAAAGAGCAGGGAAAAATCCGGGCCATCGGCGTGAGCAACGCCACTCCGGCGCAGATGGACGAATACTGCCAGATGGGAGCCGTGGACGCCGACCAGGAAAAGTTCAACATGCTGCAACAGGAAAAAGCCCTCCCGAACTTGGCATATTGCGCAAAGCACGGGCTCGCGTTTCTGGCTTATTCCCCCATCGCGCAGGGGCTGCTCACCGGCAAAGTGGGCCCGGAGCGCACATTTCCGGAAAGCGACGTGCGCCATGGCAACGCCTTCTTCAGTGTCGAGAACCGGAAAAAAACAGCCGGATTTCTGGAAAAAATCAAACCCGCAGCGGATGGACATAATCTTACTCTGGCTCAATTGGCTATTGCCTGGGCGGTCCACCAGCCTGGGTGCACCCATGCCCTGGTTGGGGCGCGCAACCCCGAACAGGCCCTCGAGAACGCCAAAGCCGGCGATGCTGTTTTGAGCGCCGATGAGTTGTCGGCCATTGACGAGGAACTGGCGGGCTTGGGCAAGCTCTGACACGCAAAAGACCGTTTTCCGGAGCCAAAATTACCATCCCGCGCGGAGAGCGCCGAAACGGCGAATCGGGAAGGATGCGCCCGGCGGCGCAAGTCGGCGAAGACAGGGCAGAAACGGCAAAGCCCCGCGGGATTTTGCGTTAAGTTAAATAAGAACCGCTGATTTCAGCGGATCCTGTTCCGAAGCCGCCGGCCGGGAATAAATCCGGTCCTTACAGGCTCTTATTGCGGCAGTGCTAAAACCGGAACACAAGCTGGAGCGGAATATGATCTGGAGATGGCTGACCCTGACGGCAGCGGCAACAATGGCTTTGAATAATAAACAACACGCGGCCGAAGCGGACTCCGCGGCGCCTGAAACAGCGGTTTTCGGAGGCGGGTGTTTCTGGTGCGTGGAGGCTGTTTTCGAGCGCGTCAAGGGCGTCAAGAATGCCGTCTCCGGCTATGCCGGGGGCGCGGTTCCATACCCAAGTTACGAAAAAGTGTGCCGGGGAAACACCGGGCACGCCGAGGTGGCGCGTGTGGAATTCGACCCCGCGGAAACCAGCTATGAGCAACTGCTCGACGCCTTCTGGCGCATGCACGACCCCACGGCCCTTAACCGCCAGGGAGCGGACATCGGAACCCAATACCGCTCCATTATCCTTTATGCCGGCGGCAAGCAACTGAAAGCCGCGCTCGCCTCGCGGGAGCGCGCCCAGCGCCAGTTCGCCAAACCCATTGTCACGGAAATCGCCCCCTTGAAGGAATTTTATCCGGCTGAAAAATATCACCAGGACTACTTCCGCAAACATCCGGATGCGCCCTACTGCGTGACGGCCATCCGCCCCAAACTGGAGAAAATGAAAAACAATCCCTGACCGTATGTTGTCCGGGAAATTGCTGGCCGGCAACAGCCAGTGTCCTTAATGGAATTTCCCCGGAAATGCGGAAGCGCCGGCGCGAAAACACCGCGGATTGGCCGGGCGCAAAAGAATTGCCAAACCGGCCGGGCGTGATATATTTCTTCACTTCCCTTTCCATGCGGCAGAAGCACGACAGCGTCACGGACAAGGACAGCGCGCGCGGCCACGATTCGGTCGAGCTGGCGGAACACGACCCGGTGTGGGCGGAAAAATTCCAGAGCGAAAAAAGTCTGCTGGCCTCCCTGTTTTCCCCTGCCGCGCATCAAATCGAGCACATTGGCAGCACCGCCATTCCCGGTCTCCGGACCAAACCGGTCATTGATATTGCCGTGAGGCTGGACCGTATCGAGGAATTGAAACCGTTCCTTCCCAAGCTGCGGGAACGCGGTTACGAATACCAGGGCGAATACGGCTTGCCGGGGCGGGAATTTTTTATCAAAGGCAATCCCCGCCAGTTCCATCTGCACATTGTGGACGGCGCCTCCGGCCACTGGCGGCTCTGGCTGGCGTTCCGGGACATTCTGCTTCAGGACGCCCGGGTGCGCGCCGAATACTCGAAACTGAAAACAGGCCTGGCTGAGACATACCGCCACCAGCGCGCAAAATACACCGCAGGCAAGTCGGCTTTCATCAATGGCGCGCTGATCAGGCGGGCATCCAAATCAAACGGCTGACCGGGCTAATGGGGCTCGCTTTGGGCGTTTATCCTCTCCAGCGCCCGCAAAATGGCCTCGGGCTCCATGCGTTTGGTGTAGTCCTTTTCCACGTAGGACTCGAAGACCCGCCCGTCCGTGTTGATGATATAGGTGGCCGGTATGGGCACCTCCCAGGTGTCATCGAGGTTATGGGCCGGGATGTCCAGCCCCCACTCGAGGAACAGCGGCCTCAAATCCTCGTCAATCTGGAACAACAACCCGTATTGGCGGGTCACTTTGTTGCCGGCATCGCTCAACACGTAAAAATCAAGCTGGTTTTTTTCCATCGTGAATTTGACGCGGGCAATAGACTCGGGAGAGACCGCCAGCAGGGAAGCCCCGGCGCCGATGATGTCCGGCAGAACCTCCTGCAAGCTCCTCAATTCGAGGTTGCAGAAGGGGCACCAGCCGCCCCGGTAAAAGGACAAGACCACAGGCCCCATCGCCAGCATGTTGGACAACCCGATGCTGTCGCCCGCAAAATTGGGCAGGGTGAAACCGGGAGCCATGTCACCCGTATTGACGGCGGCGCTGCCGATGTTGGAATCCCGCAACCGCCGGAAGGAACGGAACATTGCCTTGCGCTTGTCGTCTTCCAGGCTGTCGAGGAAGTTTTTCAAGATCAGCGCGTTGCGCTGGTTCAGGGATAACCGCGGCGAAGTTGCATTCATAATTTTCCTTTTTTAGGATCTTAATCCAAGATGAGCCGATAAAACCACCTTTTATTCCGGAACGCAAGACACGCCGGGAAAAGGAACACAAGCGCCGCCAAGAAAATATTTGCCTTTTTCCGCCAAAACCATTCAAGGTTTTACATATTATGCGCTGGCTAACACTCTCATTCCTGTTTTGCCTCCTGACTTGGGATCCCGCATTCCCTTCCTCTCCCGGCGGCGGCCTCCATGCCCAGGAAGAAACGGACATCGGCGCTTTGGAGGAGGAAAGCGAAGAAGAAGAAAAACCCAAACGGCCCGCCTCGACCGACGCCAATTCGGCCAAAATCATTTCCAACCACCTCAAAGCCCGCGGGGGCGCGGAAAACATAAAATCCGTCCGGACGCTGAAAATCACCGGCCGGGTGAAAGAGCACCAAAAAGAATACGACGTCACATGGCATTACAAAGCGCCGGACAAATGCCGCGTGGAGTATAAAAACCGCCATTTGGGCCGCCAGTACTACACGGTTTACGGTTACGACGGAAAGGAATCCTGGAAAATGGAAATCCTCCCCGAAAAAAAATTCCCCGAGCCCTTGCAGAAGCTGGACATGGAAGAATTCATTACCGACGCCGAGCTCCACACTCCCCTCGTGGATTACGAGCGTAAAGACCACGTTTTCGAATACCGTGGACAGGTCAAGAAAAACAAGGGTGATTATGTAATCAAAGGCTGGCTCGCCCACAGGGCCGAGGTTTATTATTACTTCGACAAAAAGACCTTCCTCGCGCGCCGCGTCGGCTTTTCCGAGAACTTCGCCGGCCGCCCCCGCCCCTCCGACTGGTATCCCTCCAAAATGAAAGCCATCAACGGCGCCCTTTACGTCGCCGAACGCCAATACCGAATCCGCGGCAAGACCTACAAAACCGAAACTTACGAAACATTCGAGCCTAACATGGAAATGCCTGACAGCCTCTTCGCCAAGCCCGAAGTCCGGGAACACTGGCTCCGGGCGCGGTGAACCCGCAGCGCCCCGCGAAACCGCCCCTTTGCCCGGCTTCAGCAAAACTTCCGCCCATAAAGGCTTGACCTCGCGGCTTATGCTTTCTGACTCCTGAAGGCTGTCATGGGACAGCGCATGCTGCGAGTCAACGAACTGGTGAAGCGCGAAATCAGCGAGGTGCTGCATACCCGCTACAAGGCGGAAGCAGCCGGAATCACCGTCACGGAAGTGACTGTGGCGCCGGACTTGCGGCATGCCCGGGTTTTTTACTCGGTGCTGGGAAAGTCGGCGCAACAGCGCCGGGCCAGCGGTTTCCTCGAGAGTGAAAGCGGGGAAATCCGCCGCCGCGTCGGCAAACGCGTCACGCTGAAATACCTCCCCCGGCTGGATTTTGTTTTCGACGAAACCCAGGAGCGCGCCAGCCGCCTCAACCAGCTTCTGGACGAGCTTGGCCTGGAAGAAGAAGAGGAGACGGATTTCGGAGAGGAACCGGAATAACGCCTGAAACGCCGGACGGGCTTTCCGGACGCCTCACCCCTGTCTTTTCAACCATTTGACCTGTTAAAACATAATGGAAAAACTCTACCCGCAATGGAACGGGAAATTCAAAACCGTCCTGGACTCGTTAAAAGGCCGCCGGGCGGCCGTGCTGGGACACTTGCGGCCGGACGGCGACTGCATCGGATCACAGGTTGCCTTGTGCCGCTGCCTCAACCAGCTGGACGTGGAAGCAACGGCGGTTAACCCCGACGTCATCCCCGGCAACCTGAAACCATTTATCCAGGACACGCCGTTCACCGGCCCCGCCGCTTTTCAAAAAGAAGACCGCGTTGCGCTGACGGTGGACTGCGCCGAACCTGGACGCACGGGAGACAAACTCCAAGAAATGTTTCCGGACATCCTTCTGAACGTGGACCACCATATTTCCAACGCCGGTTTCGGCCAGCACAACTTCGTGGACACCGCGGCCACGTCAACAGCCGAAATCCTGGCGGCGCTCTTCATTGACAACGGCCTGCCGCTTGACGCCGCGACGGCCCAGGCCCTTTACATCGGCATCGCCACGGACACCCTCCAGTTCCGCACCGGAACCACCAGCGGCCGGGCCTTCCGCCTGTGCTGCCGCCTGATCGAACGCGGGGCCGACCCCGCCGCCGCCGCCCTCGCGCTCTACGAACAAGAAAGCATCGGCAAGATGCGCCTGCTCGCGCGTTTCATCTCCTCCCTGCGTTTTGAATGCGGCGGGCGGGTGTGCGCCGGCCTCCTGCCAGGCGGCGTCTTCGCGGAAACCGGCGCCGTCAAAGAGGACACGGAAGGCCTGGTGGACTACGCCCGGGCCATCGCGGGCGTGGAAATCGGCGTGCTCGTCGAGGAACGCGACGGCGCCATCAAAGGCAGCTTCCGGGCCAAGGACCCGAAACACCAAGTCCACCGCCTCGCCAAACAATTCAACGGCGGAGGCCACGCCGCCGCCGCCGGGTTCAACTGCAGCGGAAACCTGGAAGATTTCTATCCCCGGCTCATCGCGGCCCTGGAAAAACACCTCGCCGGTCTGGACCGGCGGGAAACGCCCCCGCCCGGCGGCCGGCCGCCGGGGCATTGACAGCCGCCCCGGCGCCGCCTATCGTCCCGGCCGTTGTATGGACAAACCGCTCCTGATGCTCGATTTCGAGAAGCCGGTGCAGGCCCTGCAGGCTCAGCTCGCGGCCTTGAAAAAATCCTCCGAGGAAAGCCGCATGGACTTTGGCGACGAAATCGCCGCCATCGAGCGCAAAATCGAAGTCACCAAGCGGGAAATTTACTCGAACCTGACTCCCTATCAGAAAGTCCAGCTGGCCCGCCATCCCATGCGGCCCTACTCGCTGGATTACATCCAGGCGGTTTTCGCCCGGTTCGAGGAACTGCACGGAGACCGTCGGTTCGCCGATGACCGGGCGCTCATCGGCGGCCCGGCATTTCTTGGAGATCGGCCGGTCATGATCCTGGCCCACCAAAAAGGACGAGAGACGCGGGCAAACCTGGAGCGCCGCTTCGGCATGCCGCACCCAGAAGGCTACCGCAAAGCTCTGCGCTTGATGCAAATGGCGGCCAAGTTCAAAATGCCGCTGGTTTGTTTCATTGACACCCCGGGCGCCTACCCCGGCATCGGGGCGGAAGCCCGGCACGTCTCCGAAGCCATCGCGGCCAACCTGCGGGAAATGTCGCGCCTCCCAACACCCATCGCGGCGGTGATCATCGGCGAAGGCGGTTCCGGCGGAGCGCTGGGCATCGGAATGGGGGACCGCGTTCTCATCATGGAAAACGCCTATTACTCCGTCATCTCGCCGGAAGGCTGCGCCGCCATCCTTTGGAAGAACCGCGGCCACGCCCAGCGGGCGGCGGACGCCCTCAAACTCACCGCCGGGGAGCTTCTGGACCGCGGCCTCGTGGACGAAATAATCCCCGAGCCCCTGGGCGGGGCGCACCAGGACCCGGAGCAGGCGGCACGAAACCTCCGCGCCGTCCTGCAACGCCATCTCGACGAGCTTCTCGCCCGGCCGGCGGAAGAACTGCCCGCAAGCCGCTACGCCAAATACCGGAAAATGGGTGTGCTGAAAGAAAACATTTCCTGAAGCGCCGGCCGGCCCGGCCCGATTCCGCGCCGCCGCTGTTTTTCCTTGCCTGCGCCGGAACAGCCATTTCAATCAAACCAACGGTTTAATCCCTTGGAAGGCGGCGCCAAAAGCATAAAATAAAAAGAATGAAGCGATGGAATTCAGGATTCCGGGATTTGACATTCCGCTTCCCGCCCGCCCTCCCCCGCTTCAGCCGCTCCGGTTGCCAGCGCCGCGTTACGCCCTCTGAAACCCAATTTCTGATTCAGCCCGCGTATGTATTTGAAGGAACTGCGCATCAACGGTTTTAAAAGCTTTGCCGGCAGCACCCGCTTCGGCCTCCAGCCGGGCATGACCGCGATCGTCGGCCCGAATGGCTGCGGCAAAAGCAACATTGCCGACGCCATCCGCTGGGTCCTGGGCGAGCAAAGCTACAAGTCGTTGCGGGCCGATGCCATGCAGGACGTTATCTTCCAGGGCACCGACAGCCGCAAGCCCCTCAACCTCTGCGAAGTCACCCTGCTCTTCGGCGACTGCGAAGAGCAGCTTGGAACCGACCATCACGAGGTGGAAATCGCCCGGCGCATCGTGCGCGACGGCGGCGGCGAATATTACCTCAACGGCAAAACGTGCCGCCTCAAGGACATCCAGCGGCTCTTTCTCGACACCGGCGCGGGCCAGATCTCCTACTCCTTCATGCTCCAGGGGCAAATTGACCAAATTCTTTCCTCGAATCCGGCGGACCGGCGGGCCATCTTCGAGGAAGCCGCCGGCATCTCCAAATACAAATCCCGCCGGCGCGAGGCGCTGAACAAACTCAGCCACGTCGAAGCCAACCTGACCCGGGTGACCGACGTGATGGAAGAGGTGTCGCGGCGGTTCGGGTCCCTGAAACGGCAAGCGGCCAAAGCCCTGCGCTACCAGCGCATCAAGCGCCGGCTGACCCGCCTCGAGCTGGCCGCCAACAGCCGCCGGTTCGCCGAACACCTTGACGCCATCAGCAAATCGGAAAGAGAAGCCGCCGAACACCGGCTGACGCTCAAGTTTCTGCAAAGCTCGACGCGCGGGCGCGAGGCCGATCTGCTGCGCAAAAAAGAACGCCGCGTGGAAATCAACGAGGAGCTCCAGGAAGCGCAAAAAACCGTCTACGACCTGCGCTCCGCCAAAGACCAGGCAGAAAGCCAGGCCGAAATGGCCCTTTTCCGCAAAGAAGATTTCCAGCAGCGCGCGCGGGAGATCGAAGAAGAAATCACCTCCCACGAAGAACACAAAAAAAACCTCTCCAAACAGGCGTCGGGTGAAAGCTCCTCGCGCCAGGAGCAGCAAAACCTCTTCGCCAGCTCGGACGAGGCCTTCCAGGAAAAGAACCGCGAGCTGGCCGCCGCGCAGGAAAAGCTCGAGAAGGCCGAAACCGCCCTCGGCGGCGCCAAACAGCGCCAGATGATGGCGGAAAACACACTTGCCCGCCAGCGCTCGAAATGCGCCGCCCTCGAAGTCGAGCTGAAAACATCCCAAATCAAACACGCCGCCCTGAAAGACGGGATCTTCAAACTGAACAACCACGATGAGCTCCTCCGCTCCAACATCAGGGAACTGCGTGAAAACCTGAAAGCGCGGGACAAAGAAAAAGGCAGACGCGAGAAAGAGCTGGATGCCATGCGTGAAGAAACAGAGAAAATCACGCGGGACTTCCGCGCCGTCCAAGCCGAAAGACAGCAAACCGACCGGGAAGCCGCCTCTCTCGAAGCCCAAATCCGCGTTCTGGAAGAACTCCAGGAGCGCCTCGAAGGCTTCAGCGAAGGAGCAAAGGCCATCCTCCAAGGAAAACTTGATGACATCCTCCCCGCCGAAACCTGCCGGTTGATGAGCCGCAGCCTGCAGTTCGAGCCGGAGCACACCCAGGCCCTCGAAGCGCTTCTGGGGCCGGCGGCGGAAGCCCTTTTGCCCGGAGATCCGGCCCGGTCAGCCGCCGCCGCCGCGCGCCTGCGGGAAAAAAAAATGGGGCGCGCCTGCCTCCGCATTCCAGCGCCGGATCTTGCCGGGGAAACGCCCTCCCCCAAAAAACCGCCTGAATTTTTAAAACCCGCCAGCGAGTGGATTCGCGGAAAGGACGACGAATCCTCCAAGCTCCTCAAAAAACTGACGCAAGGCTGTTATTACTCTCCAACACTGGAAGAGTTCCTCGAATTCTGGAAACAAAACCCGGATTTTGAATTTCTTTTCGTGGCCACCGCCGGCGGCGAACTGGCAGACCGCCGCGGACTGATCTTCGGCGGACATGGCAAAGCGCCCGTCGGCAGTTTCCTGGCCCGCCGGCAGGAAATCAAAAAACTGAAACGCGAAAAAACCCGCCTGGAAAAAGCCCTGGCGGCCCTCGACTCTGAAACGGAGAAAAAACAGCGGATTCTGAACCGGGCGCAGGAACGCATCGAGGCGCGCCAGCAGGGCCTGATGGAACTTTCCGAGAAAGTTTCCACGCTGAAAGCCCAGGAAGCCGCCGCCCGGGAAAACCTGGAACGCAACAAAGAAAGCCGGGAAAACCTCGCCCTCTCGCTCAAGGAACTGGAACGCATCCAAACGGCGGCCGAAAAAGAACTGGAAAAAGCAGGCGAAGAACTGGAAGCGGCGGAAGCGGGCCTGCAAGAATGCAAAGAGGCCGCC
>CAZYUX010000105.1:0-549 GCA_964650745.1 uncultured Puniceicoccaceae bacterium
CCTGCTGAAAAAAGAAATGCCGGAACTGTTTTTCTTTCTCGCGGGCGGGGGAGACGAACCGGAGACAACCGCCCGCGTCAACAAAATGCTGCGCGAACTGGGAATGAGAGGATGGACGCGCCAGCCGGGCATGATTTCAGGCTGGCGCAAAATGGACGCCCTTGCCGCCGCCGATGTCTTCGCTTTGCCGTCTCAAAACGAGAATTTCGGTGTGGCGGTGGTCGAGGCCCTGCAGGCGGGTTTGCCGGCCGTCATTTCGCCGGATGTTTATATAGCGGAAGACCTGCGCGCCTGTGGAGCGGTTTGGGTGGTGGAACGCTCGGCTGAAGCGGTGGCCGAAGGCATCCGGGAGGCATTGGAGGCGCGGGGAGAGGAACTGTCCGGCCAAGCCCGGCGCGCGTGGCGGGAGCTTTACGCTCCGGAACACCTGCGCGGGCGGTATCTGCAAGTCTACCGCGACTTGGCGTCACCCCGATCCAGTCAAATGCAGTCAAAGAAACAAATATCATGATGAAAGGCTGGCTGAAAACAAAAGCGCGGCGGTATCTG
>CAZYUX010000105.1:559-9178 GCA_964650745.1 uncultured Puniceicoccaceae bacterium
GGCGACGGGGGCTCCGGCCGGCGGCCGCGACACCGGCGGCCCGGCTGCCACCGGGTATGGCGGGGACCGATGCGGGGCAGAAAGATCGCCGCGCCGTGGCACGACTATCCGGCGGCCATGCTGGGCTACGCTGAAACATCCCTGATCGGGTGGCTGATGGACAACGTGGGACCTGGACAAACATGGCTGGACGTTGGAGCTTATTACGGCTACACAAGCCTGTGCATGGCTTTGCGCACCGGCCCCGCCGGCCGGGTCTTCGCCTTCGAACCCAATTTGACGGCGGCCGGGTTGCTGGCGCAAACACGCGCCCTGAACAACCTGCCGCATTTGAGAGTCTGCCCTTTCGCTTTGGGCAGTGAAAAAGCCTTGACGCCGCGCAGGCTTTACACCGTGCGGGGCATGATTGACTCCCAAATCGGCCCGCAAGAGGCGGACGGCGCCGAACTGTTTTATTCGGCCGCCTTCGATGCCTTGTGGCCGCGATGGCGAGGGAACCGCCCGGAGGTTCACGGCATAAAAATGGATGTTCAAGGAGCGGAAGTTGAGGCGCTAAAAGGCATGGCCGTTCTGCTGTGTGAACAACGGCCTCTGCTGGCTCTGGAAATCCATTCCGGCGTGGACCGGCGGGCCGTCCTCGCTGTCCTGGAAACGGCGGATTACGACTTGAGACCCCGGCCCGTGGAGAATTTCGACACCGACTTTTTCGACCCCCAATCCAACCACAGTTTCGTTTTTCAGCCCCGGGAAGTTCCGCCGCGCAAGCAATGGCCATGAGAATCACGATTGTTCAGGGCGCTTTCCTGCCGGCTCCTCCCGTGCTGGGCGGAGCGGTGGAAAAGATGTGGTTCCTGCTGGCCGCTATCTTCGCGGAAAAGGGGCATTCCGTTTTGTATGTATCCCGCCAATACAAGGATTTTCCCGCCCGCGAAACGGCGGGCAATCCGCGGCATCTGCGGGTGCGCGGATATGACATGCCGGGAAACCTGGCAGTGCTCAAGGCGCTTGATTTTTTATATTCGCTTCGGGTTTTCCACAGCCTGCCTCCGGCTGACATTATCGTCACGAACACGTTTTGGCTGCCCATTCTGCTGCGGTCGCGGGAAAAGGGGGCGGTGTACGTGGACATGGCGCGGATGCCCAAAGGGCAAACGCGGTTTTACCGCCGCGCGGCCCGCCTGCGCGTCAACTCCGCCGCCGTGGAGCGGGCCGTCCGGCGCGAATGTCAGGAGGCCGGGCGCCTGGCGCGCGTCATTCCCAATCCCCTGCCCTTTCACCCGCGGGAGCCGGTTCCCGAAAAGAAAGAGAACCGTCTTCTCTATGCCGGGCGCATCCATCCCGAGAAAGGAATTGAACTGCTATTGAAAGCCTTTCACCAGATGGCGGGCCGTGAAAAAACGCAATGGGAACTGCGCCTGGCGGGGCCTTGGGAAACCAGGCGCGGCGGCGGCGGCGAAGCCTGGAAAAAAAGACTGGAGCGCCAATACGCTCATCCCGACATTACCTGGACGGGGCTCCTTTCCGGAGAAAACCAGCTCAACCAAGAGTATAAAAAGGCGGCGGTTTTTTTATATCCATCCCTGGCGGAGAAAGGCGAAAGCTTCGGACTGGCGCCGCTCGAGGCGATGGCCTGGGGCTGTGTGCCGGTGGTATCCGGTCTTGATTGTTTCCGGGACTTCATCTCTCACGGGATCAACGGTCTCGTTTTCAGCCACCGGGACAAAGACGCCGCCAGCCAGCTTGCCCGGTCCGTGTCTCATTTGATCAGGGACAGCGGTTTGCGCCGGGCATTGGCCGCCGAAGCCGCCAAAGCGCGCCAAACTCATGCCCCCGAAAAAATCGCCGGGCTGTTTTTGGAAGATTTCGCCCGGCTGACAGGGTTTAAACCAACAGCCGCCAGGACGGCAAAGGAACCGCTGGCAATCCCCTAACCATAAACGCCCATGAATATAAGCAACAGCCGCCGCGTCATGAAACTGGCGGGCAATTTATTAATCTACCCGGAACTGGCCGCCGGTTATTTAAGGCACAACCTGATGGGGCGCGCCTCCCCGCTCGAACTGGGACTGCCTTGGTGGCCGTATCTGGCCATCCAGTTCCTGGAGACCCGCCTCACCAAAGACATGCGGGTCTTCGAGTACGGCACAGGCGGCTCCACCGTTTTTTTCGCTGAACGGTGCAAGGAAGTTGTTTCCGTCGAGGATGATGCGCGGTGGCTGAAGCGTGTTGAGGAGAAACTGGCGCAAAAGGGTTTAAACAACGCGCGAATCCGGCACCGGCCCTTCGATTTCCGCCGCCCGGCAAATTTCCGCTCATCGGATTACCTTCGGGCGCTGAACGAATCCGGCTACAGCATTATCATTATTGACGGGCAGGACTGGACTTTCCGCGAGCGGCCGGAATGTTTCCGGCGGGCCGAACGCTTCATCCGCCCGGACGGAGTGATTGTGGTGGATGATTCCTGGCGTTACGAGCCGCTGCGTCAAAACCATCTCGCAAAAAAGGTTTACACCTTTGAAAGCGTGGGGCCGTGCCGCTACGGCGTCACCAGCGCCGACATTTTTTTCTATTAACCGCGCCGCTTGCCGCCTCCGGCAATGATTTCCGTCCTGATACTAACCAAAAACGAAGAGCGCGACCTGCCCGGCTGTCTCGATTCCGTGGCATGGTCTGACGATGTGTTCGTCTTCGACGGCTTCAGCGAGGACGCCACGGTGGAGATCGCCCGCCGGCGGGGCGCGCGGGTGGCGCGGCGGCGGTTCGACAATTACGCCCGCCAGCGCAATGCCGCTTTGAAAGGTCTGCCTTTCAAACACCGATGGACGCTGATTCTCGACGCCGACGAGCGCGTCCCGCCGGCCTTGCGGGATGAAATGGGAGCATTTGTGCGCGGCGGGGCCAACGGCTGCCGCGCGGCGCGGATCCGCCGGCGGGACTATTATGAAAATATTTGGCTTAGACACGCTCAAATCACGCCGTTTTACATCCGTCTGGCACAACCGGCATTCTGCTGGTATGAGCGGAGCATAAACGAGGTGATCAAGGTCGCCGGGCCTGTCGGCGAGCTGAAACAGCCTTTCGACCATTACCCGTTTTCCAAGGGTCTGGCCCGCTGGATTGAAAAACATAACCGCTACTCCTCAATGGAAGCGGAACTGATGATGGGAAACCGGAAAAGCGGGATGAAACTTTCTTCATTCTGGCGGGCGTTTTTCGCCGGAGATTTTCACGAGAGGCGCCGATGCCAAAAGGAACTGTTCTGCCGCCTGCCCGCCCGTCCATTCCTCAAATTAGGTTACATGCTCTTTTGGCGCGGCGCCATTCTCGACGGGCGGGCGGGCGTCACTTACAGCCTGCTCCAGGCGGTCTACGAATACTTCATCGTCTTGAAAACCCGGGAATTGCGGACTTTCACCAACAGCCTAAACGCGTCCGGATCGGAAAGGCGCGGACCATGAAATTAAAAGGGAACACTCCGCCCGCCACGGCGCGGTCCTTCCGGCTGATCCCGGGCGCCGCTCCGTCTTTTTTACCGGCGCACACTCCCGGCAAACCATTTTCAACGGTTCGCGTTTTGGGGTTGGAGTTGTTGGACGGCGTCCCCATGGATGCCGTGCGGGCGGTCCGGCGCGGCGGCCTGCTGGCCGCCCCGTCGGCGCCTTGCATGATGCTGGCCTGCCGCGACGCCGGATTTCTGCGGGCTTTGCGGGCCTGCGACTGCCTGCTGCCCGACAGCGGTTTCGCCGTCCTGGTTTGGCGGCGGTTGACAGGGCGGAAAATAAGGCGCATTTCGGGGCTTGAGTTCCTGCGCGTCTTCTTCGCGCGGGAAGATTTGCGCCGGCCGGGCGCGCTTTTCATGGTCAATCCATCCGAAGAGGAAGACGAAATCAACCGCCGCTGGCTGTCCCGGCAAGGCGTTGCCGTTCCGGAACGATTCAGCTACGTCGCGCCTTTTTACAGTTCCGCCCTGGTGGAAGACCGCTTGCTCCTGGTCAAGCTGACAAAGGCCCGGCCCAAATATATTCTGATCAATCTGGGAGGCGGCGTGCAGGAAAAACTGGGCTGGTTCCTCAAGCAGAACCTCCCCTGCCGGGCTGGAATCATCTGCACGGGAGCGGCGATCGCTTTTCTCACCGGCGCGCAGGCCGGAATCCCGCCGTGGGCCGACCGCTGCCGCGCCGGCTGGCTGCTGCGCAGCCTGCGCCATCCCCGGCGGTTTGCCGCGCGGTATTTGAAGTGCTTCGGACTGGCATGGCTGCTGGCGCGCCACAAGCGGGAGAATCCCCTGGACAAAAGCAGGAGAGAGGAGGACAAGCGTTGCCCTTCTCAATAAAACACCATGTCTAACGTTTGTGTCATATTCGGCGGAACGGGTTACATCGGAAGCATGCTGGCCCGGCGTTTTTCCGCCGCAAGGCGTTTCGGGCGGATTGTTCTGGCGGACCTGCGGCAGCCTTCCGATCCGCCGCCGGTGAATGCCGCCTTTGAATTTTGCGATGTGAGGCGTCCTCTTCCAGCCGGTTTGCCGGAAAGCCCGGAGTGGATTTTCAACCTTGCGGCGGTCCACCGCGAGCCTGGGCACGCGGCCCGTGAATATTTTGACACCAACATGGCGGGAGCGCGCCATGTGTGCGCCTACGCCGAACGAACCGGCTGCCGCCGTCTGTTTTTCACATCGAGCATCGCCGTTTACGGGCCGCGCCGGGAAGCGGCGGACGAAACATCGCCCCTGTATCCGGAAACCCCCTACGGCATTTCCAAAATGGGCGCCGAGCTGATACATGAAAGCTGGCTCAAAGCGGGAAGCGGCCGCCGGCTGGCGGTTTGCCGCCCCGCCGTCATATACGGGCCGGGGGAAATGGGGAACATCCGGCGCATGCTCGATGCCGCGCGCAAAGGCCGGTTTTTTCTGCCCGCCCCCCCCGGTCTGCGCAAATCTTACGGTTATATTCACGGCCTGCTGGATAGCATGGAGTTCGTTATGGAACGGGACGAGCCGTATTCGGTTTACAACTACGCGGAAACCCCGGCGGAGCCGCTGGGGCGGCTGGTCCGGCACGCGGGGCGTTTTTTTGGCAGATCCGCCAAGCCTTTGCGGCTGCCGCTGCCCGCGCTGCTGGCGGCGGCGTGGACAGCGCAAAAGCTGACGAACGGCCGCTCCTCCCTGCATCCCGCGCGCGTGCGAAAAGCGGCAACACCCACACATATCGTGCCAAAAGCATTAATGGACCGGGGATTTTCTTTCCGGTTTGATTTTGTTTCCTCTCTCGAACACTGGCGGCTCACGCGCCCGGATGATTTTCCCGGCCCGGCGGCCGTTCGCGGGGGGATGATGCGGCCCTCCGGAACTCCGGCGGCGGAAACCGTCTATCCTTGTTACACCGAAAAAGTATAAAAAACGCGCCGGGCCATGCCTTCCATTGCCAGAGAATTGAACCGCGGCTTGGCGGCAACTCTTCCCGCCTCCGCCCGCGCCGAACCAGCTTCCAGCAAGGAGGAAACGGATTTGACCTCATCCTGCTGTCTGCTGGCGCTGGGCATGGACACGGCAACGGTGATCCTGGGTCTGGCGGCCGGACACTGGCTGCGGTTTTCATCGGGCTTGTTCGGGCAGAGCGCCAGCCCACTGCGCGCCTACTGGGCCCAAATTCTTTTCGGGGCATTGGCTTTGATGTTTTTGCTGTTAAAAAACGGCTTTTATGAGCCGCATGCGCTGACCCGGCGCGGAAAAATCTTCCGCGTTATTTTTGATTCCTGTCTGGAGTGGTTCTTTCTTTTTTTGGGCTTTTCATTAATCTTCAAAATCCATCCGCCCATTTCCCGGCTTTATGTGGCGGCTTCTTTTTTCACCGTATCGGCGGGTTTGGGACTGTGGCGGCTGTTTTTTCTGCACTACCTGAGCCAGGAGCACGTGGCGGAACATTTCCGGCGCAAGGTGCTGCTCGTGGGATGGAATGACGAGGCCTTGCGCTTGTTCGATTCTTTGTGGAAAACCGATGACCTCCATTGCAGGCTGGCCGGGTGCATCCCCTCTCCGGCCGGGCAATTCGAACGCCCGCCTCCCGCAGGCGTCCCTGTTCTGGGCGGCTATCATCAGCTGCCGGAAATTCTTGAGCGGCGGCTGGCCGACACGGTCGTGTTAGCGGATCTGAATTCGAAACTGGAAGACATAGCCGGCTTGGCCAGTCTATGCGAACGCGAAATGGCGCAGTTCAAGGTCGCTCCCGCTTTTTTCCGCATTCTGTTGTCAGGGTTGCATTTGGAAACCATCCGCGGAGCGCCGGTGCTTGGCTTCGGCAAACTGCCTCTGGAGAACCCGCTGAACCGGGCTTTGAAACGCGCTGTGGATGTCGCCGGCGGGGCGGCGGGGCTGCTGCTTTCGGCCCCCGTCATCGCTGTTTTCGCGTGGCTGGTTCACCGGGAATCGCCCGGACCGGTCTTTTACCGGCAAACGCGGATGGGGCGCAAAGGCCGCTGTTTCCCAATTATCAAAATCCGCAGCATGAGGCTGGACGCCGAAAAGGACGGCCCCGGCTGGACCCGGGCGGGAGACCCGCGGCGCCTGCGCGTGGGCGCTTTCATGCGGCGCTACAATATAGACGAGCTGCCGCAGTTCTGGAACGTTCTCAAAGGCGACATGAGCCTGGCCGGCCCGCGTCCTGAGAGGCCGGAGCTGATTTCCCGTTTCAAGTATCAAATTCCCCATTACAATGCGCGGCATTTCATCAAGCCGGGGCTGACCGGCTGGGCGCAGGTGCACGGGCTGCGGGGCGACACGGATTTGCGCCAGCGCGTTCTTTACGACCTTTATTACATGGAAAAATGGAGCCTGTGGCTCGACTGCCTGATTATATTGCGCACGCTGGGAGCGGTGAGGAACGCTTACTGAAGACCGCGCCCCGCGGTCCATCTTCCGGCGGCGCAAGGCCCGCGGCGGCAATAACGGCGTAAAACAAGGCGAAATGGATCAGCACGGCGGGATTGCTCAATGGAAAATCCCAAGCCGCCCACAGGCAAATCAAACCGCAGCCGGCCGCCAGAGGGCCGGCGGCGGTTAAACCCTTCCGCCGCCTGACAACCCGCGCGGCCGCGCCGGCGGGAACGGACAGAAGCAGAAGAAATCCGGCCGCCCCCAGTTCGGCCCAGTATTGCAGCCAGTCGTTGTGGGCAAATTCGAGCCTCCATGCCGCGGTGTAAGTGGAGCGTTCGAATTCGCCGCCGGCAAAATGCGGAGCGAGAAGACCGAAGGAACCCAGTCCCCAGCCCAGCCAGGGGCTGGCCAGCGCCATGTCCCAGGCGGCTTCGGCGGAATAAATCCGCAATTCGGCCAGTCCGGAATCGTTCCATTGCCGCCACTGCAGCCGGGTGTCATGCCAGCGGCGCGAGAGCGGGCGCTCCGCTAACAAAAGCAGAACACCGGCAACGGCCAAAACCGCCGTCAGAGCGCGCGGCAAGCTGAGCTTTCCGCTGCCTGCCCGGGCCGCGGCGCCGCGAATCCAAAAGCGGAAACGGCTCCCCAGCCACAGGCAAGCCATCAGCAGGAGCAGCGCCGTCCCTCCGCGCGAGCCGCACAAAGGAATCGTCAATGCGGGGAAAAACGCGCTGGCTGGCAAAAGCCAAAAGACGCGCCCGCGTTTTCCCTGGCCACCCCGCCGCCAGCAGCCGGCCAGCGCCCATGCGGCCGCGATCAGAAGCAGGGCGAAAGCGGCCCAATGGTTATGATAGCGGAACCCCGCAAAAGCGCCATCCGAATCCCGGCCCGGCGCGGCGGAGGGAAAAACCAGGGCTTCCGCCGTTCCGGCAAAAGTCAGGACCAGCCCGTTCGCGTAGAGCAGCAGCAGCAGCGCCCGCCATGAGCGGCGCCCGGCCGTATAATAAAAAGCCAACGCCAACACCAGCGCGCCGGTGAGAAATGCCGTTTTTTCCGCCGCCTCCGCCCGGCTGGCCACGCGGGGCAGAAAAGATATATATTCAATTTTTTTATACACCGCCCCCGCGTCCGGCGGGGAAACCGCCTCATAAACAGGATTCGCCAGCGCCACGCCAAGATAAACGAGAAGCGCAACCCACGGCCAGAGAAACAGAAAAACCCGGGCGGGCCGGCCTTTGGAGCCGTCTTTCCCCCTTTTTTCCCGCAAACACAGTAACCTGGCGCGTTCCCTGTTCCGGCGCCATTCGGCAAAACCATAAAAAGCCAGCGGCACGAGAGCCGCCCAACCCAAAAAAGCGGCAATCCGCAACGCGCAGGGGTCCCTGCCACCCTGCGCCCAAGAGCACAACAGGGCCGCGAGAGAGGCTTGCAGAAAAACCAGCCGGGCGGGCCATTCCATGATTTGTCCAACAGGTGAAATCGGCCGCTTTAAAACTTCGCCAACACAAAAAATGCTCCGCCAGAGACAACGCCTCATTTTTTTAAACCCGGGCGGCTGAAAAATGGGCCTCACAATGCCCGGCGTCCGGCGGCTTTTTTCTTGCAATTATTCCGGCGCGGGAAAAGACAATATGCCGGCTTCATCCGTAACAGGCAGGTTCCGATATGAAACAATTAACATGCGCCGCCTTGCTATTGGCGTGCGCCTTGCGCGGCGAGGCGCCGAGATCGGAAGAGCGTCGTGTAGG
>CAZYUX010000106.1:0-9171 GCA_964650745.1 uncultured Puniceicoccaceae bacterium
CGACGATTCCGGCATCTCCCGGCGGATTCTCTGGTAGGTCTTGAGGATTGCCGCGCCTTGCTCATGCGGGATGCCGCGGTCGAGGGCGTATGTGTTGCTGAGTGAGACCTGTTTCTCCTGGTCCACGTCCAAGTCGCGCCGTGTGTTTTCATCCTCCGGCACGTGGTGGCGGAAGAAGGCGCCGTTCCAGGAGACTTTGTTTAAGCGGTTTAAAATTTCATCCGCCGTGCGCCGCCATTCCTCCGCCTTGTCTTTATCGCCGGTGTGTTCCAGCATTGCCGCCAGGTAACGGCAGGCGGCCGCGAACCCGGTATTGTCCCCGTGCATGACGCCGAAGCGGGTTTTGAAGGGATGGATGTCCATCGTGTCGCCGGTCACGGCGGAGTCTTCCTCGGACTGGTAGTCCCAGGTGTCTATGGTGAAGCCGCGTTTGAGCAGGCCGTATTTCTTCGACCAGCGGAGCATGTCCGTCATGCTGTAGCGCAGCCCTTTTTCTGCGGCGGGCAGCCACCGGCGCATCCATTCGTCATCCCCTTCGGCTTGCCAGGTGCGGTAGAGCCCTTCGGTGAAAAGGTATTCCACGTCGTTCTCCACCGGCACCCGCTGGAAAACCCACCGGCGGTGTTCCATGGTCTTCACGCAGTCGGGCTGTATGAACCGGTCGTCCGCCGTCGTGCTCTCCGGCTCATGCGGCATGTAAAAGTCGAAAAACATCCCGTTGTCCTGCTGGTTTCGTCCGAACAGCTCGATGGCGTCTTTCAGGCGCCCGGCGAAATACCGTTTGCCCTTGAGGATGTGGACGTGGTCCCGGAGCCAGTCCGAGAAGATGAAATAGGGGCGGTTTTCATAGCGGACGATTTTAGCTTCCCGGCCCTTAAAAAGGTTCCAGCGGAGCAACTCGAAAAAACGCCGCCACTCGCCCCCGCCGTCATCCACCGAGGTTTCGCAGTCCACGGAGAAGGGCAGCGTGTCCAGGATTTTTCCATCGCTGTCTTCAAGGGAAATGAGGTGAACTCCCAAAGCTCCGGCAACCGTAAACGCCGTTTCGTCTCCGGCGGACTGGCGGATATACTCCCGTCCCCGCCCGTCCCGAACGGCGAGGGTGCCTGGCCCGCCGCATGTGACGGCGACGCGTTCCAGCGGCTTGATTTTCCCGGCCGGTGATTTGATTTTCAGTCTCATCACCCGGCATTCAAAGACCGCCTGCCATTTCCGGCAAGACTCTTTTATGAAGGCCCGCCTATTGCCCGGTCAATTCCTTCCAGAACGATGGTGAAGGCCGGTTGGCTTCGGAAGTCACAAGCGGGGCATCGCGCAAAAAATCGCGCAGGGCGCGCGTGACGGGCAGCTGAAAATTACGGCTCTCCGCCTCATCAAGGAAATAGGGGTATTGGATGGCCTTGATCCCGGCGTGAACGGCATCGCCCCGTTCAACCGCATCGCAAAGTTCGCTCAGCTGCCGCCGCCAGCCGGACTCCCCGCCCGCGGCTTCCCGCAACAACGCCGCTGGCAGGCCGGCGTTGATTCCGAAGGATATGGCTTCCAGCAGCGCCGCGTTGACCAGGCCCATGCCCAGCTGGTTGACGGCCTTGACCACCTGCCCGCTGCCGGCGGATCCGCAATAATGGACATGCCGCGGATCGCCTATGGCTTCAAAGACCGGGCGGCACGACTCGAAGGTTTCCTTGGCGCCCGCCGCGAACACGCGCAAAGTCCCCGCCGCCGCGCCGCCGGCCCCTCCCGTCACCGGGGCGTCCAGCAGCGCCGCTCCTTTTTCGGCAAAGGCCGCGGCCAGACGCCGCTGCTCCGGCGGCGCCACAGTGCCTAACTCAATAAATACCTGTCCTTCGCGCGCGCGCGGCAAAAATACTTCTTCCGCCACCTTCACGGAAGTTTCCGAATCCGTCAGGCTGCTCAGAACCATCCGGTTGTTTTTCACAACTTCCCCGGCGGACGGCGCTTTCCCGCCCCCGGCCTTGGCGAACCGGTCCATCGCTTCCTCGTCTAAATCGTAACCTGTGACGGCATAACCGGCCTTCAGAAGGTTAGCCGCCATCCCGCCTCCCATCACCCCCAGTCCCGCAAAACCAATGCTTTCCATCTCCGGCTTCCTTTTGGCGTTCAAAAAATCAACCACACTTTTGATTCAGCTCGCTGATGAGGCCGTAGGCGAAAACCAGCTCATCCACCGCGCAATGTTCCTGGACGAAATGCGTGGTGCAAAGCATCAGGCCTCCGTCCCGGAACATGCGGAAGAGCCGTTCGATTTCCGCTTTCAGCCGGTCCCGTTTGCCGAACCCCAGCGTGGTCTGCACATCCAGCCCCCCCATCACCGTCAGGCGCTCCGCGTAATTCTCTTTGAAGTGCTCCAGGCTCATCCCGGCGGACTCCTGGAAGGGGTGCAGCACATCGTAACCCAGCTCCATGATGCCGTCGAGAACCGGAGTCACATTTCCGTCGCTGTGCAGGCTCAAGTAGGCGCCTCGTTGCTTCACCGCGTCGCAGGTCATTTTATGATAGGGCTTGATGAGGGTTTCCCATGTGGCGGGGCTGAACATCAGGCTGGTCTGTGCCCCCCAGTCGTCGGAGACGTGGATCATGTCCACCCCCAAGTCCAGGCAGTTCATGGCGTAGCGGCGGTTCCACTCGGCCTGCTTGCGGTAAACTTCGCGCAGCTCCTTCTCGAACTCGATGAGATAAGCCAGATGGTTCTCGATTTTAAACGTGGCGTTGAGGCACTCGAAGATGCCCGGCGTCTGAACATAGACGAACCGCCCGCGCTCCTCTTTGTGGTGGCGGATGAGCTCCTTCAATTTATCATAGCCCGCCTCGTCATCCGGGTCGCACAGCGGCAAATCGAGAACATCCTCCGGTTCGATGACCGTTCCGGACTTGAACTTCACCCAGTAGTCGTCGTTGACGAAATACGGATGCGGCCCGCCGAAGATGTGGGCGAAATCAAACTCGTAATAATCCTCGAACGCCTCGACGGACCCGAACCGTTCCGCGATAGGCTTTTCCAGGTTGGCTTTCAGCCATCCGTAGACCGGCACCCGGTCCGGCTTCCGGTGCTCTATCACTTCTATGACGCGCTCGCGCGGCAGCATGGATCTATTTACAGATTCTGGTTTATTTATTCTTGGTTATTCGCGGGAGTTTGCGGGAAAGGGCTGGCGGAGGCAAGGGAAAAGTCTTCTGATGAGGGATGGAAATAATCCGGCAGCCCGGAGACTGGAACCATCCTGGCCCGCGCCGGATTGAGGCGGAACAGGCTGGCGCGGAGAGGATGGCCGCGCAATCCGCGGATTGCCATTCCGGCGGAGGGTGTGGAGGGTGATTTCGCCAGGACAAAAAAAGCGCAGGGGAACGCCGCAGGCGCCGGCGCCGGGGCTGGTGTAGCCTTGCATCCTGCCGTGAGTCCAGGGGCCGCGGACCATCCGGCGGGGGCAGCGGCCTTTGTTGACGATGGCGAAGCCGCCGGGCAGGCAGATTTGGCCGCCGTGGGTGTGGCCGCATAGCATCATGGCGAATCCCGCCGCCGCCGCTTCCCGGTAAAGGGCGGGGGAATGGCAAAGCAGCAGGGCGGGGGCACCCTCCGGCAGACCGCGCCGGGCCGCCTCCAAGTCCGCCGCGCCGTAACAATAGGGGTCGTCCACTCCGGCGATATACAGTTTTTCCCCGGCTCTTTCGATGGCGGTATTTTCGTTCAATAACAAACGCAGACCGGCGTCTTCGAGGGCGGGCGTCATTTCGATGACGTCGTGGTTGCCGAGGACGCCGCAGGCGGGGCTGTTTATGTGTTTCATCAATTCCCGCATTTTGGCGCCGGCCTGCTCGTGTTCCACTTTGTTGTAATCGCGGTAGTCGCCGGTGAATACGGCCCAGTCATATGCCAGGCCTTCCAGTCTGGATAAAAGGACGGAAAGCAGGCGGCCGTCCAAATCGAGATGCAAGTCGCTCAGGTGCAGGATGCGGAAGCCGTCAAAAGCGGGCGGCAGGCCGGGCGGCACAAGGGTGTTTTCCACGATTCGCGGATTCAGGAACTGCCGGTAAGCCCGGCCGTAAAGACCCGCCGCCTTAAAAATGAAAGTGATGGCCGCGTCGGCCAGGCACGAGCCGCGCTGGCGCAGCATGGCGTTCACCTTTTCCTGGCGCCGGAGGCGCTTTTGCCACAAGTCTTCGCCCAGCCGCCGCCGGCAGGGAGTATGTTGTTCGGAGTTCAGGGTTCGGAATACGGAATTAGGGCGCCGCGATTCATCAAGAGCATGAGGCGGTTAGCCGGCCGCGGATCAAAAAAGGATTTTTTTCAGGTGTTCCTGAATCTGGAGAACGGACTGCGCGGTAAGGTCCGGCCGGGGCACGGCGAACTCGCGGCCGGATTTGCGGTGGCGGTAGGTTTGCGGCCGGCCCGGCGCCGCCAGCTCCGCCGGACGCAGGATGCGTTTCCGCTCGAGCAGAACGGCCAAGAGGTATTTCAGCACATCGCCGCTCTCTTCTTGCGGCCCGGTTTCTTCTTCGTAAAGCGAAAGGAACATGTCTTCGGCGGACCGCAATGTTTGGCGGGCCTCGGCGGCGGGGTCTTCCCTTTCCTTGAAGGTTTGACCCCAGCGGCAGAGCACGGCGCCGGGCGGGGCGAACGTTTCCTTTTCGTCCTCGAGAATATCCGCCCGGACCAGTTCGCCGGTTTCGCCCCGGCACAGGTAGCTGACAATGCGGCAGCCGGGCTGGAAGACGCGGCCGGAGGCTTGCGACTGGCGGGACGCGGGTTTTAAATGAAAGTCCATATTCATGTTTGCCGCGCGGCTGAATTGCCGGATAAACTGGCATTGGAGCGGCGCGCTCTTGTCCGGAACGGTATTTGGCGCATGAATCGCCAACAGGTTTTCCTCGCGGGTTAACGGTGAAGGCTTATGCGGTCAAGAACCAATCCAAACCGCCGTGCATCAATGGATCCGGATTTTCCAAAACAAAAGGCGTCATTCCCGGTCAGGACATGGCGAGGTAGATGGCTTCCTGGGCGTGGAGGAAGAGAATGGTGTCGTTGATTTGGGCGCGGGTAGCGTCGTCATCGGGGTAGCCGTAAGATTTCAAGGCCTCCGCGGTCCGCCCGGTCAGCTCTCCGCAGAGGATGTCGCCGGGGTGAACCTTGCCCAGCTGGACAAGAACAGCCTTTGGGAACATGTCGCCGGTTTCGAGCTCGGTGGTGCCTTCGGAGAAAATCTCATTCACGCCATCGGCCAGGCTGGGTTTGACGGAGCGGGGCCGCAGGAAACTGCCGGCTTTGAGGCTGGCCCAATGGTCCGGTTCCGGGGCTTCGGCAAGCTGAACATCCCGGTGGCAGAGCAGGCTCTTGCGAAACATCCGGTTGATCGCGAAGTCGCCGTATTGCTCGATTTCGGTTTCATCACTGGTGAGAGCGAGGATTTCCTTGCGGATGGAAGGCGGGAGACAGCGGATGAGGCGCCGGCCGAACTGGGCATCCCCCAGGTATTGCAGGCCATGCTCGCGCGCCCATCCCATGAACTGGTGAAAATAACAGGGGCTGTGGAAGGTCCCGAAAAATTCCCGTTCCAGCCAGGCATCGGCGCAGTTCTCGATTTGTTTTTCTTCCCACTTGAAATACTGGCCGGCCGGGGAGCGCTTGTCGGCAACCAGCCGGGGCAGCGCCGCCAAAGTTTCCCGGGCTTTTTTAACCTTTCCGGCGCCAGCCGCCACGTCCCGGCTGGCGTGACGCAGCCAATCGCGCGTCACCGCCCGCATCCGCCAGCCCGGCAGGGCCTGGTAGCCGACACAGGCGACGCCTTGCGGAGCCAGCAACCGGGCGCAAGTCTCCAGAAGTTTTTTCTGTTGCTGGGAGGAAATCCGCGAAAACAGCCCTCCAGCGGTAATATAGTCGAATGGTTCTTGTTCCGCCGCCGCTTCAGCCGGTTCGCCTTGTTTGAATTCAATGTTCAAGAGGCCGGTTTCCCGGACTTTCTTCTTGGCGGTCTCGATTTTCGGAGCGGAAGCGTCCAAGCCAACGAACTGGCTCCGGGGAAATGACTGGGCCAGCCGGATGAGGTGCTCCCCGCTTCCGCAGCACAAATCAAGCAGGCGGCACTGGTCAGCCCGCGCCGCCCCGACACCGTGAAGCCGCCCTATCACACCCAGGCGGCCCGGATGAGCGTGAGCCGCGGAAAAGGCTCCCGGCGGCTGTTCCTCGTAAGGTTGGGGAAGTGTTTTTTTCATCCTTTTCCTTTTCAAGAAGACAGGGGGCGGAGGCTGGAAACCAGAAAAAGAGGCCGCATGCTGTTTCCGCAATCCGCTGGATCCCGCCTTTGAATAACGAAGGGTTAAAAGAATATATGGCCCGCGGGTCAAATGGTTAATGGCCAAAATGGCCGGGGGAGTGGTCGGGGCGACTGGATTTGAACCAGCGACCTCCTGCTCCCAAAGCAGGCGCACTATCCAGGCTGTGCTACGCCCCGATTCCCGCTTTACAAGGCATCTCTTTTCAGTCCTCTGTCAACGGTTTCTTTGATTTTGTCCAGCGGCGGAGCCGCGCGGGCGGCCCGGGCAACCGGTTTCACGCCGTTCGAACTTCAGCTTAAAAGAATTGCCCGTCGCGCATTTCGTAGAGGCGGTCGCATTGCCGGGCCAGTTCGAGGTTGTGGGTGACCATGAGGACGGCCTGGTTCTTTTCCCGCGCGAAACGCCGCAACAGGTCAAAAATTTGCCGGGAGTTTTGGATGTCGAGGTTGCCGGTAGGCTCGTCGGCCAGGAGAATGGAAGGCGAGTTGGCCAAGGCGCGCGCCAGGGCAAGACGCTGCTGCTCGCCGCCGGACAGGTGGTTGGCCCGGCGCTCCGCCTTGTCCGCAAGCCCGACGTCGGCCAGCAGTTTCCGGGCGGTTTCCTCCATTTCCTCTGGAGTGAGTTTCCCCAGCTTGCGCATGGGGAGGATGATGTTTTCCAGCGCGGAGAACTCGGTGAGGAGAAAGTGAAACTGGAAAACGAAGCCTATGTGCGCGTTCCGGGCGCGGGTGCGCTCCTCTTCCGGCGCATCAGTCATATCGGCGCCCCGCAGCCAGATGCCGCCTTCGTTTGGATGGTCAAGCAGACCGAGAAGATAAAGCAGGCTGCTCTTGCCGCAGCCGCTCGGGCCCGCCACGGCGTAATGCCTTCCCGGCGCCAGCTCAAGGCTGACACCCCGCAGCACGTGGACGCGCCCCTCGTCCCGCCCCAGCCATCGGTGCAGGTTCCAGGCCCTCAGCACGGGCCCGTCACCGGGCGCTCCGGGATTCATCCTCCGGCCCCCCGGATGATTTCGGCGGGGTCGATCCTGGCGGCGCGGCGCGCGGGCAGATAGCTGGCCACCAGCACCACCGCCGCCGCCACCGCCGCGGCGTGCAGGTAATGCCACAGGGACCATTTGACGACGAAATGATCCGTGCTGAAAATGCCCCGGATATGGATGGGCAAGTTCTCGACCCCCAACGTCAGCAAAGCTGCCGCGGCCCAGCCCAGGAGCGTTCCAGCCGCCAGCACCACCAGCCCCTGGTTCATGAAAATCAGCACGATGTCCCGCCGTGAATAGCCCATCGACCGCAGGATGGCGATTTCGCGCTGGCGCTCCATGACGATGATCGCCAGCGTGTTGAACATCCCCAGGCCGGCAATGAGAATGATGGTGGACATGGTCAAGGCCGAGGAGATGCGCAGCACCCGGAAGACGTCCAGCCAGGTGCGCTCGCGCTCCTGCCAGAAAGCCACGGTCCGGCCCAGCGCCGCTTCCATGTGCGCGGCGATCCGGGGCGCGTGCTCGGGGTTGTAAAGCGCCACTTGCAGGTAATCGCTGTGACTCTTGCCTGACAGCAGCCGGGCGTCCGCCAAGTGGATGAAGCAGGAATATTTGTCGAACTCGGAAACGCCGGTTTCGAAAACAGCCCGGACGCGGTAACGGCGCTTCTCCCCGACGTCATGCAAGAACACGTAATCCCCCAGCCTGGCGTTAAGCCGCAAAGCCAGGCGCCAGCCCAGAATGACGCCGCCGGGGTCGTCCCGGAACGCGCTCAAATCCCCGTGCTTGATCTGCCGCCCCAAGTCCGAGACCGACAGGTAGTCGGACAGCTCGATGCCGAACACCTGGCACTTCACGGTGGTGAACCCGCTGCTGATAAAAAGCCTCTCGCGCAAAACCTGGGACACGCCCGAGACCCCCTTGAACCGCCGCACCGCTTCCATGACCCGGCGGGGATGCTCGACACCTGACTCGAAGTTGGCCATATGCCGCAGTGGAATGTGAAAACCCGCCTGGTTCCCATCCCCTTGCGCCGCGATGGTCGTCACGGACGGGCGCCAGCGGTCCTGCACGCGGATGGCGCCGTTGGTGCCCAGAATGGTGCGGATGAAGAAATCCTCGAAACCGCCCGTCTGGGCCTGGGTGAGGATGAAGAACGCCACTCCGAAAAGGATTCCCGCCAGGCTCATCAGCATGGCCCTTCTTTTCGCCAGCAGAAACCGCACGGCGATCTGGAATGTCAGCTTCACGCCCCTTTCCTATAACCATTTTCCCCGGTTTTTGAATCCAAAAAAGTTCCGGCATGACAGAATGTTCATCAGGGCGCGCGGCCAAGCTCGGCAAGAATGTTTTTTGAAAGCGCATCCAGGATGTCCCGGACGGGGCCGCGGGGAGCGCGCACGGGAAAGGGGATGCCCGCGGAAACAGAGCGGGCGACCTCTTCATCGAATGGAATTTCCGCCAGAACCGGCACGCCGCGCGCGGCGCAAAATTGCCTGATGGCGGCGGTGTTTTCCTCGTTGATATCCCATTTGTTAACGCACACGGCGGGGCGGACGTTGAAATGCGCGGCGAGACCGAGCACCCGTTCCAGATCGTGCCTGCCGGAGAGCGTCGGCTCGGTTACAATCAGCGCCAAGTCCACTTGCGCGAGCGAGGCGATAACGGGACAGGCGATGCCCGGCGCGCCGTCAATCAGGATGTAGCCGCTCTTGTGTTCCTCCGCCAGCGCCGCCGCTTTCTCTTTTATAAACGCGATCAGCTTGCCGCTGTTTTCCTCGGCGATGCCAAGCTTTGCATGGACGAACGGCCCGTACCGGGTCCTGGACACGAACCACTCTCCGCAAGTGTGCCGCCGCATTTCAATGGCGCCGACGGGGCAAACCTGCCAGCAG
>CAZYUX010000107.1:0-9038 GCA_964650745.1 uncultured Puniceicoccaceae bacterium
AAGATGAGGATGTCCTAACCTTTCCGGGCATAAAGTTTGATGGTTCCCGCGGTCCGGCCGACGTCAGGGCAGGTGGCATCGCGCCATTCAGCGGATTGCGATTTCAAATGTTCCCGGCGGCGGGGGGTGATGCCATGGGCGCGAATCAGCACCACTGGTTTTTTATTCCCTCCGGCGGGCCGCCTTTTTTTCTCATTCGTCCATTCGCGGATGCCTTCGGCTTCGAGAGCCGACATTAACTGGCGGTTGTGAATGAGCGGACCATCGGTGTAGACAGTGGCCGCGCCGCCCGCCGCCAGTTCCCGGGCCAGCCGCACCGCCCGCTCCACTCCCCTGCAAAATCCCGCGCTTTTGGCCCGTATCACTTTCATGCTTTTTGAAGCAAGTTAAACCTTCTTTGGCTTAACCGTCAAATCCAGGCCGCGGGAAATCAAATCAAGGATTGACATCCGGTGTTGCGAAACGTGAACGCGGCGTGTAATAACTCGCGCGTTTATGAATCAACAAAACGCGAATACCGCCGTGCCGCCGCGCCAAAACATGGAAGCGGACATCGTCTGCGCGGGTTTCGGCCCCGCCACAGGGGGATTCCTGACGGAACTGACACGCGGCCTGGTCAGCGAGGACGGCACGCCCGCGGCGGAAAGCCAATTGATGCCCGGAACACCGCCGCAAATACTGTGCTACGAGCGGGCGGATGATATCGGCTTCGGCGTCTCCGGGGTGGTGACGCGCGGCCGGGCCATCCGCGGGTCTTTTCCAGACTTGGATCTGGCGCAAATCCCAACCGCCGCCGAAGTGAAAAAGGAGAACGTGGCATATCTGCTCGATCCCACCGGGGCCTCCCGCCGGTCCTCTTTGCTGTGCGCGGCAGACAAAGTCATGCGGCTGGCCGGCGCGAAAAAAAAGCACGCCTTCGAGCTGCCTTATATCCCGCCTTTCCTCCGAAAAGAGCCTGGCTATGTTTTTTCACTCGGCCAATTCATGCAATGGGCGGGACAACAGGTGATGGCTTCCGGTCTGGCCCAAATCTGGCCGGGCACGCCCGCCGCGCGGGCGTTGATTGAGAACGGCAAAGTCACAGGCGTCCGGCTCGCGGACCAGGGAGTGGACAAGAACGGCCAGCCGGCAGCCAATTACATGCCGGGAATGGACATCAAAGCCCGCTTGACCGTCGTGGGGGATGGCCCCGTTGGCGCCATCGGGCGGCAGCTGGACGAACATTTCGGACTCCCGCCGGGCAACTCCCGCCGGGACTGGGCCGTCGGAATGAAAGCCGTTGTCGAACTTTCCCAAAGCAAAAAAACACCGCCCCCCGGAACGGTCATCCACACCCTCGGCTACCCGGAACCGGAACTCTTCGGCTTTTTATACGTTTATCCGGACAACCTGGCCTCGCTGGGGCTCTTCGCGCCCTCGTGGTGGAGGAGCCCAACGCGGACCGTTTACCGCTATCTCCAGCACTGGATGCGGCATCCTTACCTTTGGCGCCACCTGGAAGGCGGAACGCTCCGCTCCTGGGGGGCCAAAACCGTGGGAGAATCCGGACGGCGCGGTGAGCCTTACCTGGCGGGCGATGGCTACGCGCGCATCGGCGAAGGCTCCGGCAGCACCAATATTTTGACGAATTCCGGCGTGGACGAAGCCTGGGCCACCGGCGTTCTCCTTGCCAAAGCGGTCCTTCAACTCCTGCGCGAGAACCGGGAATTCACCCGGGAAAACCTTGAAGCAACCTACGTGAAATCCCGCCGGGAAAGCTGGATCGAAAAAGAAGCAAGAGCCGCCGCCAAGGCCCGCGACGGCTTCCAAAAAGGCTTTGTTCCCGGTCTTGCCGGCGCGGCTCTCGCGGGCCTCACCGGGGGGAAATTATTCTGGCCGGCCGCGCCAAAACGCCCTCATGAGCACATTGTCCAAGCGGAAAAATATTACCAGGCGCAGCTTTCCAAAGCCGATCTGGAATCCTTGCGCCAGGAAAGCCAGCGCAAAGGCGCGCCTCTGCATGAGGCCGTCATGGAAAAAGCCGGCTGGCCAGCCGTGCCGCTGGACGGAAAGCTTCTTGTCTCGCACCAAGACGCGCTGCTGATGGGGGGCAAAGTTCAGGCGCCGGACGGCTGCGCCGATCATGTGATCTTCCGCGACCCGGGGTTGTGTGAAGATTGCGCCGCGCCAGTCTGCGCCGAGATGTGCTCGGGCCAAGCCATCACCGTCAATCCCGAGGGCGGAACCCCTCTTTTTGACCGCGAAAAATGCGTCCACTGCGGCGCCTGCCTGTGGAACTGCTCCCGGTCCGCTAAAAATAATCCGGACCAGCTCAACATCGAGTTCCGCGCCGCCCCCGGCGGCCTCCACTCCGCCGAGAATTGAAAGCCGCCATCTTTTCTTCTCCTTCAAACCCGTCTCTTCAGGAATCAGAAAACGGATGCGCTGATCATCAACGACCCATTGAGAGAAAGTTTTTAATTGAAAAAATCGGCAGGCATGCTTTGTCTCATTAAATTATTTAAAATTTTTTAACGAAAACACCCGACCGATGACGGAAGAAAAAGTCGCACGGGGACTGGCCAAGTTGCTCATTGCGGCGGCGTGGGCCGATGGCGCCATCCAGCCGGAGGAAATCACCTGTCTGGAAGATTTAATACGCCGCATACCGGCCCTTAAACAAGAGGACTGGAAGCTCTTTAAAATATACTTGTCTGAACCCATTGAAGAGGACGAGCGCCGCCTGCTGCTGCGGGAGTTCCGGGAGTCCCTCGCCAGCGAGGAAGACCGCCGCCAGGCGCTTTATTTCCTGGATTGCCTTGTGAAAGCGGACGGCCAAACAACCCCCGAAGAAAAGCGCATTGTCGCCCAGATGCGGCAAACCATCGAAGAAATAGACCTGAGCGACGAGGGCCGGATTGACCGCCTGCTCAAACGCCCTAAAGGAACCGCGGCGGAGCATCTTATGCGCCGGCAAGAGGTGGACGAGCTTTTCGGCAAAGGCATTTTCCGGACCGTGGCCGAACAACTGCCGCACAAAGACGAAATCCTTCAGCTGCCCCCTGATAAATACCGGAAATTAGCCCTCATGGGAAGCTTGCTGTCCCATGTCGTCAAAAGCGGGCCTGATGTTTCGGACACGAAAATCGCCGTGCTGGAGGATCTGTTGTGCCGCCGGTGGAAGATGCAGAAATTCGCCGCCGCGTTTATCTCGGCGGTGGCGGCCGCTCCCTCGATCACCGATCTGAACTTGAAGCTTATAGGGCAAAAATACTGCAACAACGCCGCGCTGGAAGAACGCCTTCAATTCGTGGAGTTGCTTTCCCAGGTAATTATGGGCGACGGCGTGGTTCGGGCCAACGAAATCGCCGAACTCAAGAGCATCGCCTCCCATCTGCAACTTGGGCCGTCCCAGCTTCAATCCGTTCTCGACCGGATACCCCACGCCCAGTCCTGGAGCGAGGGATAATCCGGAACCGGCCCGGTTCAGCGGAAACGCCGCGGTTTCAAAGGCTTCCCGCCTTCGAAGGCTCATGCAAAACTTTCCCGTCAAATCCGCCCTCTGCGGTGAAAGTCCGGAAACCTTGCGGGACTGCTTGCGGACGGCGGGATGGCCGGATTACAGAGCCAAGCAAGTCCTGCGCTGGATATACCGCAAACGAGTTGCGGCATGGAAGGAAATGGCCAATCTGCCGAAAGAATTGCGCGGATGGCTGGCACGCCATTACTCGCTGATTGCGGCTGACCTGGAGGATGTCCAGCGTTCCGGCGGCGCCGCCAAACTGCTGCTGCGCCTGGAAGACGGAACCTTCATCGAGACAGTGTGCCTGCGCGCTCCCGCCCCGGGAACCGGCAAAAACGGCGGCCGCGCCACAGCTTGCATTTCAACGCAAGCCGGCTGCGCTTACGGCTGCCGGTTTTGCGCCTCGGGACTGGACGGGTTCAAGCGCGATTTGACGGCGGGGGAAATGACGGCCCAGCTTATACAAGCGTGCTGTTTTCAGGCGGAACAGGGCTTCAGGCCGGCGCGGCGGGACGGCTTGCCTTTCGACAACGTGGTTATCATGGGCATGGGAGAACCGCTGGCCAATTATGACAATGTCATGCGGGCGGTGCGAATCCTCAACGCCCCGTGGGGGTTTGGCCTGGGCGCGCGCCGCATCACGGTTTCCACGGCGGGACTGGTCCCGGAAATCCGGCGTCTGGCCGATGAGCCGCTCCAATTCCGCCTCGCGGTCAGCCTGCATGCCCCTGACAATGAAACGCGATCGCGCCTCATGCCGGTGAACCGGAAGCATCCGCTCGAAGCGCTGCTTCCGGCGCTCCATTTGTTCGCCGAACAACATGGGGGCATGGTGACACTTGAGTATCTCCTGATAGACGAAGTGAACGACTATCCGGAACAAGCCGGGCGCCTGGCGGAAATCGCGCGCGGCCTGCACGCCCGCGTCAACCTGATTCCATATAATCCGGTGCCCGGACTGGAGTGGCGGCGCTCCCGCCCCCGCCGGCAAATCGCGTTTGCCCGCGTTTTGGAAGCGCAGCGAATACCCCGCACCGTGCGCCGCGAAAAAGGCGCTGCCATAGCCGCCGCCTGCGGTCAGCTTCGCCTTCGGCAGGCTGCCGGGGCAAAAGATCCGGTTCTCAGGCGGCCTCCCGCAGAAGGGAACACGCCGCTTCCTCGTAATCATCCAGCCAGCAAGCCTTGGGATTGCGGCGGCAGATGAAGACCCTGGAACTGTCCTTGTCACGCGCCGCACGGCAGTATTTCATGACCACCCGCCTTCCGGTCTTAGCGGCAACTTCAACTTTACCGGAGGCGTGGGACATGACAAAACGGGCGCGTTTGGCCAGACCCGAACCCATCGCGCGGGCCTGCTCGAAAATGTCGTAACCTTCTTCAACGGGCACGGCGTAAATTCTATTCCCCGCAGCCGGCCTGCATTGAAAAACATAATAAGGCGCCACGCCCAGATAGGAAAGCTCGTTGAAAAGCCCGCCCAGCGCCGCCGGGTCATCATTGACACCGCGAATAAGGGGGCACTGGTTGCAGAGGACGGCGCCCGCCTCTTGCAGGACGCGGATGGCCCGCCGGGCTTCATCCGCCAACTCGCCTGGGTGACAGAAGTGGCACATCACATGGATGCTCGCCCCCGCCCGGGAATGGCGGCGGATCATTTCCATCAAAGCGGGATCCCCGGTAATGCGGCCGGGGGCGAAAGCGGGCACTTTGCTGCCGATCCGGATCACGCGCACGTGGGGGATCTCCCGGAGCCTGGCAATGATGCCGTCCAGACGCTCCGTGGAAAGCAGCAGGGGATCGCCGCCGGTGAGCAGGATATTGTTGATTTCATTGTGTTCGCGGATGTAATCGAACGCGGCCGGAAAATTGGCCACGGTATGCCGGCCTTGCCGCAAAAAAATCCGCTGGCGGAAACAATACCGGCATTGGCCCGCGCAGGCGGAGCTGACCAGCAGCAGCGCGGTCGAGTTATACTTGTGCTGCAAACCGGGAAGCACGGTGTAATCCTTCTCATTCGACGCGTCCAGCCTCCCCCACTCGATCAGTTCGCCGGGATGGGGTATGATGAGCCGCCGCAACGGATCGCCGGGGTTGTCCCAGTCAATCAGAGACAAATAGTATTCGGTGGCCCGAAAACTGAAAAAAGCGCTGACTTTCTTTAATTGTATCCGCTCTTTTTCGGTTAATCCTCCGATATGGTTTAAATGAGTGACATATTTTCCTTTAATGATGCAATCCTCCTGTAATCAAACTGAAAGAAGTAAAACGGACGTAAAATTCCGGGGCAAAGCGACGCGCAAGCCATTGGCTTGCACAACCTTATAAAGGTTGCACACGAATCCTGAAAAATCAAGCCCTTCCGTTAAAAAACCTGAAAATATTTCCGGCGAAACCGTGTCTAACTGTATCAAAACAAGATATTGAGCGGCAGTCAGCCTTTATCGGCGGCGGCGGCCAACTTCCGGGAAGCTTGAGCTTCCTTTTTCATCTCGGCGACAGTGCGGGTGTTGAGCCGGGCGGCGCCCCGGTAGTTCTCTCTCGTTTTGATGAGGGGGCCTTTGCGCAGCCGCGCTTTGGCTTGGCGCGCAGCTTTTTTATGCTGGGGGAGCCACGGGGACAAGGCCGCCAGCATCTCGCCGGTCATTTGCCAGACTTCCGGCGGATCGCACACGGCGCCGGTCAGCGGGTCCATCAGCATGGCCTGTTTAAGCAGCGTTTCATCGCCATGCGCCGCCGCCTCAACAGCCAGCCGCTGCACGCTGATGCTGGCATTGCACACGGCGGCGCAACCGAGGGGCAAGGCGCCCACCCTTGGGATGCTGACGCCGTTGCCGTCCGCGTAGCCGGGGACTTCGACTATAGCGTCATCAGGCAGGTTGGAAATCACGCCCTTGTTGACCACGTTGAAGTGGCCCCGGTAGACACGCCCGGTTTCCAGCCCTTCGATGATATAACTGCCGTGCTCGTGGCCGCGCTTTTCCGGTTTGAACTCCTGTGCGGGCCCTTTCATCCAGTTGGGAAAATCGGTCTCGAACCAGTTGCGCGACTCGTTGCAGACACGCAGGTAACCGCCGGTCTCGCCGTTGATCCAGGAAGATTTCAGGTCAATCCACTTTTTGATTTCGCGGGGCCGCTTGCGATACCACGGGACGTATTCGCTCAAGTGGCCGTTGGACTCGGTGCTGAAGTAGCCGAAGCGCCGCAGCATGTCTATCCGCGCTTTTTCGGTTTTAACCAGCCGAGGGTCGCGCTCCATCGCCGCCAGGAGCTTGCCAGTCATGTCCTTGCCCTTGTGACGGATTTGGATATACCATGTCTGGTGGTTGATCCCGGCGCAAATGATGTCGAGTTCCTCCATGGGAATTTTCAATGCCCCGGCGATCATCCCGTGGCCGCCCTGGACGCCGTGGCAGAGGCCGATGGTGTTGACGCCGCCGTATTGATTGCAGGCCCATGTCAGCATAGCCATCGGATTGGCGTAGTTGAGCAGCAGGCAGCCCGGTTCGGCCACGCCGCGGACGTCCCGGCAAATGTCGAGCAGCATGGGGATCCCGCGCTGGGCGTACATGATGCCGCCCGGCCCCAGAGTGTCGCCCACACACTGGTCCACCCCATATTTCAGCGGAATTTCGATGTCGTGTTTGTAAGCTTCCAACCCCCCGGCGCGGATCGTGCAAAACACGTAACGGGCGTCCTTGAATGCCTGGCGGCGGTTCGTCGTGGCCTCGATCCGGATCTTCAAGCCGTTGGCTCCGATATCCCGCTGGCAGAGCTGCCGCACCATATCGAGGTTGCGCCGGCTGATGTCGTGAAAGGCGATTTTGACATTTTGAAACTCCGGCACGGCCAGCAGATCCCGCAGCAAGCCCCGCGTAAAACCGATGCTCCCGGCCCCGGTGAAAGCGATTTTGAAAGGCATCACGGCTTACTTTGACAGCATCTCCGGCTTCAACTCAATATAAAACCGCAAGATTCGACAGGTGTTCCTGCCGGGAAGAACCGTCAAATGAAAATGGCATGAAGTTCCAGACAATTGACAACGAAGGCGGACACCGCTTCTTTTCTCTCTGCGAAAGAAAAACCTATCCGTCCAGCCATGACAATCAACGGCCCGCCATTGCATCCCGAAGATTTGAAATCCGCCCTGGAACGTTTTTGGTCCCTGTCAGCGGAAAAAATCCGCCGGATGGAAAAACGCTATGACTTTGCGCGCGGCGCGCCGGTCATTACCGAACGCGGGCAATACCAGCCCCGGAAGTGGACCGAGTGGACGCTGGGTTTTTATTACGGCTCGGCGGCGATGCAATTCGAAATGTCGGGCGGGGAAGAATTTTGGGGCATCGCCCGCGAAGGCGCGGCCGCCCGCCTTTCTCCCTATTTAACGCACTTCGGCGTCCACGATCACGGTTTTAACATCCTCAGCGCATACGGACCCTTGCTGCGCCTGATGATCGAGGGCAAAACACCGCATGACAGCTGGGAGCGCCGCTGTTATGAGCTTGCCCTGAAAGTGTCGGGCGCGGTCCAGGCCAGGCGCTGGACGCCTCTGCCCGGCGGCGGCGGTTACATTTACTCCTTCAACGGCCCCCACTCCCTGTTTGTGGACACCCTGCGCTCCTGCCGCTCCCTCATTGTCAGCCACCTGCTCGGCCACGTGCTGCTGGAAGACGACGAAAAGCGCGTCAGCCTGCTCGAACGCGCCTTGGCGCACGCCCGGACCACCGCCCGGCACGCCGTCTTCCACGGTGAAGGGCGAGACGCCTGGGACGCCCGCGGACGCGTCGCCCACGAGACGATTTTCAACCCTGCCACCGGCGCCTTCCGCTGCCACGGCACACAGCAGGGATACAGTCCCTTCAGCACATGGACACGCGGCCTGGCTTGGGCCATCCTGGGGTTTGCCGAACTGCTGGAACTCACCAGCGCTCTTCCGGAAGAAGAAACACCTCACCCGGGCGGACGGGCGGAGACCGGAAGTTTTCTGCTCGAGGCCGCGCGCGCCACAGCTGACTTTTACATCGAAAACACGCCCGCCGACGGCATCCCTTACTGGGACACCGGCGCCCCGGGTCTGGCCCGTCTCGGTGATTACCTCATCCGTCCGGCGGATCCCCGCAACGATCATGAACCAGTGGACAGCTCCGCCGCCGCCATCGCCGTCCAGGGCCTGTTGCGCCTTGGCCATTATTTAGGCGAAGAAGGCCTGAACTACTGGCAAGCAGGCTTGGCGGTATTAAAAACGCTCCTCGATGAACCCTACTTATGCCTCGAACCAGACCGCGAGGGTTTGATCCTGCATTCCGTCTATCACCGCCCCAAGGGCTGGGACCGCGTCCCCGAAGGGTCTGGCATTCCCCGCGGCGAATCCTCGATGTGGGGCGATTACCATGCCCGCGAAGTGGCGCTCTACCTGGGGCGCATTCTCAACGGCGAGCCTTATTACACCTTTTTCGCCTGCGCTCCTTCCGCGCGGGGCAAATCGTAATCACCAAGCCCTCAAGCCATCCGTCATTACAACCCTCGCGAAAACGCAACA
>CAZYUX010000108.1:0-8976 GCA_964650745.1 uncultured Puniceicoccaceae bacterium
GGGGACCTGGGGCCTTCTTTCAAATACCTGGACCGTTCAGTCAACGAGCTTATTGCCCAGTCCTTTCCGGTCTCCTTCGAGGTCGGGATGTGGGCGTTTCTCATCGCCTTGGCGCTGGGCTTGCCGGCGGGGGTGGTTGCGGCCTGGCGCAAGAACACCTGGTTGGACTACGGGCCGATGTCGCTGGCGATGGCGGGCATTTGTCTGCCGTCGTTTGTTTTGGGCCCCATTTTGATTCTGGTCTTCGCCTTGCGGGCGGGGTGGTTCAACCCCCTGGGCTGGAGCCACTGGTCGGACCGTTTTCTCCCTTCCCTGACGCTGGGCCTGTATTACGCCGCTTACTTTGCAAGGCTGGCTCGGGCGGGGATGCTTGAAACCCTCTCGCGGGATTACATCCGCGCGGCCCGCGCGAAAGGCCTGCCCGAGCGCCGCGTGGTGCTCAAGCACGCCCTCAAGGGAGGAATCCTGCCGCTGGTGGCCTATTTCGGCCCGGCCCTGGCCGGCATCATCAGCGGCTCGTTTGTCGTCGAGACGATTTTTTTCCTGCCCGGTTTGGGCCGGCATTTCGTCAACGCCGCTTTCAACCGCGACTACACCATGGTTCTGGGCACGGTGATGTTTTACGCCGCGCTGCTGATTGCGCTCAACCTTGCGGCGGACATTATCCAAGTGATGCTGAATCCGCGCCTGCGTTATGGCAAGAGCTGACATGAATAACATCAGCGGCAATTTTAAAACCGGAAAACCGCCCTCTGAAAGCTCGCTGTGGGGGGATGCCGCCCGGCGGCTGGCCCGGAACAAGCTGGCCGTTTTCAGCTTCGCGTTTTTTATTTTTGTGGCGGCCGCCAGTTTCGCCGGGCCGCTGCTGGCGCCGTATTCTTATGAGCAGCAGGACCGCGCGCTTGGAGCGGCGCCGCCGGGGGCGGCGCATTGGTTCGGCACGGATATGCTGGGGCGCGACGTGCTGGCGCGGGTGCTTTACGGCGGGAGGGTCTCCCTCGGGGCCGGTTTCCTGGCAACAGTGGTGGCGCTGGCTATCGGCGTTCTCTACGGCGGCGTGTCGGGTTACGCGGGCGGGAAAACGGACGCTTTCATGATGCGCGTTGTGGATATTCTTTACGCTCTGCCATTCACCATCTTCGTGATTTTGCTGGTGACGCTCTTCGGGCGCAGCCTGGTGCTGCTTTTTGCCGCTATCGGTGCGGTGGAGTGGCTGACGATGGCCCGGATCGTGCGCGGGCAGGTGCTGGCTCTCAAACACCGTGAGTTTGTCGAGGCCGCCCGCGTTTTAGGGGCGGGGCGGATGCGCATCTTCTGGCGGCATCTGCTGCCCAACGTCCTGGGGCCGGTTATCGTTTATGCCACGCTGACGGTGCCCGCCGTCATGCTGATCGAGGCGGTCTTGAGCTTTCTTGGCCTTGGCGTGCAGCCGCCGCAAAGTTCATGGGGTCTGCTCATCAAGGAAGGGGCGGAGAAGATGGACGTTTATCCCTGGCTGCTTTTTTTCCCGGCTCTGTTCTTTTCCCTCACTCTCTTTTGCCTGAACTTCATCGGGGACGGTCTTCGTGACGCCCTCGACCCCCGGGCGTCCGGAGGCGGCTGATATCCAGAACAAAAAACGGCTGGCAACACCCTCAATGCCGGCAGGAGGCAGGCTTGGAATCCCGCCCTCGCGCCGTCAAAACGGGTTTAAGCTTGCGGCGAGCGGCAGGAAAACTCATGCTGGCAGGTGAAAGGCTTGAGGGGCGGGCCGCCGGGGCGGCAGCCTCCGCCCGGCGCGAATAAATCGGTTTGGGACGAAGTGGTGAATCAGAAAATTCCTGATATTAGGCGCGTTTACATCTGCGCTAATACCGAGTCGCATTACTGCCGGTTCCTGATCCGGTGCTTGGCGGAAGGGGCCGCCCGGGCGCGCGCGGTGATCCAACTGACTGAAGCGCGATACTGGCGGCTGGCGAAATCCGCCGGTTTGGGCCGGTTGTGGATGCGGTTGCAAATGTATGTTTTGTATCCCCTCAAACTTCTGTGGACGATCGCGAAGTCGCCCCGCGGATCGGTCTTCATAGTCACCAGTAACACGTTTTACGCGCCGGTGCTGGCGGCCTGCTGGGGAAGGGTGACAGGCCGGCCGGCCGTGCATCTGCTCTGCGACTTGTTCCCGGATGCTTTGGAAGCGGCCGGGAGCATTCGGCCGGACGGCCCGATGTCGCGGTTGATCGGGAAGGTTCCCGCAGCCGCCGCGCGGCGGGCCATGGGCGTGGTTTACTTGGGCGAGTTCCTCCGGCGCCATGCTGAACGCCGTTGGGGAAAGCCCCGGCAGAGTCAGGTCATCCCTTGCGGAGATGACGCCGGACTTTTCACCGGACCCGAAAACAAGCTGCCGGACGCGCCGCTGGCCTTTCGTTATGGGGGGCAGCTCGGCCATATGCACGATGCCCCGGCTCTTGTCCGGGCTGTCCAAAAGACGCTGGCGCTTCCCGAACTGGCATCCGGCGGCGCGCGATTTCATTTTTACATCAGCGGCTCCAAGGCAGCCTTCGTCAAACAAGCGCTTGCCGGGACGGCGGCCGAAGTGCGGGATACCGAAGCTGACGGGGAGTGGCAAAAGTCGCTGGTCAATTTTCACATTGGACTGGCAACCGTCAGCCCCGCCGGGGCGGCGGTCTGTCTGCCCAGCAAAACCTACGCCATGATGGCCGGCGGCCTGGCGGTCCTCGCGATATGCCCTTTGTGGAGCGACTTGGCCCGGCTGGTTCTGGACAATGAAGCCGGGTGGGTCGTGTCTAATTCGCCTTACGTCTCGGAAGAAGAATTGGAAGGTCCGGATTACCTCATGAAACTCCGGGCACCCAGGTCTGTGGAGGAAGTCGCGGAGGAATTCGCCGCGACAGCCGCCCGTTTGGCGGGCAGCCCCGGTGAAGTCTGGCGAAAACGCCAGAACGCCCGCCGGGCGGCGGCGGAAAAATACGGCTCCGCCGCCCTGTCGAAACAGTGGCGGGACTTCTTGACCCGCGCGCTTGGATAAGGTTTTTCTTGGCCGCATGAAACCCAAAGGAACCTGGCTGGTCTTGACGCAGGTCTATCCGCCGGACCCGGCCAGTGTCGGGCAATATATGGCGGAAGCGGCGGAGGAGCTGGCCCGGCGGGGCTGGCGGGTTTTCGTCTACACTTCGAACCGCGGCTACGATGACCCGGCGGAACGCTACCCTTTCCGGGAAACGCGCCGGGGCGTCGTCATCCGGCGTCTGCCCCTGACGTCCTTTGGAAAAAAAAGCATCACATTGCGCCTGTTGGGACAGTTTTCTCTCGTTTTCCAATTCATTTTGCGCGGCGTTTTTACCCGGGGGCTGACCGGGATATTCACGACGACCATCCCCACCATCGCGGGACTGGGCGCTTTGGGAGTGCGCGCCATCCGGCGCGTCCCAATCAAATACTGGGTGATGGACCTCAACCCGGACCAGGCGGTGGCGCTGGGCATGGCGCGCCCCGGCTCGCTTTCCGTCAAGCTCTTCGAGCGGCTGAACCGCCGCATCCTGAAAACAGCCGCGGACATTGTCGTGCTCGACCGCTTTATGGCGGAAAGGCTCCTGCAAAAACACTCCGTCCCTGAAAAAATCACCGTCATGCCGCCCTGGCCGATGGACGATCACCTCGAAAAAGTTCCCCGGCGCGGCAATCCTTTTATCAAGGAACATGGATTGGAGGACAAATTTGTGGTGATGTACAGCGGGAACCACAGCATTTCGCATCCGCTGGACACGCTGCTCGAAGCCGCGCTGCGCCTGCAAGACGCGCGCCGTCTGATCTTTCTTTTCATCGGAGGCGGCCTCGGGAAAAAAACCGTGAATGATTTCATCGCCAGGCACCGCCCGCGCAACATGCTTTCACTGCCTTACCAGCCTCTGGATAAAATAAAGTATTCGCTTTCGGCGGCGGACGTGCATGTGGTTTCGATGGGCAACGCAATGGCGGGATGTGTGCATCCATGCAAGTTTTATAGCTCGATGGCACTGGCCATCCCGTTCCTGCTCCTGGGGCCGGCGCGCTGCCATATTTCCGAATTCATCGACTCATACCGTGTCGGCTGGCGGGCCGGGCACGGGGACGTGGAAGGGATGGAAAAACTCCTGCGCGAGATAACCGCGGCCGGCAAGAATGAGTTGGACGAGATGGGCCGCCGGGAAAGGGAAGTGGTGGAAAAGGAATTGAAAAAGGAACTGCTGTGCCGGCGGTTTTGCGGCATCCTGGAGCGCGGCCTCGATTAACATGGCGCGGGAAATGAAAAACGTTTTAGTGACGGGGGCGGCCGGTTTCATCGGGCGAAAGCTTTGCCGGGCTTTACTCGGTGAAGGGCGGTCCGTGCGCGGGCTGGATTTGGCGGCGGCGGAAGGCGCCGGCGCGGACTGGCGCCGGGCGGATATCACGAAGGATCCGCTCGATGTCCATTGCGCCGGAATGGACACGGTGTTCCATCTCGCGGGCAAGGCTCACGCCATTTCAGAAATGCCGGGGGACGATGAAGCGTATTACCGGTTGAACACCGGAGGGACGCGGCGGATACTGGAGGCGTCGAAGAAGAACGGCGTTGAGCGGTTCATTTTTTTCAGCACGGTCAAGGCAATGGGCGAGGGCGGGCTGGAGCGCGAAGATGAATCCGCGCCTTGCCGCCCCCAGACACCTTATGGCCAATCCAAGCTCGATGCGGAAAAACTGGTTCTCAAAGGCGGTTTCGTTTCGCATCCCGCCGTCTTGCGGTTGAGCATGGTCTATGGCGCCGGGTCCAAAGGCAACCTGCCCAGAATGATCGAAGCCGTGATCCGCGGCCGCTTTCCGCCCATGCCCGAGGCGGGCAACCGGCGCTCGATGGTCCACACCGAAGACGCCGTGCGAGCCGCGATTTCAGCCGCAGCCATGGCGCGGGCCGCCGGGCAAATCTACATCGTCACCGACGGCCGGGACTACTCGACACGGCAAATCTACGAAGGCATTTGCCATGTTTTGGAAAAAGAGCCGCCCGGCTGGTCTGTCCCCCTGTTCGGCCTTAAAATGCTGGGTTGGGCTGGCGATGCCATCGGCAAGCTGCGGGGCAGGCGTTTCATTTTCGACTCGGACGCCCTTGAAAAACTCACTGGGTCCGCCTGTTATTCAACGGAAAAAATTAAAAAGGAATTAGGTTTCGCGCCGAAATGGGACTTGTGGAAAGCCCTCCCCGAAATGGCGGAGGAATTCCGCGGTTCGGGCTGATTCAATCCACGGCGAATGCTGAAGTGTTCCGCAGGTTTGCTTTTGACCACGGCATGGTTTTTGGCCTTTGCCGCGGGCTGTCTATTCCGGCCCGCCCCGGAAAAATCCTCTGTTTCCGTCATCCGTAAAGACGGCTGGGTAGCGCCGGTGTTTTTACCCTCGCGGCCCTCTCCGGAAGAAGAACAGGCGGGGCTGGAGCTGGCGCGGGCGCTGCATAAAATGAGCGGTCTGCGGCCCGGCGTGGCGCCGGAACCAGCCGGTTCCCCGCCGGGTTTTTATATCGGAAAGACACGGCTTGCTTTGCGCGCCGGAGGCCAATGGGCCGGGCTGGACCGCGACGGGATTTTCATGGCGGCGGAGCGGGACCGGATCATCTTGTGCGGTCCGGGGGATGAAAGCGCGCTGTTCGCCGTCCGCCGGTTCCTGCAAAAACACGGCGGCGTGCGCTGGTATCTGCCGGGAGAACTGGGGGAACATATTCCGCCGCGCTCATCCTGGAGCGTGCCCGCTTTCCGCGAAACCGAAGAGCCGGATTTTCTTTGCCGTTCCTTTTTTGCAAGTGCCGGCGGGGCCGCGTGGAAGGAATGGTCCGGGCGCAATCTGCTGCGGCGGCGTTTCCGTTTCAGCCACAACCTTGGCAACATCATCACCGCGGAAGATTATGAAGAGCACCCCGGGTGGTTTCCTCTGGTTAATGGCAGGCGCTACCGGCCGGATCCCGAAGGACTCGTTAACTGGCAGCCCAATTTGCTCCATCCCGGCGTGGTCCGGCGCGCCGTTTCAGCCGCGCGGGATTTTTTCGGAAAACATCCGGATGCCGTTTCTTTTTCCATCGGCGCCAACGACACGACTTTTTTCGGGGATTATCCGGAGGATGCCCCGCACCTGGCCCCCCGGCGGTATTTCCGGAGCCAGCCCGACTATTCCGCTCTGGTGTTTCAATTCACAAACCAGGTGGCGCGTGAAGTCAGTCAAACGCATCCGGGCAAATACCTCGGAGCGCTGGCTTATCTTTGGTGGGAAAACACTCCTCCGTTCCCCGTGGCATCCAACGTTATTCCCGTCATCGCGGCCGACCGGAGCCAGTGGTATGATCCCGCGTTCAAAAAAAGCGATATGGCCCTCGTCCGCGAATGGACGGCCCGGGGGCCTGAAATCGTGGGCACGTGGGATTATTACTATGGCGACCGTTACGTCATTCCGAGAGTCTGCACCCGAATTATTGGCGGGAGCATACCGGCCCTGCGCCGGGCCGGAGTGCGGGCCTTCTTCGCCGAGCTGAATCCCTTGTGGGGTTTCGACGCCGTGAAAGCCTGGCTGGCCGCGCAGCTGCTTTGGGACGCCAGCCAGCAGCCTGAAGCTCTGCTGGATGATTTCTATGCGAACTTCTTCGGCGAAACCGCCGGGCCTATGCGCCGGTTTTTTCAGGAATGCGAAAAGACATGGATGGCCCAGCCGGATCCGGCTTTTTGGATTAAGTATTATAAACACGCCCACCAGCCCGAACTCTTCCCTGTCAGCCGCTGCCGCGAACTCCGGCGCATTTTAGATGAAGCGGAAAACCGGGCGGATTCGGATTTAACGCGCCGGCGCGCGCGGCTGGTGTCGGACACTTTTAAGCTGACGGAAAGCGCCGCCGCCTTGCATGAGGCCCGGTCGGCTTTGGAGCGTCTGCCCGGTGCGCCGGCAAAGGATTCAGCCAAACTGACAGGCCTTTTATCCGGCTATCTCGAGGCCCGCCGCGCCTTTCAGGAAACCGTAAAAAACTTGCGCGCCTCCCATCCTTTACACGCGCCGCTTCCGGAATATGGCTTCATGCTCAACCCCGATCCGGTGACAAAACGGCTGGCCCGTTTAATAGAGAACAAACCGGATGTGGCGGGATTACCGGAAGAAGTGAAGAAGATATTCAGCATTATCCGTGAGGCCGGTTACTGCCGGACAGAGGAAATCCAGGCATGGACGGCGGCTTATGAGCATTCCCGCAAATCTCCTGACTGGCTGAAAAACGGCGGATTCGAGGAGCCGTTTTCCGGGCAAGGCGCGCCCTTTGAAGGATGGCTCGAATACTCCCACGAGACGGCGGCCCTGCATGTGGCGCGGGCGCCGGATGCGGCCCGGAACGGCAGTTGGGGCGTGGAAATCAAAGGCGCTTACCACACGGATTTATCGCAGACGGTTCCTGTGCGGCAGGGACATGTTTACCTGGCCGCGGCCCGCGCGCGCGGAACCATCCAGCCCGCGGGGGCGGTCAGCTTGGCTGTTGTCTGGCTCGATGCGCAAGGACGCCGCGCGGGCGCGACCCGCTGGGGGCTGCTGCCGCCTGGTTCCACCGGCGGCTGGCGCATGCTGGCGGTTTGTGGAAAGGCGCCTGACGATGCCGTTTGGGCCCGTTTGCGCTTGCGCGTCACCCGCCAAAACCCGCAGGATTTCGTTCATTTTGACGATGTATCGTTCCGGCCTCTGCCAGTTTCCGTTCCCAAAGATGAGTTTATCAAGACAACGAAAGAAAAGGTTGAAGCAGGCCGTTAAATGAGTTTTAACCCGTTTGCAACTGAAACTTGTGTCTGAAAGATCGCCGTGAATAAATACCGGATTTATCTGTCGCCTCCGCATTTGAGCGGAAAGGAATTGACTCATGTGGAAAAAGCCATCGCCGACAACTGGGTGGCGCCGGCGGGGCCGTTCCTCGACGAGTTCGAGCGCAGGATGTGCGCCCTTGCGGGCGTCAAGCACGCCGTGGCCGTCAGCTCGGGCACGGCCGCCCTGCACTTGGCATTGCATGCCCTGGGCATCGGGCCGGGAGACGAAGTGGTCTGTTCAACCTTCACCTTCGTGGCTGCCGCCAACCCTATTATTTACTTAGGCGGAAAGCCGGTTTTCGTGGATTCCGACCGGGTATCCTGGAACATGGACCCCAGCCTGCTGGCGGATTTTTTGAAACGGCGCGCGCGAAACAACAATCTGCCCAAAGCGCTGATAACCGTTCACGTTTACGGGCAATGCGCCGACTTGGACGCGATATCGGACCTTTGCCGCAAGTATGAAATCATTTTGGTGGAAGACGCAGCCGAAGCCCTCGGCGCCACTTACAAAGACAGCAGGCCCGGCGCTTATGGCAAAGTCGCGGCTTTCTCCTTCAATGGCAACAAGATCATCACCACTTCGGGCGGCGGGATGCTGGTTTCGGACGATTCCGGGATTATTCGGCAAGCCCGCCACCTCGCCACCCAGGCCCGGGAGCAGGGGCCGGTTTACCTGCACCGGCAAGTGGGATACAATTACCGCATGAGCAACATCCTGGCCGGCATCGGCCTGGGGCAGCTCGATGTCCTGGAAGATCGGATACAAGCCCGCCGCCGCATCTTCGATAATTACACCCGGGCCTTGGGCGGCCTGCCAGGCGTGGAATTTATGCCGGAAACCCCTTACGGGCGCTCAACCCGCTGGCTCACCTGCATGGTAATCAATCCCCGGCAATCTCCCGCGGACAATCTGGCCATTCACGAAAAACTGGCGGAAGAAGGCATCGAAAGCCGCCCCACCTGGATGCCCCTGCACCTTCAGCCCATTTTTAAAAACTGCGAATGCATAGGCGGCGAAGTGGCGCGTGAATTGGGCCAGAACGGTCTCTGCCTGCCCAGTTCCAGCCTTATGACGGAGGCGGATCAGCAGACCGTCATCCAAGCGGTCCGCGAGATTTTCAAACGGTAGACCGCTGCATCTCAT
>CAZYUX010000109.1:0-8951 GCA_964650745.1 uncultured Puniceicoccaceae bacterium
TTAAAAAGAAGATTATGCCCGAACTATTTTACAGGAAATACTTGACGTGACCCGCACTGGTAAACCCCTCAATACTAATACCATCAAGCATTTTTGCCAAAGCCTTTACGAATGGGTCGAGTTGTTGATGTGACTTACGAACCTGTGACCGGAGCAACCTTATTTCCTTCACGATTTTTTCATGCTTGCTTGGATCTGCTATTCGTTCTATATTTTCTACGAAATACCGGTGAATTAATTTATTTCTTGCTTTTAGTGCTTTTGAAAGCGAATCTTCTAAATTTTTGCTGACTTTTAAGTGCTTCTTGAGCAGTCCAATCAATTGACCAAGCGTTTTTTTTTCTTCATTGTCCAATATCGATGCTGTGTTTTTAGTGTCCAATCCTTCGGCTCCAAAACGGGCGAAAAGATCCAGAAGATATACGATGCCGAATTCGAACGCCTGGCAATCGGCAAGCGCAGCGCCTGCCTCGAAATATATGGGCTGAAGAACTTCTCGCTTTCGCTTCTCGAACTTTTTCATTTGAATACCGAACACCCAAGCTCACCTGCCACTATGGATCGCAGCGTAATTACCGTCCGGTGCAGCGCCTTGTTAGCCGTGATCATCATTTGTATTTGATAGCGATTGCACTGATACCATAGCCTTCGGAAACCGCATAGGCCATATTGCCAATTGGTACACCTACACCATAAGAGCCTGATCTTCCCATAATAATTATGGCATCAGCACCAATTTCTCTTGCCTTCATTAATATTTGCCACATATTCCAAGAGTCATCGGTATCCCCGCATGTGATTTGTGCTATCTCTATGTACTCTCTATCTGGTTTGCCTGTGTTGAACACATCCACTTGTTCAGTAGGGCACTTAGCAGGATAAGTTTGTCCGTATACCATTACCTTTGGCTTTGCCATGAGGAAACCTATGCTTGCGCAACCGATCAGATTCAAGGATACAAGCAGCAATATTAAATGTTTGATGTATTTCAATTTTCCTCCCTCCATTTTTTGCGCATAACAATGGTTATATGGTTTCTTGATTAATCATTCGGCATGAGTCAGTGACGACTCGGGCGGGCTTGTCAAGATTTTTTCGGGGAATGCCGCTGGGGCGGCCCGGGCGGAGGCGGGGGAAGCCGGCAAGCCCGGCGCGGTGAAACGGCCCGCTTTTCACGCCGCTGCCGGACGGGCGCGGACGCAATTTATTTTTTCAGACGGGACGCCCGCCCTCTGATCCGGGCCGGCCGAAGTTCCGCCCGGCTTATTTCCTGGCGCGCGAGCCTTTGATTTCCCGCACTTTATAAACGGTGTTTTGTTTGGCCGCCTTGTCCAGCACGATGCGGACGTACGCGCTGAGCCTCATGCCGGAACGGGCCGCAAGATCATCCAGCTTGCGCCGCAGGTCAATCGGCATGTTGACGTTAAGGTTTTTTGTTCCCGGTCCTATTGGATTTGTGGACATGCCGCTTCAAATAAGTTGTTTTCTTGAAAAAGACAAGCGTTTTTTCTTTCGCCTTGCTGACAATGGAGAACGGGCCGGCCGCCGCATTCCAGGAATTTCCGGTCAAAGAGCCGAGAGCAGCTGATTCACGCGTTCGATGACGGCAAAGGCGTCCGCCACATAGAGCACGTCGGCCTTGCCTTGCGCCCAGCCGCAGTTGGGATCGAGGTTGACGGCGCGCCGCTCGCGGATGAACCGCCAGCCGACCACGTGGGGTTCCTCGCCGTGGCAGCAGGCGGCCAGCCCCTTCGGGTGGCGCGGCGTCGCGCCGGTCTGGCCAATCTGATGCAGGTGGGTCATGAAGGGCAGCGCGGCCTGGCCTTCCGCGGCGAGGTCCACCATGGACTTGCTGCTGCCCAGTGAAGCCTGGCTGGCGTTTATGAAGTCCAGTATCAATTTTTCAGCCTTTTTGATGTGCGTCTGGCCATCGGCCTGTTTTTTCGTCCATCCGGCGCCGGCAACGAACAGCAAACCGGCTTCCGGGCGTATGGTCTGTTCTCCGGCGGCGGAAGCTTTTATGCCGGTGACGGTGGTGCGTTTGGCGCCGGCCAGCAGGTTGACTTGGAGTTTTTCCACCGCGGCGGTCCCGGGCGCGGACTGCGCGGGAGGATAGGAACCGGGGGCGATGGTTATTAACCAGGGGCGCCGCTCGCGGGTCAGTTTCGCCATCAAACGCTGCCGGTAATACCACCGGGTGAGGACGGGCGGGCCGCTTTCGGACGGTTCTATTTTAGCGGCGAAAGTGTCCGCCTGACCGCCCAGGCGCTGCGCCAATCCGGGGATGACACGGCTCCACCTGGAGTTGGCGGGAGCAAGAATAAGCGAAGCGTCCGCCGCTTTAACGGCGGCTTCGGCGGCGGCGGCGTCGCTGGCGTAACGGGCTGCGGCAAAGTCGTCTCCTTCGACGCCGTAAAACATCACGGCGCCGCAGCCGGCCGCCGCGTCCGCCGCCTTTTGCACCTGTTTGCCGGTGAAGGCTGCGTCGAATTCCACTCCGCCGCGGCTTGCGAGTTCCTGGACAGCTGAAAGCGTTTCGAGCGCGGGACGGCTCAAGGAACCGTCCTCTTCCACGCTGGTCAAAAATAAAATCCGGTCGTTCATGGCTGTTTTCGTTTTGAGGTTGCGAATCACATCACGGGCGCGGACGATCAGCCTTTAATCCAAGCCGCGATTTCCCGGGCGATTTCCTCCACGCCGGCGTCCTTGACGACACGGGTGTCACGCTTCTGGACTGGAGCCTCGACGCTTTGAAAGGAAAGCCCGGCTGATTCGAGCTTGACAGGCCGCGCCTTTTGCAAGGCGGGCATGACCAGGCGCATGTTTTGCATTCCGGTCCGCGGGTTATTGGGCGGTTCGGGCAGGCTGCCGGTGGCCCAGCCCATGACGGCGGGCGGGCCCGCGCACTCCGAAACCAGGTAGTTGCCGCCCTCAACACGCTCGATCACTTCAAACGATCCGTCTTCGCGGATATTCAATTCATCCACTCCTTGAAACTGGTCCGTGATGCCGAGGCGTTCCCCGATCATCTGCAGCACGGCGCCGGCGCCGCGGGACGCGGATTGCCAGCCGCCGAACAGCAGCAGCCGGGAGCGTTCGAGCCCCGGAATGGCCCCGATGATCCGGGCCAGGGCGGCCGCCGTTTCCGAGGCTTCGGTAAAACCGGCGGCGTTGCCGTCCAGCGCCGCCAGCTCGAAGGGCGCCTTCTGGCCGATGTTCATCATCACTTGCTGGAGCTTGGCTTTGGGTCCCAAACTGGCCAGCCAGACTTTGCTTTCCGGTGTCTGCCGGGCCAGACGCGCCGCCTCGAAGAGGGCGTGAGCCGCCCACGGGTCAAGCACGGCGGGCAGCATCATCTCATTTTTCAAAGCGGGGCCGTCCGGCCCTTGCGCCGGAGCGAGGGTTTGCAAGGGGTCGGGCACCACGCTCCCGCACACGACGATATGGTATCCTTGTGGCATGGTGGAAAGGCTTAAAAATGAAACCCGCCCGCGACAAGTTCCAAATCGTTTTTTTGGCGCCGCCGCGAAAAACGCTCAATCCCGCCGTAAAAGCCTCCGCCGGACCCGCAAAAGGCCAGCGGCATCCCGGCGGGTTCAGGGCTTTAACTCATAGCAGATGTCATATAGCCTTTCTTCGCTGTTGAACGTGACCTGGCATCCTTTTTTCCGGAACAAATTGATCATCTTGGTGTTGCCGGGCATGGCGGCCGCGGTCATTTTGCGCCAGCCTTTGTTTTTGGCGATTTCCATAATGTGGTCGAACAGGATGCCGCCCAGCCCCTTGCTCTGCCAGTCGTCTCGCAGCACAACGGCGAACTCCGCCGCCTCATGGGCGGCGTCGCCCGTCATCCTCACCACTCCTAATATTTTATTTTCCTCTTCGAGGACGGGAACGATGGCGATTTCCCGGCTGTAATCATTAAACGTGTAGCGTATCCTGCGGTGGTGGGGCATGTCTTTGATGATGTGAAAAAAGCGGAAACGCATCGTCTCTTCGGAAAAATTGTTGAACATGTCCAGCCACATTGGCTCATCCTCAGGCCGGATCGGTCTCAGCGTTATGGCCTTTCCTTCAAAAGTGATGCGTTTGACATACTCTTTGGGATAGGGCGCGATGACCAAATGCGCGAACGGGTCCGGTGTTTCCCGCTCGAAATAGTCCTTGTCCAAAACCATTCGCGCGTCCAGGGCCATACATTCCTTGTCATTAATCCACAGGGGATTAATGTCCACCTCCCCTATCTCCGGGTGCTCGACCAGGATTCTGGAGAACTTGATCAGCGTTTGCTCCAAAAGGCTCATGTTGGCCGGAGGGATATTCCGGAATCCTTCCTTCAGCAGCCGGCGGACTTTGGTGCCTTCAATCAGCCTTTTCGCCAGCGTTTGGCTGAGTGGCGGCAGGCCGACGTTCCGGTCTTTGACAGCCTCCACGGCGATGCCCCCCATCCCGAACAGGATGACGGAGCCGAACAGCGGATCCTTTTTCGCGCCGATAATCAGCTCGTGCCCCTTGGCGGTAATCATCCTCTGCACCGTCACGCCGTCAATCCGGGCCTTCGGGTTAAATTGTCCGGCGTTGCGGATGATCTCCCCGAATTTTCGTTTTGCCTCTTCCCGGTCCCGCACGTTGAGCATCACGCAGTTGGCGTCCGACTTGTGGGAGATGTCCTCGCTTTGGACTTTCATCACCGCCGGGTAACCGGTTTCTTCAGCCAGCGCCGCGGCTTCGCCGGGGTTTTTGGCCAGCCGCGGCAGGGTGGTCTCAATGCCATACCGGCTCAAGATGCTTTTGGATTCTTCTTCCGAGAGGATGGCGCGGCCGTCGTCCGCAATGGTTTTCAGGCGCGCCCGAATTTCGCCTTTGCCGGCTTCCGTGTCTTCAGGCTGGTCTTCCGGGGTCTCGTACAACAACCCGATGTTGCGGTTGTATTGATGCATGTAGAGGAATGTCTTCACGGCCTGTTCCGGAGTTTCGTATTCCGGAATCTGCCCGCGCCGGAGGATGTTCCGCCCTTCCTCAACCAAACCGGCTCCCATCCATGAGGCCAGGACGGGCTTCCGGGTTTGGCGGGCCTTTTCCACCAGAATGGAGGCCGTTGCTTCCGCTTCCGTCATCGCCTGCGGGGTGAGAATGACAAGGACGCCGTCAATGGCGGCGTCTTTCAGGCAGATGTCCAGCGCCGCTCCGTAGCGGTCCGCGCCGGCATCCCCCAAAACATCCACGGGATTGGCGCGGGACCAGAACGGAGGCAAGGCGGCGTTTAAGCGTTTGAAAGTCTCCGGCGAAAGCTCGGCAAGCCTCCCGCCCGATTTAATCAAAGCGTCCACGGCCATCACGCCGGGGCCGCCGGCGTTGGAGATGACCGCCAGCCGGCTTCCCTTGGGCCGCGGCTGTTTGGCCAGCGTCTCCGCGCAGTTGAACAAGTCCTGAATTTCATCCACCCGCACGACGCCCGCGCGGTTGAAGGCGGCGTCATAGATGTCGTCTTCTCCCGCCAGCGCTCCGGTGTGCGAGGCGGCCGCTTTCGCGCCCTCGGCCACCCGGCCTGATTTCACCACGATGACCGGCTTGTTCATGGCGAAGCCCCGGGCCGCGCTCATGAACCGCATGGCCTCTTTGATGGATTCGATATACAAAAGGATGGAATCCGTCTCGTTGTCGCCTCCGTAGTAATCAATCATGTCCCCGAAATCCACGTCCAGCATGCTGCCCAGCGAGGCGAAATGCGACAGGCCGATATTGTTCGCCAGCGCCCAGTCCAGCACCGCCGTGCCCAGCGCTCCGGACTGGGAGATGAAGGCGATCTTGCCCGGCGGCACCGAGTTTTTCGCGAAGGACGCGTTGAGTTTTATCTTGGGCCGGATGACGCCCAGGCAATTCGGCCCGACGATTCTCTGGTCGTGCTTTTTCCGCAATGCCTCGATTTCTTTCATCATGGCCCTTCCCTCCTCTCCCATCTCCGCGAATCCGGCCGAAATGATGATGACGCCTTTAATGCCGTTTCGCCCGCACTCGTCCACCAGCGCGGGGACCGTCTTTGCCGGCGTGGCGATGACCGCCAGGTCCGCCTTCTCCGGCACTTGGGACACGGCCGGATACGCCTTGACGCCCTGAACCGCGTTGCGCTTGTGGTTCACCGGGTAAACAACGCCGTTATATCCTGACCCGATCAAGTTGTTGAAAAGGATATGCCCGACGCTTCCTTCGGTGTCGGAGGCCCCGATCACCGCGATGCTTTTCGGGCTGAATATCTTCTCTAAGTTCCTCGTGGACATTTTTACAGTTTCCAATACGGTTTCAGATTCTCCATCAGTTGCGATAAATTTTCCCCGAACTTCTTTTTGTTGTAATCAGCGGTTTCGGTCCATGGATCGTCGTTGAACTGCGGTTCCTCGCCGTTCACGCCCGCTTTGAAGCAGAGACAGCACTTGGCCAGCCACTTGGGATCGTAACCGCCCTCCAGGGTGGCGAAAATGTGCGTGAAATGCTCCCGGAGCAGCTTCCCTGTCTCGTAATAAGCGTGCAGGCTGTAATTCAAGTCGCAGATGGGGTCGGAATGGTGCGCGTCGAAACCCGCGCCGCAACAGACCGCGTCCGGCTGGAATTGCTCTTTGATGAGCGGGATGAAAAACCGGAGGGTGTCCAGGTAGACGTCGTCTCCCGTCTTGGGCACCACCGGGATGGGAATAGTCAGGCCTTTGGCGTCCCCTCCGCCGGTCTCGTGGATGTATCCCGTTCCCGGGTAATAGGGATACTGGTGAAGGGAGAGGTAGCAGACTTGGGGGTTTTTGTAAAAAATATCGGCGGTCCCGTTGCCGTAATGGCAGTCGAAATCCAAAATAAAAACCTTCTTCCCTTCATTGACGAGTTTCCGGGCCGCGATGGCGGTGTTGTTGAAGATGCAAAAGCCCATGGCGCGGTCCGCCGTGGCGTGGTGCCCGGGCGGGCGCACCAGAGCGAAATCGCCCCGCCCGGCCGCTTGCACGGTCGCTCCGACCGCGCGGCATGCCACTTCGTAGGAGCGCGGACAGGTTTTGGTGTCCTGATCCAGCGCGGCGGATTTCAGGGCGGCCCTTTTGACGAAATCAATATAGGCTTTGGGATGCGCCAGCTCCAGATACTGCTCCCCGTTCATCACTTCGGTCTCGCCCGTGTTCTTCAGGTATTCCAGCCTTGAAGCCGATTCCGGGTGAATCCCCGTGTCGTGCTCCAAAAAGATACTATTATAAATAAAATTCATAGGAGCCTGACACATAGCATGATCGCGGCCGGCAATCAACCTTTTCGGCGGGCTTGACGCGCATAAAAAAGCCGGAAGCTTTCCGCTTCCGGCTTCATTTCAATTCTCATCCGGCCATCAGGCCTCCTTCAATTCCGGCGGCTTCACCATGGAAACGAGAACTGCCGCCACCAGGCACAGAACGCCGCAGATGGTGAAGGCCAGGGGAAAGTTCTCCATGTCGCCGAGTTTGCCGCCAAGGACGGGGCCGAAAATGCCGCCGATCCCGTATGCCAGGAACACCCATCCGTAATTTTGGCCGACGTATTTGTTGCCGAAAGTGTCAGCGGTAATGGTGGGAAAAAGCGCGAAATTGCCCCCGAAGTTGAAACCGATCAAGGCGGCTCCGAGGTAAAGCAAAGCGGGAATCCCCGCCATCCACTGGAAGAGGATGACGATGGCGCCTTGGCTGCCCATCATCAGCGCGATGGAGAGCTTGCGCCCCAGCTTGTCGCTCATCGCCCCCCAGGCGATGCGCCCGATGCCGTTGGCCAGGGAGAAAAACACCGCCATGGCGGTGCCGGCGATGGCGCTGGCCTCCGCTTCCCCGTAGCCGTTCGCGGCCAGAGCCGTCATGGGAAAAAGCTTCATCAGGCCGATGCTCATCAAACCCGCGCTGGCCCCGAATACAAAGGTGAGCAGGATCATGTAGAACTGGGGCGTGGCCAGCATTTGCCCGCTGGCAAAGTCCACGGCGCCGGTGCCCGCTTTGGCGCCGGCGGCTTCCGGCGGGGTCCAGCCCGCGGGCTTCCAGCCCTCGGGAGGGAAGGTCATCCAGATGCCGCCGATCACGACGCAAGTCAGAAAAATGATGCCATAGATGACAAAGGTCGCGCTCAACCCCTGGGCCGCGATCAAGTTCCCCCACGCGCCTGCCAGCTTGACCCACAACAAGGCTCCAAAGCCGAATCCGGCCACCGCCAGTCCCGTGATAAGGCCTTTTTTATCCGGGAACCACCTCATCCCCACGGCGATGGGAACCACGTATGCCAAGCCGATGCCCGCGCCTCCAATGACGCCGATGAAAAGAAACAGGCTGATAAAGTTCTCCGCGCCGAGAAGACCGCCCAGGATGTAGCCCAGCCCCAGGACAATCCCTCCGGCCATGGCAAGTTTGCGCGGGCCCGTCTTGGACATCATCCGCCCGGCCAGGACCATGACGATGGCGAAGGCCGCCAGCCCCGCCGAAAACACTCCCTGGGTTTGGGTTTTCGTCCACCCCGCTTCCACCAGCGGTTTGGTAAAAACGCTCCAAGCATAGATGGCGCCCAGGCAAAGCTGGATCAGCACCGCCCCGATGACCACCATCCAACGGTTCATGACTTTTTCTTCGGACATGTTTTTCTAACCTCCTGTTCTGCTGTGTGTGTGACGCGGAATAAAACCGGCCCGGCCTGCCTTGCGGCTGGCCGGGCCCGTGTCGTGTTAAAGGTGTCAAATCACTTGCGGTTAAAACATTTTTTTTGAAATACCCGCAGGCGAGCCGTTCCGGTTACAGGTTTTTCGAGTCCGCGACCAGTTTTTCAACAACGGTCGGGTCGGCCAGTGTCGTGGTGTCGCCAATGTTTTCCGCCTCGTTTTCCGCGATTTTTCTCAGGATGCGGCGCATGATCTTGCCGGACCGCGTCTTGGGCAGCGCGGGCGCGAACTGGAGTTTGTCGGGTGTGGC
>CAZYUX010000110.1:0-1780 GCA_964650745.1 uncultured Puniceicoccaceae bacterium
GCCTCCCCCGCCGCCCCAGCACGAGGAAGAACAGGAAGAAGAAATGGAAGAAATCGAACAGGAGCGCAAACCTCCGACCCTCGAGCAGCTTGAGCTGACCCTGAGCACGGACATTTCGGGCAGCATGGGCGGGGGCATGGCCGTCCTGCAGTTCGACATCGCCAACACCCTGGAAGACATCGTGTTTGAAATCGGAGAGCTGGACGAGCCTCCGATTGTCATTGAATCGAGCCGGAACATCCGCGACTTCGATTATCCGTATGAGCTGAAAAAAGCGGGTGTTTCAGGCAAAGCCCGGGTGCGTTTCATCGTGGACGAGGAAGGCCGGGTGCGCAACATCCGCATCCTGCAAGTCAGCAACGATTTATTCCGCAAGCCCATCCTCGAATGGCTTCCCAAATGGAGGTTCAAGCCGGGAGTCAAAAACGGCAAAAACGTCAAAACCAACGTGGAAATTCCGCTGGTCTTCAACATATAAGCGGGCATTCAAACTCATGCAACGCGCATTTCATTGTCTCCTCATGCTGGCGGGCCTGTCCCGAGCCGTTTTCTGCTCCGCGGCGCCGGAGCCGGCTCGGGCCGGCCTGCTGGACGCCGCCGTGTGGCGGGAAAAAATCCAGGCTCATGCCGCGGACATGCTGACTTCCGCCAAGTTCAAGCCCACAAACGATCAGCAGCTGTGGCTGGTGAACAACATCACGGGCAAAGACGAGGCAACCGGCGAAGAAAAAATTCTGCACGGCTGGCCGCCTGAAAACATGAGCGAAAAGGAAAAAGAAGCATATAAAGAGCGCCTGCATAAAGCGGCCATTATGATTAAGGAATACGCGGGCCAAACCCCCGGAGCGGAACAGTTATACTTCCTGGCGGGCGAATACTTCAGCCGGAGCGAAGATTACGAAAACACCATTTTTTGCTTTGAAGAAGCCCTTGAACACTATCCGCGCAACGAAAAGGCCGAAGTCATCCACGGCATGCTGCAGCACCTCTACATGCAGCTTGAGGAACCCGACTACAAAAAAGCCATCAGGCACGCCAGACTCGCCATCGGAAAGGGCGCTTCCAGCGCCCGCACTTACGGCGTCCTCGGTTACCTCTTCGCGAAAGCGGGCAAACCGGCCCAGGCCGAGGAAGCCTTCCGCATTGCCGTGCTCCGGGACCCCGCCAACAAGGACTGGAAACTTTCCCTGATTCAAACCCTGACAGACGCGAAAAAATACGCCGAAGCCAACACCCTCATTGAAGAGTATCTGCGCGAAGACCCGGAAAACGTTGATTTGTGGAACTTGCAGGCCAACAATTACCTGGGGCTGGACGAAATCGGCGAAACCGTGATCATCTACGAAATGCTCCAGCGCATGGGAAAAGCCGGGGCCAACAGCCTGATGCAGCTGGGCCGCATCTATATCATCCGGGAAATGCTGGATCTCGCGGCGGAAACCTATATGCGCGCGGCGGAAGCCGACCCCCCCCCGGCGCTCAGCCAGATCACCGGCGCCGTCAAGCTGCTGACCAATTACGCCGCCTACCCGCAAGCCGAGCGCCTGATCGCGAAAATCCGCCAAAGCTACCAGGACGTTCTCACGGAGGAAAAGGATCTCGAGCTGCTCACCATTCAATCGAAAATCTTCATGGCCACGGACAAAGGGGACCAGGCTAAATCCACCCTGGAAAAAATCATCGCGCTGGATCCGGCCAACTGCGAGGCCATGGTTGCGCTGGGGCAACATCTGTTCCGGCAGGACGACCTAGATCGGAAGAGCACACGTCTGAACTCCAG
>CAZYUX010000110.1:1790-8880 GCA_964650745.1 uncultured Puniceicoccaceae bacterium
CAGGACGACCTCTGGCGGGCCGGGAAATACTTCAAAATGGCCGAGAAAATGGAGCACGGCGAAGACAAGGAGTGCCTTTTCAACGCTTATGTGGGCCACGCCCAGCTGGCCGTGCGCGAGCACGAATACCAGGAAGCCATTGAACTTTTGGAGAAAGCCCTGGTTATCGAGGACCAGAAAACCATCCGCAATTACAAGGAGCGGATCGAATACAAGCTGAAAGAAATGCAGGCGGTGTTTTACTGACACCAGCCAATCCAACCACGGTTTATGACCATGAAAAAAGAACTCGCTTTGTTAATGTTTGCTCTCGCCGCGGCGGGCGCCCTGTCCGGCCAGTTTCAGGCCAACCCGCTGGAAAGCTTCTGGAGCGACCCCGCATGGCAGAGCCGTTTCGCCGCCAGTTACGGCGCCTTGCACAAAGGCGAGCCGGCCGTCGCCGAGGAAGAGATGGCTTATTTCAAAGACAAAGTCAAACCCCTGCTGCCGCTGGACGTTCCTGGAGCGGCGGCCAGGCTCGAATCCTTTGCCGGCAAGCCGGAAGCCGGGCCCGCCACCAGGCTGACCCTGGCCAACCTGTATTTTCAGATGGGCGAGCTGAACAAGGCCGCCGCGCATTACACCCGGGCGCTGGACGAGTTCAAGGATTTCACCCGCGCCCACCGCAACCTGGGCATCCTTTACATGCTGCAGGAAAAAGAGAACAAGGCGGCGGCGCACCTGTCCAAAGCCATTGCCCTGGGTGATCCCGAGGGCAGCACTTACGGGCTGTTGGGGTATCTGCATTACAAGAACAAACGCTACCTGACCGCTGAAAGCGCCCTGAAACAAGCTATCATTTACGCCCCCCAAAACCGCAACTGGGAATGGCTCCTGGCCGAAACTCTCCGCCACCAGGGCAAATACGAGGAGGCCAATTTGATCATTGGCAAAATGCTCGGGCAAAATCCCAACAACGGCCTGCTCTGGATCACCCAGGCCAAAATTCACAACGGAATGGAAACCAAGGCCTCCGTTATGGGCATGGAAAAGAAATCCTGGTATCAAGACCTCGACCCCTATCAAAAAGTGTGGCTTGCCGAGTTGGAACAATCCGTCTGCGACCTTGAGATCGTCAGCCGCCTCGGCGCCGACACGCTGGACACCCTGATGCTGCGCGGGGATCTCTTCCTGAAAAACGGCATGCCCCAAATTGCCGTCAGCGCGTACCTCAAAGTTTTGAAAAAAACCGCTGAAATCCGCCCCGAAAAACCGCTGAAAGCCGCGGAGCAACTGCTTGAGCTGGGCGACCTGGACGCCGCCAGCCGGCTCCTTGACGCCGTTGAAGCCAATCTCGGCGCGAAACTCAGCCCGGCGGAAAAAAAGGATCTGACAACCCTCAAAGCCATCCGCGCCATGGCAGCCGGTGAAGGCGAAAAGATGATCTCGGCCCTTGAGGAAGTGGTTCGGGCCGACCCCCTGAACGGCCCCGCCCTCATCACTCTTGGCCGCTACTATGGCGGGCACGGGGAAGAAGAACGGGCCGTGCTCATGTTCGAGCGCGCCGGCCAGCTTCCGGAATACCGCCCAAAAGCTCTCATCCACCACGCCAAACTTCGGATACAGATGAAAGACTGGAACCGGGCCTACCGGCTGTTGTCGGAATCGCAAGACCTCCGCTACAACGAAAACCTGGAAAAATACATCGCTCAAGTGGACCAAGTGCGCCGGGCGGTGGCCGCGGCCAAATAAGATGCGCGCGGTGAAAGGCGTTCCCGGACAATTTCGCGCAACTTGCTCCTTTGAGCGGGGTTAAACCGGACGGCAATGCATTCCGCGCGCATGATGAAAAAAAAACCTTCCGCCCGCCGGAATTTCCGCCGGCGAGGCTTTACCCTCATCGAGATCCTTATTACGCTAGCCATCGTGATGATCCTGGGCGGGTTCCTGATCACGAATGTGGAAGGGATATTCGGCGGCGCCCAAGAAGACGCGGCAAAGGCTTTTGTCAAAACCGGTCTGGACGCCGCGCTGACGACTTATAAAATCAAAACAGGCGCCTATCCCACGACGGCTGAAGGGCTGCAGGCGCTGATGACGCCCCCGGGCAAGGCGGCCCAGCAGATCAAGCATCCCCTTCTCACCGAGCTTCCCGTGGATCCCTGGGGCAATCCCTACCAATACCGCTGCCCTCCCGCGAAAAGCAATAAAGGATACGACCTGTACTCTCTCGGGCCGGATGGCACGGAAAGCGCCGACGACATCGGCAACTGGAAGTGACCCGGCATCCGGAGCCAGCCGCGGCGCCCGCCCCCGTTTTCCGTTTTAATCCGGCGGCGGTTATATTCTGAAACAAAAAATCCGCCCGAGGGTTTAACCGGCTGTCCGGCGGGCAACTGACTGAATCCGCCGGTCTTCTCCGCGGCATGCCGCCGCCGGACGCCAACCGCGGTTCATTTTGGAAACCTATTTCGCACAACGCACGAAACACGGCCGGCGCCGCCGCCAGGGATTCACGCTCATCGAGATCGTTCTGGCCATCGGCCTCCTGGTCATGCTGGCTGGGCTGGTGGTCATCAATGCTGACGCCATGCTGGCGGGACTTGGAGAACGCCCCCTGCCAGAAACCCTGCGCAAAGCCGTGCGCGAAGCCCGTTTCCTGGCGGCATATAACAAGGAGCCTGTTTACCTTTCTTACAACCGCGAAAGCGGCGCTTTCCTGATCACCGGCGCGGGGAAAAATGTCCTGGCCTCTTTTCCAACCAGTCTTGCCGGGGACGATTTCGGCGCCGGCGTGGAGTTCTACCAGATCCTGCCGGGAAGAGGTTTGGAAGTGCCGGAAATATGGAACTGCGAACGCCGGGAAACATCCCGCGTCTGCTTCTTCCCGGACCGCTCCTCCACGCCCTTCGAAGTGGATTTGCGTGACGGCGCCTACACACTGACCTGCCGGTACGACCCATTTTCGGACGCCGAATTCTCACCTGAAAAAGAATGGTGACCGAATATGATCCATCCGCGCCGCAACGGATTCAGCCTGATCGAGACGCTCCTTGCGCTGGCGGTTTTCGCCATGTCGATGGTTGTGCTTTCGCAAACTTTCGTGAACACCCTGCTGAGCCTGCGGGCCGTCGAAGAACAAAGCGAGGATTTGTCGAGCCTCCGGTTTGTGCGCGCCCAAGTCTTGCGCGAGCCCGAATTGGACAAATTCGAGTCAGGCGGCCAGATCATGACCGTCAACCACGGCCCCGCCTATTGGGAAAGCGAAGTCGAATGGACGGATGTTCCCGGCCTCTTCAAAGTGCGCCTGACAATCGAGCTTCCCCAGCCGGAGGAGGGCAGCGAGCCTGCCATCTACGAGGAAGACCTGCTGCTGCTGCGCCCCACCTGGTCCCGTTCCGACCCGGGCCGGCTCTCCAACCTCAAAGCCGAGGCAAAGGAAAAACTGGACAACCTGCGCTTCGAGAAAGGCATGCTCTGATGCGCCGCCATCACGGCACCGGTTTCACGATTCTGGAAATCCTCCTGGCCCTGGCGGTGGGAGGGATGATCCTGACAGCCGTCACTTTCCAAATCTACTCCTTCACCAACATCTGGCTTCACAACAGCACGGACAACTTTTTCCCCAGGCATGTGGACGGGCTTACCCTCTTTCTCAACAATATGGTGGCGCTTTCCGAAGGGCTGGAGGAGGAAAACCCCAATCCGGTCTCGTGGACCCGCCCGCCCGGCTACAGCGATCTGGACGACCCGCTGCTCACTTTCCAGCTGCGGGATGCCCCGCCTCTGCTTGTGTGGCCGGGCGCCCCCCTGGCCGCCGTCACCTGCCACCTGCTTTACCAGCGTGACAGCGGGCTGTCCCTGTTGTGGCACTCGCGCCTGCAGGAAACCGAGGACCTCGATGACGCGCGCAACACCCTCCTGTCGCCCTATGTCACGCAAATCCGTTACTGTTACTATGACGCCGAGGACGACACATGGGACAAAACGGAAACGCCGGAGGAAGACGACAGCGGCCAGTTCCTCCTTCCACAGTTTTTGGAAATCCGCTTCGCTTACGAAGACGAAGAACGCCAGACCGCCATATACCTGCCTGACTTAAACCAAAATGTGCCCCTTTTCTGAACACGAAACACCCGCGGAGGCTTCCGCTCCCCGGATCCGCCGGGGCAGTATTCTGGTGGCCGTGCTGGCCATGGTGGCTCTGCTTTCAGCCATCCTTTTGGCCTTCATGGAAGAAGCGATGGCCAAAATCAAATACGTCGGCCTTTTCTACAACCGTGATGATCTGCGAGTCGAAGCTTACTCCTCTCTCGAGACCACCTTCGCCGTCCTCAACCTGTTCGCCGAATTGGACGGCGGCATCTGCGCCCCCGCCCAAGGCTGGAGCAAACCGCTTGATTTCGCCGGAATCGAAATCCCCGAAGACCTGCAAGTGAATGTGAAAATCGAGGACGAAACCGGCAAATTTTCTCTGAACAAAGCCCTCAAGGAGCGCAACGTGGACTTTTTTCACGCCGTCTTCGAGGTCATGGGCGTGCCCGCTCACGATGCCGATCCCCTGATGGGATTTCTTTTCGACTGGGTGGACCCCGACGAAGATAAAGACGCCACGGGAGGCGCGGAAAAAGATTACTACGAAAGACTCGATCCGCCCTGCAAACCGCCTGATGGCCCCATCCAAAGCTGGGAGGAGCTGCGGCTGATCAGGGGCGTCAACGAGCTTTTTTATGGCGAGGAGGGCAAACCGACGACATTCCATCATCAATTCACGGAATTGTTTTCCCTGCACCATGAGTTGCCCGTGAACATCAACACGGCGGACGGCCCGGTCCTCTCCGTCCTGTCCCGTTTCGCCGGTGTGGACTTGGCCGCCATGCAGACCTTCCTGCGAGGAGATGACGGGGAAGCGGGCACGGCGGACGACCGCTACCTGCAAAGCCGCAACGCGGCCATCTTCAGCGAAGGCGGAGGAGGCTACGACTTCCAGGTCCAGGTTCTCAAAATATCCGTTGAAGTCCGCCGGGGCGACGCCATTTTTCTGGTCACGGCCATGGCGGAGCGCGAAGGCGCGGCGCGGCGGCGCGAGGGGAAACCCCCGCGGCACCACAACCCCCGCCGCCGCCGGGACGCGCGGAACAACCAAGAGCGCACCATCGTGCGAGGCGAGCTGGCGAAAGCCTTGAACTATCCTTTCAGCATCACGCGGCTGGTGGAGAACGTGAAGTTATGACGGCAGCGGGAAAACGGTTGTGGCAAAAGCTCAAAAGCCAGGCAGGCCGGATCAACCGCGCCTTCCTGCAGGCGCTGGAAAAATGGCAAAACAAGACGCCGGCCCGGGACATTCTTCTGGCGCCGGGGGAATGTTTCTACTGCCAGTCATTCGAGCTGCCCGAAGCAATCGCGGACGAGGAATTGGAAGCCTTCGCCGAATTATCCCTTGAAGGCGTTTCACCCTTCCCGATCGAGCACCTCGCGTGGGGCTACCTGCGCCATCCCGGAGCCCGGCGCATCCTCGTCTACGCCGCTCACAAGGAGCGCCTCAACCAACTCGGTCTTGGGCCGCTTGAATCGCGCCGTCAAGTTTTCCCATCTTTCATCACCTTATTCGGAGAGCGCTTTGAAACCCCGACGGTGCGGTTCCTGGCGGCCGGCCGCACCCTCTCGGCGCTTCTCTACCCGGCATCCTCGCCGGTCCCGGAACAAGTGGCCTCCATCCGGGTCGGGGAAGAGCAAGAACAGGAAGAAAACCGGCAGCGGGATCCGGAAGCTCCGCCCCCGGACAAAGCCGTGCGCGAAAGCCGCAAGCAACTGCTGGATCAACTCAAGCCCGGAGACCGCAAGGTGGAGGCCGGATGGTGGCGCGCGGAAGGCCGACGCACGGGAAAAAACGGCCAGGCGCTTTTCCTTCACCATCACGCGGGCGGCCCGGACGAGGCGCCGCCGGAGGGGCGCGCTCTCCCGTTCGACGAGCGCACCGTGTGGGAAGCCGACATCCGCCCGCGGGCATTTAAGAACAAGCAATACAAAAACCGGATATACTCCCGGCACGTGTGGCGCGGCGCCATGGCGGCGGCGGCGGCGGGAGGCCTTCTGCTTGTCTTGCAGGCAGGCGCCTTCGGCCTGCGGCTTTGGACGGGCATCCGCGAAAACAAAGCCGCGCTGCAAAAAGAGGAAGTGAAACGCATCGAGGATCAGCGCGACCTGCTGTTCAAGCTGGAGCAATTCGCCCAGCACGAGATTAAACCCTTCAAAATGCTTGCCGCCGTCAACAACGTCCGCCCCCCAGACATCTACTTCAAAAAAGTTCACTCGCGCGCCTACAATGAAATGTCAGTGGACGGGCAGGCGGACAACGTCAGCGGCGTCAACAACTATGCCGAAGCCCTCGAGAACAACCCGTTAATCACCGGCGCGAAAGTGACCAGCATTCAGTCGCGCGGCGGGCGCACGACGTTCACCATGCGGGTCGCCTTTGCCGATACCATCCTCGCGCCGGAAAAACCGGAGAATACGGGAAATCCCCCGCCTCCGGAAGCCGCCGGTGAAGACCAGGAAGAAAAACCCGGCCCCGGAAACGAAACCGCGAAGCGGAAGAAAAAAGCGCCCGGCCAGCCGGAACAACCCGAAACATCTGAAGAAACGCCTCCGCGAAGCGCCCCCGAACCTTTGACGACCGGAAAGGAAGCCCGGCGGGAAAAAGACACGCCCCGGTCCCAAAATCCTAAACCGCCCATGCCTGACAGCCAATGACGAAGCTTCTCCAACCGCGTTTCCTGGCCGCGCTATTCCGGCAGTTTTTCCAGTCCGTCACACTGCGGGAGCGAATTCTGCTGGCGGCTTTTCTCTGGTGCCTGGTGCTGCTCTGGAGCAGCGCTTTGATGAAAGATTACGCCCGGCTGGGATCCCGGTTCAAGAGTGCGGGAGCCGTCCTGAAGGAGCAGCAATTGTGGCTGGAGCAAAAAGATGAAACCAAAGCCCAGCTCAAGGCGGCCCTCGACCGCCTGGACCCGAAGCGGACCTTTTCCGGCTCGCGCCTGACCGGCATGATTGACGACATGGCGCGCGAGGCCAAACTGAATTTTTCCCTTCACTCCCCCATCACGGAAGA
>CAZYUX010000111.1:0-8751 GCA_964650745.1 uncultured Puniceicoccaceae bacterium
CCTTTGAGCGAAATCCTGGTGGATTTCAATGACCGCCTGAAAAGCCTGACCCGGGGCTACGGCTCGATGGACTACGAATGGGCGGGTTACGAGGAGGCGGACTTGGTGCGGCTGGATATCTTCGTCAACGGGGAGCCGGTGGACGCCTTTTCTTCAATAGTGCACCGCAACAAGGCGCGGAGCAAAGGCAGGGCGCTGTGCGAAAAGCTCAAGGACTTGCTGCCGCGCCATCTTTTCCGGGTGCCTATACAGGCCGCCGTGGGCGGGGACGTGATTGCCCGGGAAACCCTGGGGGTGCTGCGCAAGGACGTCACCGCCAAGTGCTACGGCGGGGACGTCACCCGCAAGCGCAAGCTCCTTGAAAAACAAAGAGAAGGCAAAAAGCGCATGAAACAGGTGGGCAGTGTCTCCATTCCTCAAGAAGCTTTCGTCAAAATCCTGAGGACCACCTAATGATGGCAATTCAAAAAAGAAACGGGCCGGCCGGCCGGCAATTCAGCCGTCAATCAAATGCTCTTTTTTAAGAAAAGCAAACTGAAAGAGCGGCTCCGGCAAGCGGGGGAGTGGCAGATCCTTGCGGAAAAAGCCGACCGCTACCGCCGCGATCTGATCGCGGAAAAGCAGCTGACGGAACTGCGGAAAGCAAGAGAGGAACTGGACCGGGCCGTCAAAGAAAAAACCGGCCGGGGCGAAGGCATCGATGCCGCTTGCAAATCCCTTGAAAAGATACTGCGCCGGTGCGGCGGGATGTTTTACCCCCGGAGCTTCTGGGCCGAAAACGTGGAGATGTTTATTGTCGTGGGTATTATCGCGTTCGGCCTCCGCAGCTTCTTTTTTCAGCCCTTCCAAATTCCCACCAACTCGATGTATCCGACTTACCACGGCATGACTCATGATCTGTTCGTGAACGAAGAGGAGCTTCCCGGTCCATTCATGCGCGTTGTTCGCCGAGCCGCCTTGTGGGCCAAACGCTACGAACTGAAAGCCCCGGCGCGCGGCGAGCTTTTCATTCCCCTCCGCAATCCTTATGAAAAAAGCCGCGGAAGTCTTTATGCTTGCGAGAACGTCAAAGGCCGCAAGTGGCTGATTTTCCCGGCGGTTTATAAAAAGCACTGGTTTTATATCGGCGGCCAAAAGATGGAAATCAAAGTTCCCGCCGAATTCAATTTCGACAAAGTGCTGCTGGACCGGTTTCCGGAAATTCTCGACACAAAAGACAAAATCATCCGTAAAAACGGGCATTTCATCCTGAGGACCGGCCGCTTCTTTGAGCAGGGGGATACCGTCCTTTGCTTTGACATCTTATCGGGCGACGCGCTGTTCGTGGACCGGTTTTCCTACAATTTCCGGCGGCCCAAAGCCGGGGACCCCTTCGTTTTCCGCACCCGTGAAATTGAAGGCTTGACGAGACTCAACGGCGGCAAACCGGACGATAAGTATTACATTAAACGTTTGGCCGGCCTTGAGGGGGATGTTTTGGAAATCCGGGAAAACAACGTGAGGGAATTCCCGCGTGACCAATTCAAGAAACGCCAGCGCGGAGCGCTTTACCGCAACGGCCAAAAGATGACAGCCGCCGCCGCCTTTGAAAAAAACAACCTCCAGAAAGGCGAATACGAGGGTTATACCTATGCGGGAGGATTATCACCCGGCAGTTAAATAACCGTTCCGCCCGGACATTATTACGCCTTGGGAGATAATTCCGATGAAAGCCTGGACAGCCGGTTTTGGGGTTTTGTCCCGCGACAAACAGCGGTCGGCAAAGCCTTGTTTATTTATTATCCATTTACCCGGCGGTGGGGTCTGGCGGAGTGATGGAATAATACGGCCGCGCCGCGGAAAACGCCCCGATCGCTTTGTCGCACAATATGTATTATGTCTAATAACTGCCGGGCGGGCGCGGCGTTCCTGCCGCCATCCCCCTTCCGCCTCATTTAGAGCTTCCATGCGGACGGAAGAATCTTATAAATGTTTCCGTTATGAAAAATGCGGTTTTCGGCTGGCTTAAAGAACGCGGCTCCGGCGTGCTGCTTCACCCCACCGCTCTTCCCGGTGATTGCGGTATTGGCACGCTGGGGCGGGAAGCCCGGCGGCTTATTGACTTTATCCACGGCGCGGGGATGCATTATTGGCAAATCTGCCCCCTGGGTCCCACCGGTTACGGCAATTCCCCCTATATGTGCTACTCCGTTTTCGCTGGAAATGCCAATTTGATCGACCTTCAGGAACTGGTCTCTTTTGGCTTGCTTGAAGATCACGAGCTGAACGGTTTGCGTTCCCTGCCACATGACCGCGTGGATTACGGCAGCGTTGAAAAACTGAAAACGCCGCTGCTCAACCAAGCCTTCGAACGGTTCCAGACCAGCGGAAAACCGGGCTTGCCCGGCTATCTCTCCTTCAGGGCTTTTCAGAAGAAAAACGCTTGTTGGCTGCCTCCGTTCACCTATTACATGGCCTTGAAAGAATTTTGCAAAGGCATTCCATGGCAGGAATGGTCCGACGCCATCCGCGACCCCCGGAAAGCGGAGCAATCTTATCTGAAAGAAGAACTGGCCCCCTTGTCGGAATCTTACGCCTTCACCCAGTATGTCTTCTTCAACCAATGGCGGAAACTCAAGGAATACGCCAACAGCCATAATGTTCTTGTCATCGGAGACGCGCCCATCTTCCCCGCTTTGGACAGCGCGGACACTTGGGCGCACCCCCGGTTTTTCCAGTTAAAGAAAGACGGCAAGCCCAAGGCCGTGGCAGGCGTCCCCCCGGACTACTTTTCAAAAACCGGCCAGCTTTGGGGCAATCCTCTCTACGACTGGGAAGCGCTCAAAGCCGATGATTATGCATGGTGGATGCAGCGGATGGCCCTTAATTTCGATCTCTACGATGTCGTCCGCCTCGACCATTTCCGCGGGTTCGAAGCCTGCTGGCGCGTCCCCGCCGGCGCCAAAGACGCCCGTGCCGGCCACTGGGAATCCGGACCCGGCCTCCCCTTTCTTGAGAAGATCAGGAGCCGGTTTCCCGAGGCCAAAATCATCGCCGAGGACTTGGGGCTCATCACCCCTGAACTGCAATCTTTTTTGGAAGCGTTCGGCCTGCCGGGCATGGCTGTTCTTCAGTTCGCCTTCACCTTGGAGCCGGAAAATTTCTACCTCCCTCATAACCACTGGCGCAATTGCGTTGTTTATCCCGGCACCCACGACAATGACACGACACTCGGCTGGTGGCAAAACCAAGCCACGCCCGACATCCGGGACCACGTCCGCCGCTACTTCCGCATCAGCGGCGAAGAAATCTCCTGGGACTTTATCCGGGCCGCTTTCCAGTCGGTTTCCCGTCTCGCCATCTTCCCCCTGCAGGACCTGCTCGCTCTCGGTTCGGAGGCCCGCTTCAACACCCCCGGCACTGTTGGCGGCAACTGGCAATGGCGCTGCACCCGCGAACAGTTGGACCATCTGTGCGGCGACCCCACTCTCTACCTGCGCGAACTCGCCTGGCTCTACAAACGGTATCCCTCCGCCGGCGCTCCCTGATTCGGGGCGCACGCATAAAACTTTACCGGGTCAAAAATTCTTCAATCCTTCTGCTGACAGGATCGGGGGCGTCTTCGAGCAGGTAGTGCCCGGCGCCGGGAAAGAGATGAACTTGGGCATCGGGAAAACGGCTCCGCCATTGGTTGAGGAAGTGCTCGCCAAAACACCAGTCTTGCATTCCCCAGCAGATGAGCATCGGTTTTTCCTTGAGGGCGGGCAGGAAACGTTCGATTTGCCGCAGGACCGGCCAGCTGGAATGGCGGGGATTTAAGGGAATGTCCTGGACGAAACGCAAGATGGCAACCCGGTTGCGCCAGGAATCATAGGGGAAAAGATACCCCGACCGCACCTCTGATGGCAGTGGTTGAACCGTCGTCATGCGGGTGGCGCCCCGGGCAAAGACGTTGAATCCCCGCACGGCCACGGCACCTATTACCGGCCACCGGCACAAGCGGATGCGTATTGGAATCCGCGGTGAAAGAAAAGCCGCGGTGTTGAGGATGACAATCTTTCCCGTTTTTTCCCATTTCCGTTCTGCCAGCCCGGCGCCAACCGGCCCGCCCCAGTCGTGCGCGACAAGGTGGAAATTTTTTAAACCGAGATATTTCGTCAGCCGGCATGCGTTTTCGATGTGGGCAGCGAGGCAATAAGGATAATCTTGCGGCTTATCCGACAAACCGCACCCCATGTGGTCGGGGACAATGCAGCGGAAATGCTCCCGCAAACGCAAAATAAGGTTGCGGTAAAAAAACGACCAGGTGGGGTTGCCGTGGAACATGAGCACTGGCTCCCCTTTCCCTTCGTCCACATAATGCAGCCGCAAACCATCCGTTTCCATGTAATGGTTTTCAAATGGGTACAACGCTTTGATCTTTTCCGGCAACTCTCTCATTATGACGTGCTTTCCTTCATGCTCTTAATCATAATGCGTGATTTCCTTGTCCCGCTTCCGCCGCCAGCATAATTGAGCTCAAGCCGCTGCCGATGCCCATCAAAACGGTTTTCCGGCCGGGCTTCAGAGCGCCTTGCTCCAGCGCCAGCGCCAGCGTCAAAGGCAGGGAGACCGACCCGATGTTGCCGTATAAGGGATAGCTGGGAAAATCTTTTTCCGTGTCTATGCCCAAAGCTCCGTATAATTCGCGCTGATGCGCCCGGCCCACCTGGTGGCAGATGCAGCGGTCCGGCGCCGTTTCGTTCCAGCCGGTTTCCCGCTTGAATTTCAGCCAGGCTCGTTGAGCCACGGCAATCCCGGCATGGAGCAGCTCTTCGGAAGCCGTTTGCATCTCGTAACCCCCGCCCACCGCGCCGCCTTCACACAGATCATTGCGGGAAGTGTCCGTTTCGGCGATCCCGCTTATGAGACGCAGCACAGGCTCCGGCGCCAGCGATTCATGACAGAGCGCCGCCGCCGCGGCGCCCGCGCCAATCGTCAGATTGGCGAAGTAAGGTTTGATGCCGTCCCGGTCGTGATGGCTCTTCAGCAGCACATCAATGGTTCGCTCGACAAGAGGGCGCCCGTCTTCGCCGGCCACGATGAGCGCCCGCTGGATTTGCCCGCTCTCGATCAGGCCGCCCGCCAAAACCACGGCGTTGAGAAATCCCAGGCAGGCGTTCGAAACGTCGCATATCTGCGCCTTGCCCGAAAGGCCCAGCCGCCGGTGAACGTAGGCCGCCGTAGCCGGTTCGAGGCGGTCTCTGCATACCGCCGCATGGATGAGCAAATCGAAATCTTCACGGTCAAAGCGCGTCCGGCGCAACACCTTTTCACCCGCGCGCGCGGCGGCTTCAGAAGCCAGCACCGGCGTTTCCCAAAACCGCCGCTCCCGGATGCCGGTCATCAGCTCGAGCCGCCCTTTGCGCAAGTTTAAGCGCCGGTAAAGCGGCTCAAGCCGCTCTTCGATGCTTTCCGACGTCCACCTCTCCGGCGGCGGATCGTAGGCCAGAGTCTCGATAACTGTCCGCTGAAATTTCAACTGCCCCGCCCTTTTTTTCCTTCCGGCCTCATGGCCAGCCTCACCACTTCCTCATCGAAATAATTCCAATCCATCCCGGCGTTGACGACGATTCCCTGGCCGTTAATGCCGCTCGACCGCGGGCTGATCAGAAACGCGATGGCGTTGGCCGCCTCCTGCGTATCGAGAGATCTTTTGCGGAAAGTGAGTTTTTCCGCGAACAGGTAATTTTCCAAATAACCGGGAATGCCCGCCGAGGCGCTGGTTTTCAAGGGGCCGGCATTGACGGTGTTGAAACGCATTTCCGTGTCCGCGCTGAAGGATTTGGCTAAAAACCTCGCGCAGCTCTCCAGCGCGGCCTTGACGGGTGACATGCAGCCATAGGAAGGCGCGGTGACCTGGGAGGAAATGCCCATCGCCACGATCGAGGCGTCATTAGCCAAGTGCGGCTTAAAGGCGCGGGAAATTTCCACCAGCGAGAAAGCCGAAACTTGCGCGGCTTCCAGAAATGTTCCGCGGGATGTTTCATGAAACGCTTTGAAACCGCCGCTGTAATCGGCGAAAGCGACCGAGTGCAGTATCCCGTGCAAAGGCGCGTGGCGTTTCCCCGCCTCTTCCGCCAGAGCTTCAATTTCCTCCTCCCGCCTGACATCGCACACATGGACCTGCCGGCGCTTCAGCAATGCCTGCAAGTCCCCGCGGATTTTTTCCGACTGGACGCTGTAGATCACACGGGCGCCTTCCGCTTCCAGGGTTTGCCCGGCCGCCCAGGCTACGCTTTTTCGGTTCGCCACGCCAAAAACGAGAACAGTCCGGCCTTCGAGCTGCAGAAAACTCATCGGCTTTTCGCGTTTAAACCAGCGCCAAGGCGAACTCGGCCGCCAGCACGGTTTTGCCTTCTTTAGTCACCTTGCCCGCCATGAAGTGAAATTTTCCCATTGTTTCCTTCAATGAAGCCTCGATCGTGATGGTGTCGCCGGGCTTAACCATCCGCTTGAATTTCGCGCTTCCGATGCGCGACAATACCGGGGTGCGCCCCTCGATGGATTCCCCTTTCCCTTTTAAGTGTTTGATTAAAAAGACCGCTCCCGTCTGGAAAACCGCCTCGCACAGCAATACGCCGGGCATGATTGGATTGCCCGGATAATGCCCCTGGAAATGCGGCTCAGAGGCTCTGATCTCACGCCGCGCCACCGCTTTTTCCGCGTTCGCTTCGAGGATTTCATCAATGAACAGAAACGGCGGGCGGTGGGGTATGGTTTGACAGACTTCATTCATAAGGCGGGACTCCGTTCTTTCGTGTCGAGGACATGGCGCACTTGCGCGGACATCTTGCGCGCGCCTTTTTTTAAGTCCGAGAGATATTGATCCATCTTATGCGCGGTGATGACGCCGTAATTCACCGCTCCCAGCCAGCCCGACATGATGATGCCGACCGAACCGGCGTGAAAAAGCCCGGCGATTTGCCGGGGCAGTTCCTCGGATGTTTTCAATCCCTCGAATTTGGTTCCGAAGGAAGCGCCCCGGAGGTGGCGGGTGTAATGATGGATCGTCCGGGGGGTGGCCGCTTCCAGATGGCCTATCTTGTTCCGGATGCCGGGAATGATTTTTTCCAGAGAGGACACCGTTTCCTCGCAAAGCCGCTTTTTTTCCAAATGGTATTCTTTGGGGCTTAACCCATTCCAGTCTTCCCATTTGCTGTTGGCCGTCGCCACGACGGCGTAACGGGGCGTTTTGTTCTGGGGCCGGTTTTTCGGGTAGTAAAAGGAAAAACTGCGGCTGTGGGTCCGGCGGCGGGCCAGCTCCTCCGTCGTGAAATGCTCCGCTTCGGAAAAGAAGACGATGTCTCCCAAATCCGGCAGGCTTTCACCGGGCTTGATGCCGATATAAACCTGGCAAGAGCTGTTGTTGAGCCGGATTTTCTTCGCTTCCCGGATGAATTCGGGCGAAAATTGATCTTCTCCGGTCAGATGTTCGATGGTGGATTTGAGATTGGCGTTCGAAAGCACGGCTCCGCACCGCACTTCACGCCCGTTGAACCACACCCCGCGCACTGTTTTTCCATCGGTTATGATTTTCTCGGCCAGCGCCCGGCGGCGCAGATCCACCCCGTTGCGGCGCAGCTCGCGGATCATTTTCTTCAGCAACGCCTCGGTTCCTCCCAAAAAAGTGTAGACGCCCCGGCTGATGAAGTTGTTGAAGACAATCCCGTAAGCCACCGCCGGGTCGTCCAGCGTCGAGCCGTTGGCGTAGGAAATAGGCTCCAGGAGCAGGCGGTGGACGTCATCTCGTCCCGGGAAAAACTCTTCGAACAATTCCCGTGTCGTCTTGCTGATATCGCCGTAAAAATTCATCGTCCGCAGGTAATCGAAAAAAGCATCCGCCCGGTCCCTCGCCACTTTTAGCTTCCCGCTGAGCACGCGGACGAAATCCGCCCGGTCGAAGGTTGTGTGGACGTTTAATTGCGGATTGATAAAACGGATGTTTTTCAGCCGGACGATCGAGTCCGCGATTTCCCTGGACCAATATTTGCGGCAGGATTTGATCATGGCGAAGGGGAAGCCGTGCAGGGAAACATCGAAGATATGCCCTCCTTTGCGGTGGAACCATGTGGCCAGGCCCCCGAAGCGGCAGTGGTGCTCGAGCAGCAGCACGCTGTGGCCGCGCCGGGCCAGACAGTTGGCCCCCGTCAGCCCTCCGAGGCCGCTGCCGATAACCACCGCATCGTAATAGTCCGACAGGTCTTTTAATCCGTCCCGCGCCATATTTCAGTGCTTAATAAAAACTCCCGCTGCCGCAAAGGAAAGGCGCGCATCTTGCCCTTTCAGCGCCGCCTTGTCAATGCCGCCCTCGCGTTTCCCGCCGCTTTCTCTTGCGCCTGCTCCGTTTCTTGTTTCAGGTTGGTTTTCGCCAATGCCTAAATCCCGCCAGTCTCCTTTCGATTCCGTTGAAAAAGCCCTCGCCCGCCTGGCCAAGGGCAAGCCCATCGTGGTGACCGACGACGAAAACCGCGAAAACGAGGGAGACCTCGTGTTAGCCGCCTCCGAGGTCACTCCGGAAACGGTTAACATGATGATCCGTCACGCCCGCGGACTGATTTGCGTCCCTATGACCGGCCCCAGCCTCCGGCGCTTTGGCCTCAACCCTATGACTCCTCACAACCGCGAGGCCCACGGCACGGATTTCGCCGTTTCGGTGGACGCCGCTGAGGGCATTGCCACCGGTATCAGCGCCCATGACCGGGCCCGCACTATCCGGCTTCTCGCCGATCC
>CAZYUX010000112.1:0-8679 GCA_964650745.1 uncultured Puniceicoccaceae bacterium
CTTGCTCTGGACGCCCTTGTTCCGGTGATAAACCTCATCGAAATAACCGGGAGGGATCCGGTCGTAATCAAAACTTCTGGAACTTTCCTGGCGGCTGGCGCGCGGCGGGGGCATGGTGCGGCTGACAGTTATCGGGCCGCGGCCCCGGGCTGTCAACCGCAACCAGACCGGATTTCGGCGCCTGTGTCCATCCGTCACCGGGAAAATGTTCGGGAGGCGATTTTTTTTTATTGGGTTGCGTCTTTATCTTGTGTAAGCCAAGCGGTCGTCAGTGGAATAAAATCCGTTTTATGGCCTTTTTCAAGAAACCGAAATACGCCACGGTAACACCGCCGCGCAAGAAGGACATCCCCCATGACCTTTACGTGCGCTGCCCGGTGTCGGGGGATATTATCTACACGAAAGACTTGGAGAAGAACTGCCGCGTGGTGCCCAAGAGCGGTTATCACTTTCCCATGGACGCTCCGGGCCGAATCGAAATGCTCCTGGATCCGGGATCTTTTCAGGAATTTGATGCCGGTTTGACCACTGTGGACGCGCTGGGATTTCCTTCCTACCAGGAAAAACTGGAGCGCGACCGTAAAAAAACCGGTTTGAACGACGCCGTCGTGTGCGGCATGGGGCGGATCGGCGGCATCGCCCTCTCGGTGGCGGTGATGGATTTCCGGTTTATGGGGGGCAGCATGGGATCGGTGATCGGGGAGAAGATCACCCGGGCCATCGAGCGGGCCATGGATAAAAAGACGCCTTTGCTGGTCATCTCCAATTCCGGCGGCGCCCGCATGCAGGAAGGATTATTCAGCCTGATGCAAATGGCCAAGACCAGCGCCGCCATCGGGCGGCTGAACGAGACCGACCTGCCTTACATCTCGATCCTGACCAACCCGACCGCTGGAGGCACAACGGCCAGCTTCGCCACCCTCGGGGATGTTATCCTGGCCGAGCCGGGCGCGCTGATATGTTTCGCGGGGCCGCGCGTGATCAAGGAAACCACCAACGAGGAACTGCCCAAAGGTTTTCAAACCGCGGAGTTTCTGATGGAAGCCGGACTGATTGACCAGATCGTGCCCCGGCCGGAAATGCGCGGGCGGCTCATTCTCTTTTTGCGCGCTTTTTCCGCGGGCAATGCTCCCCTCGACGGCCGGAACGCCAATTGACCGGGGGGCTGGCGGACGGCTCATTTCAATCCGGCGAGGCAAAAACGCGGATAATCACTCCGGAGAACCGGCGATGACTGTTTTTCATAACTACGAAGAAGCGAAGCAATACCTCTACGGGCTGAAGTATCATGGCGCCAAGTACGGAATCGAGCGGATGGTGTTGTTTTCAGAAGCCTTGGGTCATCCGGAGCGCCGCTTCCCCTCGGTTCACGTGGCGGGCACCAATGGCAAAGGCTCGACGTGCGCCATGATCGAGGCCATTTACCGCCGCGCCGGATATAAAACCGGTCTGTTCACATCTCCCCATTTGGTTTTTCAAGGGGAACGCATCCAGGTCAACCGCAGCATCCTTTCCCGCGGGGAAATTACCGCCCGCGCCGGCCCGCTGAAAGCAAAAGCCGAGGAGCTGGCCCGCCGGAATCCGGATGACCACCCTTCGTTTTTCGAGTTCATGACGGCGATGGCCTTCCAGCATTTCGCCCGGGAAGCCGTGGATATCGCCCTGGTTGAAACCGGGCTTGGAGGCCGCCTGGACGCCACCAATATCCTGCTGCCCGAGCTTTCCGTCATCACATCCATCAGCTTCGACCATTGTGAAATGCTGGGGGACACGCTGGAAAAGATCGCGGCGGAGAAAGCGGGCATCATAAAAGAAGGCCGGCCGGTTGTCGCCGGGCGCATGCCGCCGGAGGCTGAGGAGGTCATCCGCAAGACGGCGCGGGCGCGCGGGGCCGCTTTCCACTCCGTCCGGGAAATTTACGGAGAAGACATCACCGCATACCCTGGAACCCGTTTGCCGGGGGATTACCAAAAATGGAACGCCGCCGCCGCCGCTCTTGCCGCACGCTTGTCGCGGGACAAGTTTCCCGTGAGCGATGAACAGATCGCGGAAGGTCTGGAACGGGTGGACTGGGCGGGGAGGTGGGAAAAAGTTTCCGCCGGGGACCGCGCGCTCATTCTCGACACCTCGCACAATCCGGAAGGCGCGGCGATGCTCGAAATACATTTGCGCCAGTTCACTTCGGAAACGGGATACAAGCCGGTGGTGCTGTTTGGAACCATGGGAGAATTCCGGGCGCGGGCGCTGCTGCCGGTCATTGCCCGCCACGCCCGCGAGATCGTTCTTCTGAAACCAGCCCAGCCTCGCGCCGCGGCCCGGAAAATGCTGGAAAAGTTAATCCCCGATAATTATCCAGGCGAAGTCCGGCACGGGCGCATCGAGGAATTGTTCCCGGAACCGGGACGGTGTGAGGCGGGGGAACCGGGCGAAACCATTGTCGCCACCGGCTCGATTTACCTGATTGGAGAAATTATGGAAGCGTTGCGGCACTCCTCCCCGTCCGGAGAACAGATGCTGCAAGACAATCCGTGACCGCTCCGGTTCCGTCCATTTTTATAATTATGATTCTTTTTTTGGCGGGAATTTTTTCAGCCTGCAAGTTATTCACACCGGCGGTTGCGGAAAATGAACCTGTTTATTCATATATTAACAGGATTCAAAGGGCTTAAAAACAAGGATCCCGCTTTGGAAGGCCCCCGGCGTGAAAAGTTGTTCGCGGTTTATTCACAAAATATTCATAATCAAAAATTTATGACCTTTTTCCCTTGACAAAAAACACATGATGAAGGATATTGATGGCGGTTCTTTGAAAGAACGGGTGCGCCAATACTTTTGCTTCGGCGAAAGGGCAGCCACCTCAGGATAATCCCGGGCAACCGGGGAAAGGTCAGGATGAGCAAATGGTCCTGGCTCCTCTAACGTTGCCGCCTGAATTTCTTGGCAAATTCGGCGGCGGAAAAGAGGCATATTTCACCCCTTCCGCCGTCGGGGGTCGCAACCCGGCGTCGTGCGAACGCGGAAGCGGGCGGCCAGCCGCGCGGCGTCCGAGACAGCCGGAAATCGCGGCGGGCCGAGTGACCGCCCGGAAAGGCAGTTTCACCGGACTGGGCTGGACATGGTGACCCTGAGGGCCGCGGTTGCTACCGTGAGCATTTGCCCGTCAAACATTAGCCAGCGGGGGCAACAACCGCTACAAGGCTCTCAAAATAGCGTTGGGAGCGCGAAAAGGCGATATTTGACGGGGCGCAATGCGGTTTTTTCAGCCAAAAAAGCCGTGTTGATTCAGCTGTGGCGGGTGCGAAAAACCGTATCCGCCGCCTGCATGAAAAAGGCAGCCTAAGAGGCAAGAGGCCAGACCCGTAACTCAAGGCCAACGCTTCCGCCAGCGGGGCGGGAGGCCGACCTTGGGATAAACGGCCGGGAAGGCGATATGCAGCGGCATCCCGGCCAGGTGTGGCGAGCCGGCGCCGGCGGGCGCAGGTCGAACCATGCTGAGAGGCCTCACTCTGAATCCGGCCGGGAGTAATCCCGTCCACGGTCCTGCTATGAGACCGACAGTTCCGGAGTGCCCCGGAAAATAGCGTCGGGGAACCGGCAGCCCGCCACGGCGGAGCGCCTAATGCCGGTGTCCGGGAAAGAGCGTGTGGCGAGCGCCGTCCCGCCTATTTAAAAGGCCCCCCGTTTCGGCGGGGGGCCTTTTAATTTTCCGGGTCCATATATTTTCGCGCGGAAAAAAATGGCCTTGCCATCGGCGGCAACGGCCCAAAGGATTGAATAATTACCGGTTTCGCTATTATTGGATAATTTTTTTCCTCAAAATCCGCATGGAAAAATGGTTTGAATATTTGGAGGGTATCCTGTCAGCAGACGCCGAGGTTTTTGGCCGGTTCCGGCTGGAGCACGCTTTATGGCATACCGAAACGGGAGTGTTTTGGCTGGCCCGGGAACACGCCACGGGACATCCGGTAACCGTTCAGTTTCTGCCGGATTGCTACTTGATTGACGAAAACGCCCGCTGGGAAATCGAACTGGCGGCGGACACAACCAAGGGCCTCAAACACCCCAACATCCTGCCGGTCCTGGACTTTTGTCATGACACGCATAACGCCGCGGTGATTCATGCAGGCGCGCCGGCGCAAACCATGAGCGACCTCCAGCAAAAACAACGCCACGGCATCTTCGAATGCGACCAGCTGGGCATCTGGTGCCGCGAATTATGCGACGCTCTGCATTATGCCCACACTTCGAAAAACGTGTTCCATCTCGACCTCAATCCCGGCAACCTGTGGCTCACCCGCGAAAACGTTCTGCAAGTGGCGGCGTTCGCCACCTCCCGGAAGATCAAGAGCCGGCTGATGACGAACCTGGAAGGGGAGCCGCCCCGGCCGCTTATTGCTTACCAGAGCCCGCAACAGCTCAAAGGCGAACCGCCCGCGGCGGCGGACGATATTTACGGCGCCGGCGTCCTCCTATACGAGTTAATCACGGGAACTCCGCCCTTCCACAGCGGAGACATAGCCGGACAAATCGAAAACGACACACCCCGGCGCATGACTGAATGGCGCATGTTTCAGGGAATCCATGACGACCCTGTGCCCGAATCCTGGGAAAAAGCGGCGGCGGCCTGCCTGGCCAAGGATCCGGCGGACCGTCCCGAATCGGCGGAAGTCATCGGAGCGGCCATCGGCACGCCAAGAGAGAGGACGCCGCACACCGAAAAGGCGGAAAAAAGGGAATCCCCTCCGCCGGAACCGCTGGCCATACCAGCGGCGCAAACACCCCAGCCGCAAAAAAAGGCCGCGCCCAAACCGGAAAAAACCGTGCCGCACACCGTTTCAAAAGAGAGCCGGCCGCCGGAAAAAGAACCTGTTCCGGAAGTGGTGAAATCCAAAACGCCCGCCGCCGGAAGACGTCCGCCGCCGGAAGAGACCCGCCGCTCCGCGCGCCGTTCCAAACCGAAGAAGAAGGTGAAAAGGAAAGTGGCGAAAAAAAAGACCGTCAAAAAGAAACACCTCTCCCCCTCCCAGAAAGCTATCGAGGAAAGCGCCAACGAGTCCTTAAAAAATAAAAAATTATCCATCCTGTTTGCAATTACGGTTTTGGCCATCGCGGGGTCGGTTGCGGCTTATGTGCTTTATTTCGCGGACAAGTAGATGAAAGCGGGCCTCTTTACCGAAGAGCGTTTTTGCGGCGAAATGCTGAGGCCGCTGCCAGGCTCTTTTATAACAGAATGCGCAGTTCCGGGCGAACCGCTGCCGCCGGGCAAATTCATGTGGAAGCGGAAAATTTGCCGCGTGGCGCGGGTGTTGAAAAAATGGAAGGAAACCGGCCCATGCCGTTCCCGCAGCCGCGAGCATTATACCCGCCGTCATTGGTTTCTTGTCCAGACAGACGGGCCCGTTCTTAAAATATATTTCGAGAGGCAGCCCCGAAGCGGGGGTTCCGCCCGGCGCAGATGGTTTGTTTTTTCGGAGTTACCGGCGCCAAAAAAACCGCTCCGTTAAGCCTCGCGGCCGGGACGGAGCGGTTTTTTTAATCAGTCTAACAACCCCCTGAACTCTCTCTCCTGCTAAATAAATCCGGTTTTTTCATGCCTGTTGAAACCCCCCCGCGTTTAAAAAGTTGCAGGAAAACGCCAGCCGCCAATAATGGCAGATGACGGATAAAAAGTTCCGGACGCCGGCAGCCTATGTATCAGGTGACGTTCAGTGATCAAAGCATGGCAGAGCTGAACAAGCTTTCCATCCCCGAACAGATGAAAATCGTTGAGGTCGTCAGCGCCATTACACCGCGGCAATTACACGGGGATGCCGGCGCTGTCGGCCGGTTCAACCGCGCCGGAAACATTTTTTACCGGGTCCGGGCCGGGGAATTCCGCTGTTACTTCACCGTGTCGGGCGATGTTCTTTACAGCCATTACATTCTTCACCGCAACACGTTTATGGATTTCGCGTTCCGTTTCAAGCTGCCCGTCACCGAAGAGCAAATCCTCGAGCGCCATCAATCTTTCTGGAAATATTTGGAAACATTAAAAAAATAACCGCCTGACTTTCATATGCCAGAACATGCTGACAACTGCCCGGATCAGATCAAGCCCTCGGAGGCCGCTAAAATCTACATATTGCCCAATTTAATGACGGCGGGCAACCTTTTTTGCGGTTTCATGGCGGTCATCCGGTGCATCCAAGCCAAGTTTGTCTCCGAAGTGCCCGTGTCAGACGAGCTTTTTTTCGTCAAACAAACGCAGACTCCGGAAATGCTTTATGAGCAAGCGGTGTGGTTTATCCTCGCCGGTGTAATTTTTGACTCGCTGGACGGGCGGCTGGCGCGGCTGGGGGGCCGCGAGTCACTTTTCGGCAAAGAATTCGATTCTATCGCCGACACAGTCTCCTTCGGTATGGCTCCCGCCCTTATGGTTTTTTTTCTAATTCTCTCTCCAACCGCCAGCTTTCCTTTTTATCGCAACATAGGCTGGATAGTCAGTTTTATCTACTTATTGTGCGTGGCCGTTCGTCTGGCAAGATTTAACGTATTAACGCATCCTCTGATCGAAAAATCCTCGCCGGAAACCCAGAGTGAAACTTTCGCGGGCCTGCCTTCGCCCGCCGCGGCAGGCATGATTGCCTCGCTGGTTCTGGTAATGAACCGAATTGAACTGCAAGGCTGGCTGATTTTTCTCCCGGCGCTTCTCCTGCTTATCGCCACTCTTATGATCAGCGATATCTCTTATCCAAACTTCAAAAATATCGGATGGAGCACGGAACTGACATTCAAACCCTTCATCTGCCTTCTCGTCGTTCTCGTCTTCATTTATCTGCTCCGCTCCATTGCCATTGCGATAATATTTCTTATTTATATCTTTTACGGCCTCCTCCTTCATTTCCATCTATTAGGGAAAAAGATAATATGTGAGCCCGCCTCCGAACAAGCTGTTAATAAAAAATAACCGGGATTTTTACACCGTCTTCCCTTGCGGTATTCACGCCTTTTCTCTTTCTTGCTCACCGGACAGGCTTTCAAAAACCCTTCCTTACAAAGCAGTTGCCGCACATGCCTGAGATATTGACAAGCCATAATTATATGTAATAATTTTCCTTAGTTTAAAAGGTAAATATATTATGGTTGTCAAAAGACTCCATATTTCGCTAACTGTCAGACATCATGAAGTTCAAGATCAACCGCGACCATTTCAGTAATGGCCTGCAGCAGGTTCTCAACATCGTGGGAGCCAGGGCCACCATGCCGATCCTCAGTAATGTGCTCATCGAAGCCGGGGAGAATGAAATTTCCCTGACGACAACAAATTTGGAGATGGGCATTCGTTGCCGGATTCAGGCTGAGGTGGAGAAGGGCGGGTCCATTACGCTGCCGGTGCGGCGTTTGGCCACAATTGTGCGCGAGCTGCCAAGCTTGGAAGTGTCATTAAGCGTTTCGGAGCAAAACCGGGCTTCCATCGCTTCGGGGCGGGACCATTTCCGTGTGATGGGAATCGAGAGCGGCGAGTTTCCGCCGTTGCCGGCGTTCGCGGACAAACATTCCTTTGTGATGACCCAAGCGGATCTTTTGCGGATGCTCAAAAGTGTGTCATACGCGCAATCCACGGATGAGACACGCTACATTATGAACGGCGTGTTCTTCAACTTTGGGGATGGAAAATTGACCTTGGTGGCGACGGACGGGCGGAGACTGGCCGTCATCAGCAAGGAGATGGAGGTCGGCAAGGAAAACGAGGGGAAACTCATCCTGCCGGCGAAAACCGTGGCGGAGATGGAAAGGCTGCTGGATCAAGGCGACACGGTGAGGATAGCTTTTAATGAACGGCAGGCGGCATTTGAAATCAACGTGAACGGTGAAGAGGAAAACACAGGGATGAAAGGTTCCGTTTTTCTGGTTTCAAAGCTGGTGGAAGGCAACTATCCGGATTATCGGCAAGTTATTCCGAAGGAAACCGACCGGCATCTGAAGGTGAACCGAGAGAATCTGCTCTCCTGCGTTCACCGGGCCGCTTTGGTAGCCAGTGAAAAGAACCATGCCGTTAAAATAAAAATCAGCCCGAACCTTCTGGAAGTCTCCTCTCAAAGCCCGGACGTGGGCGAGTCCGCGGTGCCTCTCAATGTCGAATACGAGGGGCCGGAGATTCAAGTGTCCTTCAATCCGCAATTTCTTATGGGGCCGCTCAAGGCGCTGACAAGGGACGAGGTGATATTCGAGTTCAAGGACGAGCTGAGCCCCGGCGTGTTCCGGACCCCGGACAGCTTCCTGTGCGTTGTCATGCCGTTGCGCTTGAATTAGCCGCGGGCGCGCTGCCGCAACCAATTTTTAGACGCCATGTTCGGAGATTTCACGGAAATCATTTCCCTGCGGCATCTTTTTATTCTATTTTTTAGCGCATGTGTGTTTTTTTCGCTGACAAGCCACCGGTTCGGATCGCCGGTGTCCGCCATTTTCAGCCGCTGGTGCTGGTGGTTGTTTGTCACATTTTTCACGCCGGTTCTTATTTTGTCGCAGGGATGGATTGACCGGCCTTACTGGGTTTTGGCCGCAGTCTCATGTTTGGGCTGGCTGCTGCTTGTCACTTTCTATAACTGGATGCTCATCAATGCCATGAGCCGCAGTCCCTATCCTCTTTTTCCAAAATTCAAGGAAAATGACAAAGGAGACGAGTGGCCCGCGCAGAAA
>CAZYUX010000113.1:0-8663 GCA_964650745.1 uncultured Puniceicoccaceae bacterium
GGCCGGCGAGCGCTTCTGCGTGCGCAACTGCGGCTTGAACGCCGTGGTTGACGCCGTGGGCGACCACGGCTGCGAATACATGACCCGCGGCAAGGTCGTCGTCCTCGGCCAGACGGGGCGCAATTTCGCCGCCGGGATGACCGGCGGGACGGCTTGCGTCATGGACCCTTTCGACGACTTCTACCTGCGCCTGAACCAGAGCATGGTCAACGTCTATAAACTCGACGAATGCCCGCCGGAGGAAATCGCGGAAGTCAAAGCCATGATCGAGCGCCACGTCCATTACACCGGCAGCAAGCTGGGAGGGAAAATCCTCGGCGAATGGGACGAATGGATGCCCAGCTTCACCAAAGTTTTTCCAAAAGATTACGAGCGCATGCTCGCCGCTATCGAACGCATGGAGGCCAAAGGACTGGCCGGGGAAGAGGCCGTCATGGCCGCCTTCCAGGAAAACGCCCGCGTCCTCGCGCGCCTCGACGGCAACTGATGGAAACCGCTGACCGAAACTGACATGCATCACTAAAGCGGCGGAATTCACTGATTTTCACATTCTTCATCAACTGACATGGGCAAGCCGACAGGATTCATGGAATACCCGCGGGAGAACATCCCGGAGCGCCCCCCGACGGAGCGCCTGCGGGACTGGCGGGAGTTCAAAGCGCATCCCGAAGAGGACAGGCTGCGCATCCAGGGCGCGCGCTGCATGGATTGCGGCACTCCTTACTGTCACACCGGCATGATTTTAAGCGGTCTGGCCAGCGGCTGCCCGGTCAACAACCTGATTCCGGAATTCAACGACCTCGTTTACCGGGGATTGTGGAAGGAAGCCCTGGACCGGCTGCTCAAAACAAACAACTTCCCCGAATTCACCGGACGGGTCTGCCCCGCGCCTTGCGAACATTCCTGTGTGCTGGGCGTCATCAAGCCGCCGGTGACGATCAAGAACATCGAGCGCGCCATCATTGACAAGGCTTGGGAGGAAGGCTGGATGCGGCCCCGCCCGCCCAGGCGGCGCACCGGCAAAAAGGCGGCCGTCGTCGGCTCCGGCCCCGCCGGCCTGGCCTGCGCGGACCTGCTCAACCGGGCGGGCCACCAAGTCACCGTCTTCGAGCGGGCGGACCGTTTCGGCGGCCTGCTCATGTATGGCATTCCCAACATGAAACTCGACAAAAAGGCGGTGGTTGAACGGCGGACCGAACTGATGGCCCGCGAGGGCGTTCAATTCACCGCCAACACTGAAGCCGGCCGCGATTATCCCGCGGACAAACTGCTGAAGGAATTCGACGCGGCGGTCCTGTGCGGCGGCGCGGCTCTGGCGCGGGATTTGCCCATCGAAGGCCGGAACCTGGCCGGCATCCACTTTGCCATGGATTACCTGACCGGCGTTACGAAAACGCTTCTCGATCACAATTTCGATGACACCCGCCCTCCCCTGGACGCGGGGGGCAAGGATGTCGTGGTTATCGGCGGGGGCGATACCGGCACGGACTGCGTGGCCGCGGCCCTGCGCCAGGGATGCAAAAGCATCACCCAACTGGAAATACTGCCCCGCCCGCCGGATGAACGCGCGCCCGGCAACCCCTGGCCGGAATGGGAAAAAACCTATAAACTTGATTACGGCCAGGAAGAAGCCGCCCGCCGCTTCGGCGCGGATCCGAGGCAATTCCAAGTCATGACGAAACGCTTCCTGGACGACGGCCAGGGGAACGTCCGCGCCCTTGAAACCATCAACATCGAATGGGCCGAGGACGATGCAGGCCGGCTGGCCCCCAGGGAAACACCGGGAACGGAACGCGAATTGCCTGCGCAAATGGTTCTCCTGGCCCTTGGATTTTCAGGCCCGGAAAAATTGCTGATTGAGCAACTGGATTTAGAGACTGACGCGCGGGGCAACGTCCGGGCGGCACACGGAGGATATGCCACGAATGTGCCGGGGATCTTCACGGCGGGGGATATGCGGCGCGGCCAAAGCCTCGTCGTCTGGGCCATTCACGACGGCCGCGGCGCCGCCAAGGCCTGCCACCGCTTCCTCACGGGCGAATAATACGGAAACCCCGCAGTGAAAAAACCTTCCATAAGAGATTGACAGGACAAGTCCTTTTTCACAAGCTTGCGCCCCAAATAATTTTACAATTCAAAATCGCGCCAAAGCCAAGCCCAAAAATGAAAACAAAAAAAAATTCTATTAAAAGCAACTTGCGCCAGCGCCTGCCGTCTTACCGGACGATGGCATTGTCGGCCGCCGCGGGCATGATCCTTATTCCCGAGGCGGGGGCCGAATTGCAGCAATATGATCTTTCCTCGCCCGCCACCGCCGATCCGGGCGGCAGAATCTTTATAGACATAGACGGGATAGACGTGGACGGGCAAGGCTACCGCACCGGCACAGTCCTTGACAATGGAACGGCGCACGAGGAGTTCTTTCTGTGGAACCGGTCAGTATTTTTATACGGGAACACCTACAAGGACGCCATGATCCGCCCCATCAACAACGGCAGCGCCGCCATCTTTGGGCCGGTTCTCGGTCAAACCGTCAACCAGCCGGCCTACATCGCCACGGAAGGGTTCTCCGTGCGGCCCGAGGATGCCACCCCAATTGGGACAGGAACTTTCGCCGGCGCCCTTCACACCCAATACAGTTACGGCAACTGGAGTCCTGGTGACACCGGCTGGCTCGGCCTGCGCTTCGACATGGGAGGCAGCGGCAATCAGCACGCCGGCTGGGCCTATGTCACGCTCAATCCTGACGCCACCATCACGCTGGGCGCGTTCGCGTATGAGGACGTGTCCGGAGACCCCGCCATCACCGCGGTTCCGGAATCCTCACATGCCGCGCTGCTGATGGCTGCCGGAGCGGCAGGCATTGCCGCCTACCGCCGCCGCCGGAAGAAGAGCTGATTTTTTTGGCTCCCCTTTCAATGCGCAAAAGCCCCCGAGGCCGCACGACACGGCGCGGGGGTTTTTTTTGGGGGGGAAATCCAGCGCTCCTTGCCCGCCCCTCCGCAGCGGTTCCGCGGTGAAAACCGCGCCATCCTTTGCATCGTTCATTTTTCCCGGCCGCGCCGCGCCGTGATGTAAAAATAAAGGGCCGCCGCCAACCCCGCCGCTCCCGCGGGCCAGAAACGCCCCCCTAAATGACGGGCCGACACAAAGTCCACCGCCAGGCCCAGCAGGGGCGCCGCGGCCATGGTCGCGAGGCGCTGGCTCTGGCTTTCTATGGACAAGACGGTGGCGCCTTGCGCCTCGTTGCCGCGGGTGCCGAACCGGCTGATGAGAATGGGCCGCCAAAAATTTTGCAGGACGTGCAGCAGGACAAACGCGGCGATGAGCACGGGGAAGATGTTCCCGAGAGCGGATAGAAACAGCGCCCCGAACACGATGACTCCCGCGCCCCACAGCAACCGCGCCGCCTGCTCTTCGCCCCGGGCCGCGCCGGCCACGCGGTGGGACTGGCGGCTCGCCCAGGCCGAGAGCAGGTAAAGCCCGAAGTAGACCGCTCCGACCATCAGCGCCGAGCGCCGCTCGTCCGTCCAGTCCGGAACCGCCGCCAAACCTGCCAGCCACGCCGCGGCGGCGGCGTGCAGCACCGGCTGCAAGTAGTCCTTGACGGCGTGAAAGATGCCCTCGAAGCCCATGGATTCCGCCACCAGCCGGCGCAAGCCGGGCTTGCGGAACACCTCGCGGAACGTCTCCATCAAGTGCGTATGCATGCGCGCGCGGGCCGGTTTGTGTTCCGGATCCAGGTCCAGTTCCCTGGGATAACCCAGAAAATTAATCAGCCCTGCCATATAAGGGATGATGGAGAAAAAGAAAACATACACGTAGTTGCCGCTGACAAAGACGAATGCCGCCGCCAGAACCACCGAAAGCGCCGATCCGATTTTGCTCCAGCTGCGGGTGAAGCCGTAGAACTTCGCGCGCTCGTCCGTCCGCCCTTGCAGCCGCAGCCATGTGAAAATCATGGCCTTGTGCGTGCCCGTGCGGAAGGCTTCCCCGGCGCCGAAAAAAAACATGGCCAGAAACAGCGGCCCCAGGTTTTCCGCCAGCCCGAAGATGACGAAGCTCACGATATAGGAAACGAAAGAAAGGATCATGCACCGCCGCCGGCCGTGGAGGTCGGCCGCCGCTCCTGAGGGGATTTCCAAGGCGTTGACGGTGATTTCCCGGAAGGCGATGAGCAGACCGATGAGGAAAAAGCTCAGGCCTTTTTCGAGAAAGGCGAGCACGAGGAATGGCTCGAAGTAGCGCTGGTTCTTGAGAAAACCGTAGAGGCTGAACCGGAAAAGCATGGCCCTGAAATTAGCCCGCGAACCGGAAAAGTAAAGCGCCCGCGCCTTCGATGTTACGGTTGCCCCGGCGGGCATTCCCCTTTTAGATGACGCCATGATGCAAACGCTGATGGAACTCGGGCGGATGCTTTTGGGGCTGGCGGCGCTGGCCGGTTTTTGCTGCTGGCTCTGCCGGGACAGGCGGAGCATTGACTGGCGGCTGGCCGGGGCTGGGCTGGCCTTGCAGTTCGTCCTGGCCCTGCTGGCGCTGAAAGTGCCGCCGGCCGGGCAAGCCCTCGAGAGCGTCACCCGGTTTTTTATTAAAATCCTCGAGTTCAGCGAAACCGGGGCGGGCTTTGTATTCGGCGACCTGGCGAAGAACCACGCCACCTACGGGGCAACCATCGCTTTTAAGGTTTTGCCCACCATTGTCTTTTTCGCGGCTTTTACCTCGGTGCTCTACTACGCGGGCATTCTCCAGAAACTGGTTTATGCCATGGCCTGGCTGATGAACAAGACCATGCGCCTCTCCGGCGCGGAGAGCCTTGCAGCCGCCGCCAACATTTTCGTCGGCATGACCCAGGCGCCGCTGATGGTCAAACCCTTCATCGAGCGCATGACCCGCTCGGAAATCCTGTGCCTGATGACTGGCGGCATGGCCACCATTGCCGGGGGCGTCTTCATGGCTTACATGGGGTTCCTCGGCGGCGGGGACGCGGCGCGGCAGCTGCTCTTCGGCAAGCACCTGATGACCGCCTCCATCCTTTCGGCCCCGGCCGCCATCGTCTGCGCCAAACTCATCCTGCCTGAGACGCGGGAGATTGACCGCGAGATGAAAATCAGCGGTCAGAAGTTCGGCGTCAATATCTTCGACGCGATGATGAACGGCGCGGCCCAGGGCGTGAAGCTGGCCGTCAACGTCGGCGCGGCGCTGCTGGTGTTCATGGCCGCGATCGCGATGGTGAATTACATTTGCGAGGACGGTCTCGGGCGTTTGACGGGCTTGAACGGCCTGATTGCCAGGGCCACCGGAGGCGCTTACGAGGGGCTGACGCTCCAATTCATGCTGGGCGCCGTGTTCGCTCCCGTGGCCTGGCTTATCGGCGCGGACACCGAAAGCGCGCTTTACGTGGGCCAGTTGCTGGGGGAAAAGGTGGTCCTGAATGAATTCGTCGCCTACATTGATTTCAGCGCCATGATGAAGGAGGGGATTATCACCGATGACAAGACCATCGTCGTGACCACTTACGCGTTGTGCGGTTTCGCCAATTTCGGCTCGTTGGGCATTCTCATCGGCGGCATCTCGGTGCTGGCGCCCAACCAGCGGGCCAGCCTGGCCCGGCTGGCTCTGCCGTCACTGGCGGGGGGGATGGCGGCCTGCCTGATGACCGCCTGCATAGCCGGTTTTCTTGCCGGCTAAAGGATATGGAGCCATGAAAATGTTGCCGTTTTACGCGCTGCTTTTATTGGGGCCGCCGCTGGCCGGCGTTGCCGCGGCGGGGCTGCCGCTGGAGCGGTATATCGAGTTTCCGCCGCGCTCCCGTTACGTCGAGCACTCCGGATTTTCCCGGCCGGTTTTCATGGCCTCGGCAATCCTGATACTGGCGGTGATTCTGCCTTTTTTGATTCGTGTCTCCCGCGGCTGGCGGAAAACCGTCCCCGTGAAAACCGAGACGAAGCCCTTCCCCTGGTGGGGGTGGCTGGGGCTGGGCTTGAACGCGGGCGCATGGGTCCTGGCGTGGACGCGGTTCGAGTGGTTCCGGCCCTGGCAGGCGCACACTTTCACCCCGTTATGGATCACGTTTATCCTGGTGGTGAATGCCTTGACGTTCCGCCGCGCGGGCCGGTGTCTGATGACGCGCCGCGCCGGTTACTTTTTGGCTTTGTTCCCCCTGAGCGCCGCTTTCTGGTGGTTCTTCGAGTATCTCAACCGGTTCGTGCAGAACTGGCATTACACCGGAACGGAAACGTTCACGCCCTTCGAGTATTTTATCTATGCCACGCTGCCCTTCGCCACGGTGCTGCCCGCCGTGCTGAGCGTCCGCGAATGGCTGGCCACCTTCCCCCGGCTGACGGCGGGCTTGGATAATTTCATATCCCTGCCGCCGGCGCGTCCGAAAAGGCTGGCGGGTGTGGCGCTGGCGTTGTCCTGCGCGGGTTTGGCGGGAACCGGCGTCTGGCCGGATTTTTTATTTCCACTGTTGTGGCTCGCGCCGCTGTTTATTATCGCCTCGGAGCAAACCTTGCGGGGCCGGGGCACCGTGCTGTCGCCGTTGAGAACCGGCGACTGGCGGGAGGTTTGCCGGCTGGCCCTGGCGGCGCTGCTCTGCGGTTTTTTCTGGGAAATGTGGAATTCCGGCAGCCTGGCCCACTGGGAATACGCCGTTCCTTACGTCAACCGCTTCCATCTCTTCGAGATGCCCCTGCTCGGCTATGCCGGATACTTGCCCTTCGGCATCGAATGCGCCCTCGCCGCCGAAGTTTTTCTGGGCCCTTACCGTGAAAATCCAAAATCCCCGCAGCCCGAAACACTTCGCAAACGCCAGCCGGGCGCGTCCGAAAACCGCTGATTCATCCGGCGGCCTGGCGGGCGGCTGGAAAAAGTTTTGTTTGCATTTTTCCCTGCCTTCTTTATTTACGTTCCTCTTTTTCTGGAACTGTCCGCGCGCGCGGGCGGCGCGCCGCCCGTCAAATCATTTAAAAACATGAAACAAATCAGTCTAAAGGTCACCAACCGGACGGAAAAAGGCCGCGGCCCCGCGGGGCGCCTGCGCCGCAACGGGCAGATTCCCGCCGTGCTTTACGGCAAATCTGGAAACCACAGCCTTGCGATCCAGCGGGCGGATTTTCTCAAGCTGTGGCAGCAGATGTCGGGCGCGACGGTCCTGATTGAAATCCACCGGGAAGAGGAAAAACCAGTTTTTACCATCATCCAGGAGGTCCAGCGCCATCCCCTTACGGACCACTTTCTGCACATTGATTTCCGGGAAATCGAAACGGACAAACCGATGACGACGGACGTGATTGTCCACGTCACCGGAGAAGCCGTCGGGGTGAAACGGGACGGGGGTTTGCTGGAGGTCCACGCCCACGAAGTGGAGGTGCGCTGCCTGCCCCGGCACTTGCCGGAGCACATCGAGGTGGACGTGTCGGATCTGCTGGTGGGGCAATCCATTCACGTGAGGGATTTGGGCGAGCTGGAAGGAGTCAAGTTCCTCTCCGCGCCGGAGACGGTCATCGTCACTTGCGTGGGCAAAACGGAAGAGGAAGAGAAACCGGAGGAGGAAGCGCCCGAAGAAGCCGAAGGAGAAGCTCCGGCCGGAGAAGAAAAGAAAACGGCCGAAGCGGAGGAATCGTCCTGACGGGTTTCGGGCGCCATCTGGCCTTGTTTTTTGCATCATGCCGGTATCCGTCATAGCGGGCCTGGGCAACCCCGGGCTGCGCTACCGCAAAACGCGGCATAACGCGGGATTCATCGTGTTGGACGCCTATGCGCGGCGCAAGGGCGCCGCATGGCGGCGGGAAAACCGTTTTGAAGCCAGGGTGGCCCGCCTCTCCGCCGGGGACCGCGGCCTGTTCCTGGTCAAACCGCAGACTTACATGAATGAAAGCGGGCGCGCGCTGGGGCCGTTCTTGCGCTTTCACCGCCTGACGGCCGGGCAGATGGCCGTCATCCATGATGAGGCGCAAATTCCGCTGGGCCGGGTCAAGATCAGCACAAGGGGCGGCGCGGGCGGGCACAATGGCATCGCCAGCCTCTTCCGGCACGCCGGGGAAGATTTCATCCGCTTCCGCGTGGGCGTGGGGCCGAAACTCCCGGCGGAGCTGGACATCAAGGATTTTATGCTAAGCCGGTTCCGGCGCGAAGAGCTGGCCCGCCTTGGAGAAAAAATGGAGGAAATCCTCGCCGGACTGCAACTGCTGGTTGACAAAGGGCCGGTTCCCGCCATGAATCAACTCAATCAACGATTAAAAACAAGTGAGCACGAAAACGATTAATCCCTACCGGGCCATCTTCATCCTCGACAGCCGAGGGTCGGAAGCGCCCGCGGAAACCCTGTCGGACAACCTCAAGGAAGCCATCGCCTCCGTGGGGTGCGAGGCCGGCGAAGTGGAAAGCCTGGGGCGGAAGGACTTCGTCCGCGTCACCGACAAACAGCATACGGGTGACACCTATTTGCGGATCGGCTTCAAAGGCCCCGGAGGCAGCCCGGCCGCCCTGCGGGAAAAACTGCGGCTGGACTCCGCCGTGAAACAGCTTTTTGTGGAAAGGCTCTAATCCGGCAAGCCGAGCGCGCATGGCCTCTTACAACAAAGTGATTCTGATGGGAAACCTGACCCGGGACCCGGAACTGCGCGTCACGCCGGGAGGGCTCAACATCTGTAAATTCGGCC
>CAZYUX010000114.1:0-8471 GCA_964650745.1 uncultured Puniceicoccaceae bacterium
CCGCCGTCCGTTATGCCGCCTAAATGTCCATTCTATTTTTTTCGGAGTAATAATAGGCGTCGGCAAACTTGCGGTCGAAGAAACCGGCAAGGTCGTCGAGAGCTTTTTGGGCGTCCTTGCCGGAGGCGAGGAAACGAAGCTCGGCGCCTTTGCCGGCGGCGAGCATCATGAGGCCCATGATGCTGCGGGCGCTGGTTTGGCCGTCGTCTTTTTCAACCACGATTTCGGCCTCATAGCGGTTGGCAATGCGCACAATCATGGCGGCGGGCCGCGCATGCAAACCGCTGGGAGCCTGCACGGTAAAAACCCGCGAGGCTGATTCGGCTAAAGAGTCAGCAGTTGCTCCATCCATCTTTTCCGAGTGGCGCGGCAGAAATTTGTTAAAACAATAGACCATTTTCAGCGCCTCCGCAACTAAAAAGGCAAAATTGTTTGAAGCGTGACGGAAATGTGATTTTAACGAGAAGAGAAATGGGCCAGGCGTCATTAAAGGGCAAGGATATACTGGTGCTGGAAGACGAAGTGTTCCTGCGCAAGGAACTGGGAGCGTTTTTGCGCCGCAAGGAAGCGCGGGTGACGGAAAAAAGCATGCTGGCCGAAGCCCGGAAGGTTTTGCGGCGGGAGCATTTCGACTACGTCCTGCTGGATATCAACCTGCCCGACGGCAACGCCTTGGAACTGTTGCGCGCGGGGGAAATATCCGCGAACGCGGCCGTGGTGGTGATGACGGCGGAAGGGAGCGTGGCGTCAGCTGTCGAGGCGATGCGGCTGGGCGCTCTGGATTACCTGGCCAAGCCTTTCGATCCCGATGAGTTGCCTCTGGTTTTCGAGCGATGCCGGGAAACCCGCCAGCGCCAGCGGGATCTCGAGCACCGCCGCGATTCGGGGCCGGCCAGAGAAACAGAGTTTTGCTTCGGCGCCGGACTGGAGACCGTGCGCCAACATCTGAATAAAATTCTGGAGGCTGACCGGCGTTTGGCGGAGCGCCCGCCGCCTGTTCTCATCGAGGGAGAAACGGGGACAGGCAAGTCCGCCATTGCGCGCTGGCTGCATTACAGCGGGCCGCGGGCTGGCCAGCCCCTCATCGAAGTCAACTGCTCGGTTCTGCCGGAAACTTTAGCCGAGTCCGAATTATTCGGGCATGAACGGGGCGCGTTCACCGACGCCCGGAAGGAGCGCATCGGACTTTTCGAGGCGGCCCATGGCGGAACATTGTTTTTGGACGAAATATCAAGCCTGTCTCCCGCCATCCAGGCCAAGGTGCTCACGGCCATCGAAGAACGGGTCATCCGGCGGGTTGGAGGCAACCGGAGCAAAGCGGCGGACGCGCGGCTTATTGCCGCCAGCCTGCACAACTTGGAAGAACTGGCCGCCCAAGGGCGTTTCCGTGACGACCTGTTCCACCGGCTGAACTTGCTGCGGCTGCGGCTGCCGCCTTTGAGAGAACGCCGGGAGGATATACCGGCGCTGGCCGGGCACCTGCTGGGCCGTTTGCGGCGCCGTTACAGGCTGGAACAGGCGGAAATCGCCCCTGAGGGAATGGTCCGCTTGCAGGCCTGCCTGTGGCCGGGGAATGTCCGGGAACTGGCCCATGAAATTGAGCGCGCCCTTATCCTGGAAGGCAGCGGGCCGTTGCGCTTCGAAAACCTGCCCGCGGGGGACAGCCCGGAAACCAAGCCAAACGCGGCGGCGGACTGGCTCAACCCCGGCTGGGCGCCGCCCGAGGAAGGTTTTTCGATTGAGCGAGCCAACCGCCGTTTTATCGAGCTGGCGTTGCGCCAGAGCGACGGCAACGTTTCCGCCGCGGCCAGGCTCCTCGGCGTTCCCCGGGATTTTGTCCGCTACCGGCTTAAGAAAAAGAAAGAAAGTTAACCCGGATATTTCAAATTATCACTACCTGGTTGCTTTATCGCGGATGAAGGGCTCGCGCACCTCCTCTTCCAGCAGTTGCGCGTAAAAGCGCGGCCTGCGGTAGGCGTTCCCCCAAACTCCTTCTTGCCGGTATTTTCTTAAACCATTGAGATCGAAAGAGGCGAGATGAAGGCCTTCTTCGGCGCCCGCTTCGGCCAGGAGCATGTCATCGCTTTTATCGTCTTCGCTATGGATGCCGCTGAAAGCGATGGAGTGCCCGTTGGCTTTCGGCGCGGGATAGTTCGTCATGGCCATCCCAACCATGTTTTCGAATGCCCGCGCCCGGAACTGGCTCAAGCGGTCGATTTCGAGATTGCAGGCATTGGGGACGAAGATGATCTCCGCCCCTTTGAGCATGAGGATGCGGGCGCTCTCCGGAAACTCGCGGTCGTAGCAGATCATGGCCCCGATTTGGACGTCACCGGCGCCGGTATCCAGAGAACAGACACGGAATCCGTCACCCGGCGCAGCCGCGGCCTCAATACCGAACTCGCAGGTGTGAACCTTGGCGCAGGTCATCCGGACTTCGCCGCGCCGGTCAATTAATGTTACCGCGTTGCGCGGTCGGCCTGCCGTTTTTTCAAGGTGCGTTATGGCGATGGCCATGTTCAGCTCGGCGGCGAGGTTTTTAAAACACTGGAAAAAGCCGCTGTCCTGTCCGATGGCGTTTGCTTCCCATGCTTCCCGCGCGCCGGATTCTTCAGGAGCGAAAAAGGTGTAGCCGATATTCCACATTTCCGGAAAGAGGGCGATGTCACCCCCCATTGCCTTGGCCCGGCGGCAGAAATCCTCCCCTTTTTGGCGGTTGGCCTCCTGGTCCGTCCCGCGCGGATTCATCTGCAGCAATGCCACAGTTAATTTTCTCATTTCTGTTTCTCTGAAAAGCGGCCGTTATCCCGCCAAGAGTGCGGCGCTATTTATCAAGCGGGGTGAATTCGTAATTCAGGTAAGTTTCCAGGGCTTCGCGGACGGGAATGGCGTGGCGGCCGAAGGTCAGGCTGAGATGGTGCCGGTAACCGTTGCGCCCGATGATTCGCAGTTTGTCTTGCAGCTTCTCAATTTGAGCCACTCCCCCGCAGCCGAAGCAGTTTTCCGCAATGGGGTCCCCGGTTATCTCCCCTTCTCCGAGATAACAGACGAGTTTGCCGGCTTCGGTTTTCAAACTGCCGAAAGTCATGGAAGAAGGGGCGATGCGGCCGACGCAAGGGCCCCAGCCGCAGCCGTCTCCCAATGCCTTGGCGAACATGGGGTGGTCCACGATTTTCCCCTTGGCCGTCATCATTTCCCTGGGCACGGGGCCGCAGTGGAAAAGGATGCATTTGTCCGGCTCATCCCCGTAATTGTTGTTCCAGTCGAGACAAGTGGCGGGAGTTTGGGAAGCCAGGCGCAAAGCGGTCATCATGACGGCGTTGCCCACGTCCACCTCGCACGCCGCCGGGATGCCCCGGTTGTTGAGTTCGCTGAGCAGGACGCACGGGGCAATCTGAAGCTCCTTTTCCAGTTCCAGCCAGCAGCGGAGGGCGAGGGCGTCCAGCCCGCATTCCGCGATAATGTCGTCCAGCACCACACCGAGCTTGGCCAGTTTCACGGCCGTTTCTCCTGGAGCGTTATCCCAGTTGGCATAGGTTTCGAGAGCGGTTTTCTTTTCCTTAAACGCCCCGCTCGCCTGGTCCACGCTCCGGAAGCGCAGGAAGACTTCGGACAGATCAATCACCTCCGTGGTCACGCCGCAACGCTGCAAGACCAGCTCATCGAACCGGACCGTTTTGAAAGCGCTGGTGCGGGCGCCGACAGCCCCCACGGTCAGGCGTTTCATCTTGTTAACAATGCGGCAGACGGCGGCGAACCATTCCGCGTGCCGGCCGAAGGTTTCACTTGCCGGATGCACGGTGTGGGGCGGGAAGATGGTGAAAGGCAGGCCGTATTGGTAAAAGACGTCCATGACGGAGAACTTGCCGCAGAAGGCGTCCCGGCGGTGTTCAAAACCCATTTTATCCGGCTCGTCCGGATAGGCATGGACGAGAATGGGGACGCCGCAATCCTGGAGCGCGGCAATGGCGCCGGTCTCGTCACCGAAATTCGGCAGGCAGAGGATGACACCGTCGTAACGGCCGCGGTGGTCTTCCAAAAAGCGGGCGTATTTCCGGCCTTCCTCCGGCGTCTCCACCGCGCCGTGCCGGGTGGCCGCTTCATCCAGCATCAAGACGCCGAACCCGAGGCCTTCCAGCCGTTTTTTCATTTCGCGCCGGGCGGCGGCAATGAGTTCTTCCGGGAAAAATCCCCGGTTCCCGAAAAAAAGGGCAAAGACGGCGGTTTCGTTTTTCATGTTTTTCACAAATTTGAGCGGGGCGGCGAATGGGCCGTCATCCCTCGTTGCTCATCCTTAATAATTCGTCTTTAAGTGAAGCGCTCACTTCCGGCCGGACCATGCCCGCCAGCTCGCTGCGGCGGGGAAGAGCGCTCCGGCCGCCCACGCGGGTTAAAACCCGCGAGGCGAGCAGCGCCCCGAATTCCATTCTCATGGGCAGGGGCCAACCTTCGAGCAGCCCGGCGGCGTAGCCGGCGTGAAAAGCATCGCCGCATCCAGTGGAATCAATGAGTTCGGCCACTTTGAACGCGGGCTGATGGAGGATGCCGCCGGCCTGCCAGGCCCAGCTGCCGTTTTCGCCGTCCGTGATAACGGCCTGGCCCGGCGTCATCCCGGCCGCGGCTTCCAAAGCGGCCTCCGGCTCTTTTTTCCCGGATAATATTCGCGCGCACTCGAGCGGCAGGAGGGCGTCGGTTCCCAAGGGCAGGAGGCGCTTCATGCGCTCCGCGTCACCGGACTCGAAGTCGAGCAAGGTGCGGCAAGCGGAACCCCGCGCCGCCTGGAGGGCGTTTTCCGCGGCGTCCAGGTCGTAACTGTCCACCATCAGGACTTTAGCCTGGCGAATTTCGGCGGCGGGAATATCTTCCGCCCGCATGCGGCCGTAGTTGTCCAGATTTACGAAGACAGTGCGGGCCGCGGTTTCCGGATGGATTTCGACCAGAGCGATGGCGGGGCGCGAATTTTCGTCGCGGATAATCAAGTCGGTGGAGACGCCGCATTTTCTGAATTCCTCGACCGAAATATCACTCAGCGTATTTTGCCCCAGCCTGCCCGCGAACGCCGTGCGGTAACCCAGCCGCGCCAATGCGGAGGAGCCGGAGCCAACCGGCGCGCCGCCTTGGATAATCAGGTCGTCCACCATGTGTTTGGCGTCAGGAACCACCTTGGCGGGCAGGCGAACCAGAACATCCACGGCGTTCAGACCGAGGGCGATGACTTGGAAGGGGGCGGACTTGTTTGGCATTTGTTAACGGCTGTCCGGGCGGATGAGCCGGTCAAGCAGCTTCGTGGAACCGCCCGCGCGAACCGGGGAGCGGATTTCGGATGCCGGCAACAAAAACGCCCGCTTTTGCCGCGGGTTCCGGCAATGCGGCAATGGGAGGGCGCTGGCGGCCACCGCCCGGCAAACCGGGAGCGTTATTTTTTCTGCCCGATGTATTCGAGATAGACGTACTTGCCGGTGGGGGCGCCGTTTTCCTCGTTAATTTCATTGGCGGGCGTCCAGAAGCGGAACAGCTCATATTCCACGTCGTCCTTGCGCAGGAGATCGGCAATGCCCAGGTTCTTCTCGAACTGTTCCTGGACGATTTGCTGCCATGAATCTTCGTAACGGTCGAAGAGCAGGCGCTCGAAGCGGATGCCGGTTCCGGTGGTCTGGACGCGGGAAGCCTTGCGCAGGAAAACATGCGAGTCTTTCTTGTTGAAGAGGTTTTGGCAGGCCGTCTCGAGTTGCTCCCATTCCAGACTGACCTCTTCCAAGTCTCCGCAGGAGGAGGAGATGACTTTATTGAAGTCTTCGACAGATATGGTTACCAGTTCCATAAGGTTATGCTGTTGGGTTGTTAAGGCTAAAAAGACCCTGGCGGTTGATTGCGATTAATTGAAAATGCATGGATTAGCGGGTCCGAAAAAAAAAGGCAAGCGAAAGAATGCAAGTTATTCCGTTTTTTCCGGTTCCGCGCTGGCGGAAGGAGCGGCGGGAGTGAAAAGAGACCGGATTTCCGGAGGCAGGAGGTCACGCAGGCTGCTGCGGGCGGGGCGTTTAAAAAAGAGAGTGGTCCGGATGCGCGAGCGTTCCACCCAAAAGCATTCCCAGTTCCGGCGGCCCAGAGCATTGATTTTTTGTTCCAAGTCCTCTGTTTTTATCAAATCGAATTCCGCCAGCATGTATTCCCATCCGCCCGTTTTTGCGAGGTCTTGCCGGATCCATTCCTGGATGTCTCCGGGCACATGCTCCCCAGCGGCTTTGGCTTCCTCGCAGGCGTTTTCAACAGCTTGCCAGCAGGGACTGCCTTCCGGAATTTCCGGCGGCGCCCCGGTTTCCTTTTCTTCCTGCGCGAAACCCGCTGGAGGGAGCCAGCAGGCCGAAATGATGGCAAAAAGCAAAATGGTCTTTTTCATAACGGCAAAAACAATGGCGGTTGCAACTGAATGTCCGCCGATGATACAGACATGGAGCCGGGAGTGACAACTTCGAAATCGGTTAAAATTCGGCGCTGCCGGGGGTGCGGGCAAAGGGGATGACGTCGCGGATATTGGCCGCGCCGGTGACAAACATGAGCATCCGCTCGAAGCCCAGCCCGAATCCGCTGTGGGGAACGCTGCCGAAACGCCGCAAGTCCAGATACCACCAATAGTCTTCCTTCTTCAAGCCGGAGCGATCGAGGTTGGCTTCGAGCTGGCCGAGCCGTTCTTCCCGCTGGCTGCCGCCGACGATCTCCCCGATGCGGGGCACCAGGATGTCCATCGCCGCCACGGTCCGGCCGTCATCGTTGAGCCGCATGTAGAAGGGTTTGATTTCCTTGGGAAAATCAAAAACGGCGACGGGCCGCTGAAAGCATTCCTCGCACAAGTAGCGCTCGTGTTCGGACTGGAGATTCCGCCCGTAAGCGGCGGGATGCTCGAAAGCCTTCCGGGAGGACTCCAGCAGGCGGACGGCTTCTTCATAAGGAACGCGCTCGAAGGGGCGCCGAAGCACAAAATCGAGGCGGGAAAAAAGTTCCTTGTCCACGAACCGGGCGAACAGTTCCAAATCCTCCCGGCAGTTTTGGAGCGTGTCTTGAATGAGGTATTTGATAAATTCCTCGGCTAAATCCATGTCGCCCGCCAAATCGCAGAAGGCCATCTCCGGCTCGATCATCCAGAACTCGCTGGCATGGCGGGAGGTGTTCGAGTTTTCCGCCCTGAAGGCCGGCCCAAAGGTGTAAACATTCGAAAGCGCGGTGGCGAAAACCTCCGCCTCGAGCTGGCCGCTGACGGTCAGGTAGGCCGGGCGGCCGAAAAAGTCCCGGCTGAAATCCGGTTCTCCTTTTTCCGCTGGCGGATTCGCCGGATCGAGGGTTGTGACACGAAACATCTCCCCCGCACCCTCACAGTCGCTGGCGGTAATAATAGGGGTGTGAATATACACGAATCCGCGCTCCTGAAAAAACTGGTGGATGGCATAAGAGAGCCGGTTGCGGACCCGGAACATGCATCCGAATAAATTCGAGCGCGGGCGCAAATGAGCGATTTCACGGAGGAACTCGAGGCTGTGGCCTTTTTTTTGGAGAGGGTAAGTGTCATCGGCGGGTCCAATCAGCTCCACTTGCTCAGCTTGCAGTTCCAGCGCCTGGCCTTTGCCCAGGGATTCCACAAGGCGGCCGGTCACGCTGACAGACGCGCCGGTGGTGATGGCCTTGATCTTTTCGTAACCGGGGAGCGAAGCATCCGCTATGACTTGCAGGTTCTTCAGGCAGGAGCCGTCGTTCACCTCTATAAAGGAAAATCCCTTGGCATCCCGCCGGGTGCGCACCCAGCCTTGCGCCAGGATGGTTTCGTCTTTGCTTTCAGCGCGCAGGGCGTCCTTGACCAGCGTTCTTTTCATGGTTTGGCTGTCTCTTCAATCACGGGAGCCCAATTTATCATGACACCCCGTAAAAAACGGAGCATTCGCTTCATAACGATTTCCCGGAGCGGGCCCGTTTTTCGTCAATAGTCTTCGACGGGCAAAGGAGCATCAAGGCAATATCGTTGCGGATGTCTGCCGGGCGGTGATCTTTTCCTTTTGCGCGGTCCCTGGCTTTTTTCAGTTGAGCGTTCACGGCCTTGACTAAATCCATCAGGTAAACCGGTTTGGTCATGTATTCGTCCGCGCCAAGGGTTTTTCCCCGCCGGGCTTCGGCGGGATTTGTCAATGCGGAAAGGAAGATGAAAGGGACGCGGGCGAATTCCCCGTAATCGCGCAGTTTGGCGAGGACTTCGTAGCCGTTGAGGCCGGGCATGAGAATGTCACACAAGATCACGTCCGGTTTCTCCCGCAGGGCCAGTTCAAGGCCGTCTTTCCCATTGTCCGCTTCCAGGGTTTCAAAACCGTCCATCCGGAAAAATTCGAGGATAGGCGCCCGGAAAGCGTCTTCGTCGTCTATTAACAGGATTTTATTCATGCGTGTCTCAAAGCCCATGTTTCAATCGCATCATGCTAAAAGGTATA